>JARFRG010000050.1 GCA_029287375.1 Boseongicola sp. | reverse complement strand
GTGGTTTGTATTGCAGGCTTTTTCTTTTTGTTCCTGGCGCTTGTCTTGTTGCGGACGCGGACGGAAATTCGCAAGCGACGGGTGCATGCCATTACAGTGCGGGAGCGTGCGGCATGATACCTGATCTGGGGAAATACGCGGTCGAGGTGTCCTTGGCCTATACCGTGTCGATCGTGCTTTTGGTCGGAATTGTATTATTGAGTGTCCGTCAGGCACGGGCGGCCAAGGCGGCCTTGGATGAAGCCGAGAAACGGTGGATCAAGTGAGACGCATTCCGCTTTTGGCGTTGTTGCCTCCGGTGATTTTTGCCGCGCTGGCAGGGCTGTTTTGGGGTGGGATGTTTCGGGCCGATCCGGACGCATTGCCGTCGACATTGGTTGGTCAGGCAGCCCCTGCGGTTGAGGTAACGCCCTTGCCGGGTTTGGTGCCGTTTACCCGTGCGTTGCTGGACGCACCGGGGCCGAAAATTGTGAATTTCTGGGCAAGCTGGTGCGCACCGTGCCGGGTTGAGCATCCGCAATTGATGGCGTTGCAGGCCGAGGGGCTGGCGATTTACGGAGTGAATTATAAGGACGATCCGATTAAGGCGCGGGCCTTTTTGACAGAGCTTGGTGATCCGTTCGAAGGTGTCGGAGCCGATGACGCCGGGCGGATGGCGCTTGAATGGGGCGTCTACGGTGTGCCGGAGACGTTTGTTCTGGATAGCGATGGCACGGTCTTATTACGGTTTGCCGGGCCTGTTACGGACGTGATTTTGGAAAAGCGTATTCGTCCGGCGCTGGCGGCGGCGGGCGAATAAGTGCAGAGGATTGGCGGCGGTATTTGGCTTTAGGAGCCGAACAACCAAACAGCCATCAAGGCCAAAAGAGCGGCCCCTTCCATCGGTGGTATTGATGTTGGAAACGCCCGGGCAATCACCCGGAGGCGGTCACTTGTCCGCTGGATACTCATAACAAACCCCACAAAACTTTACGGCCCTTTTGTGGCGGACTTTTGCGGAGTTGCCGAGGAAACAGTGGGTTTCGCATGAATTTTACACATAAACGGAAACAGTCACCAAAGAACCAGCGATGTTGTTTCTGGTTTGCGGACGATCAAGTCCGGGCGTCTGCTATCAGTCTGCAAACCGGGCTTTTAGGACTTCCGGATCAAATCGTTGTTCTGTCAGGCCTTCGGCCTCCCATTCCAGGCGTTCAGCTTCGAAAAAGTCGCCACCGTAGATGTGGAGCGCACCTGTCAGTCTGGGAATCGGATTGATCACGGAGTGAATCACGTCCTTGCCGAGTGGCGCTACATCGCCTGTGGCGAGAGCTTTCGCACCAGCGGCTTCGATGCGCCCCTGTGGGTCATCTTTAATGCGGCGCCAGAACACATTGTCTTCGCGCCCCGTATATATGCCAATCGTGGCCCACATATTATGATCATGTGGCATCAGAACCATCTCTGGTTTCCAGACAACATTGAGAATCGTCAGTTCGGACGATTTGTATATCGTATTTAGACCAGACGACGTGGGCTCTCCGAGCGCGGTCATGACGTCGGAGGGATTGGACATCGCACCTCGCAAAAGGTCTGCAACGGTACAGTGAGTCGGGTCTTTTTGGATTGCGGATTTGCAATCCTCGATGAAGTTTTCCAAGTCAAACATGGCAATCCCCCTCGCTTTATACGATGTCAGAACACCATATCGCGGCCAGTGGAGTCAAATTTGGGGGCGCATGTAGGATGCCCCATCCGCCAAAGCGGTGGGGCATCGCCGTTTTTCTTGGCCAGCTTCAGGCCGCAGCCAAATTCCGCAGGACGTAGTGCAGGACGCCACCGTGTTCGATGTATTCTTTCTCGATCGCGGTATCGATCCGGCATTTGAGTTCGATGTCTTTGGTCGTGCCGTCTGCGTAGGTGATGGTGCAGGGGACATTCGAAAGCGGTTTGAGGTCGCCTTCGAGGCCAGTGATCGACACTGTTTCATCGCCTTTGAGTTTTAGGGATTTGCGGCTGTCGCCCCCTGTGAACTCGAAAGGAATGACACCCATGCCGACGAGGTTAGAGCGGTGGATGCGTTCGAAGGTTTCAGCGATGACGGCCTTGACGCCCAAAAGGGCTGTGCCTTTCGCGGCCCAGTCCCGTGAGGAACCCGCGCCGTATTGTTCGCCGCCGAAGATCACCAGCGGTGTGCCTTGCTCCTGATAGGCCATGGCCGCGTCGAAGATGGATTGTTGCGTGCCGTCCGGTCCGGTTGTGTAGCCGCCTTCGACACCGTCAAGCATCTCGTTCTTGATGCGGATGTTGGCGAAGGTGCCGCGCATCATGATCTGGTGGTTGCCGCGACGCGAACCGTAGGAGTTGAACTCGCGTGGGGCGACCTGACGGTCGATGAGGTATTGTCCTGCGGGCGTGCTTTCTTTGAACGATCCGGCCGGTGAGATGTGGTCGGTGGTGATCATGTCGCCGAGGATCGCCAATACGCGGGCATCTTTGACGTCGGAGATCACGCCGGGTTCAGCGCCCATACCTTCGAAGTAGGGTGGGTTCTGGACGTAGGTTGATGTCGTAGGCCAGTCGTAGGTGAGGCTGTCGGTGGTTTCGACGCCTTGCCATTTCTCGTCGCCGGTGAAAACTTCGGCGTATTTCGACATGAAGGCTTCGCGGGTGACGGTGGCCTCGACCATTTCCGCGATTTCTTTCTGGCTTGGCCAGATGTCCTTGAGGAAGACGTCATTGCCGTCTTTGTCGGTGCCGAGCGGTTCGGTGGTCAGGTCGATATCCATCGTGCCTGCGATGGCGTAGGCCACGACAAGCGGCGGTGATGCGAGGTAGTTGGCGCGCACATCGGGCGAGATGCGGCCTTCGAAGTTGCGGTTGCCCGACAGAACCGACGTGGCGACGAGGTCGCCTTCGGAGATGGCCTTGGAGAGCGCAGGCAGGATCGGGCCAGAGTTGCCGATGCAGGTGGTGCAGCCATAGCCGACAAGGTTAAAGCCGAGGGCGTCGAGGTCTTCTTGCAGGTCCGCGGCCTCGAGGTAGGCAGAGACCACTTGTGATCCGGGTGCCAGCGAGGTCTTGACCCATGGTTTGCGGTTCAGACCCAAAGCGCGCGCTTTGCGGGCGACGAGGCCTGCACCGATCATCACGTAGGGGTTCGATGTGTTGGTGCAGGATGTGATCGACGCAATGACGACTTTGCCCGATTCCATTGTGTAGTCTTCACCGTCGACGGCGACTTCTTTGCCCATCGGACGTTTGAAGGTGTTTTCCATCTCGTTGGCGAAAGCGGTCTTGCCATCGGTGAGGGCGACAAAGTCCTGCGGACGTTTGGGGCCGGAGATCGCCGGGACGATGGTCCCCATGTCGAGGGTCAGCGTATCGGTGTAGACGGGCGAATAGCCGGTGTCGCGCCAGAAGCCGTTTTCCTTGGCGTAGGCTTCGACGAGTGCGATGCGATCTTCGTCGCGGCCTGTCTGTTCGAGATAGCGGAGGGTTTCGGCATCGATCGGGAAGAAGCCACAGGTCGCGCCGTATTCCGGTGCCATGTTGCCGATGGTTGCGCGGTCGGCGAGCGGCACATTGTCGAGGCCGTCGCCGTAAAATTCGACGAATTTGCCGACAACGCCTTTTTCGCGCAGCATCTGGACGACTTTCAGAACGAGGTCGGTGGCGGTGGTGCCTTCAACCATCGCGCCTGTCAGTTCAAAGCCCACGACTTCGGGGATAAGCATCGAGATCGGCTGGCCGAGCATTGCGGCTTCGGCTTCGATCCCACCGACACCCCAGCCGAGCACCGCAAGGCCGTTGACCATCGTGGTGTGGCTGTCGGTGCCGACAAGCGTATCCGGGTAGGCGACCATTTTGCCGTTCTGATCGGTGTCAGACCAGACGGCCTGGGAGAGATATTCAAGGTTCACCTGATGGCAGATGCCGGTTCCGGGCGGCACAACGCGGAAGTTGTTGAACGCGGACTGGCCCCACTTGAGGAAGGTGTAGCGTTCCATGTTGCGTTCGTATTCGCGATCGACATTCATCTGGAACGCCCGCGGGTTACCGAACTCGTCGATCATCACCGAGTGGTCAATCACAAGGTCGACCGGGTTCAGCGGGTTGATCTTTTCGGCGTCGCCGCCAAGGGCCACAAGACCGTCGCGCATCGCGGCAAGGTCAACAACAGCAGGAACGCCGGTAAAGTCCTGCATCAGCACGCGCGCAGGGCGATAGGCGATTTCGCGCGGGTTCTGACCGCCATTGTCGGCCCATTCGGAGAACGCCTTGATGTCGTCGACGGTGACGGTTTTGCCGTCCTCAAAGCGCAGCATATTTTCCAGCACGACTTTGAGCGCGGCTGGCAGGCGGGAAAAGTCGCCAAGGCCTGCGGCCTGAGCCGCGGGAATCGAGTAATATGCAATGGACTGATCGCCGACGGTGAGGGTTTTGCGGGTTTTGGCGCTGTCCTGGCCAACGATAATGGGCATGTTGAATGGCTCCCTTGGTGTGATCCTGCCGCGCAGATCGCGCGCGATGTCCCGAGTGATGTAGCGCCTTGGAGGGCTGGTCCGCAAGGGGATGCGGCAATTTGTATACCATAGTGTACAATTAATTCGCCGAATGCACGCGCGTTTTGTAACGTGCTCTCGCAAAACCTTGATTGGTGTCTTGGCTGCGCGCGCGGTACTGAGGCTAGGAGACGGGATAAGTGGATAATTCAATGCGGTTTTTGGTTTGGTGTGTGGCAACGTGGATGGCGGTGACGTCTGTTGCTTTGGCGGATGAACCGGTTGTGGTTGAATTGTTCACCTCGCAGGGCTGTTCGTCGTGCCCGCCCGCAGATGGCATGTTGGCCCAACTGTCCGAGCGTGACGACATTATCGCTTTGGCGCTTCATGTGGATTACTGGGATTATATCGGCTGGAAAGACGACTTTGCCGATCCTGCCCATACGGTACGTCAGCGGGGCTATTCACGTGCGGCCGGCAAGCGGTCGATTTACACGCCGCAGATGGTGGTTGGTGGCGTTGATCACGTGCTTGGTGCAAATCCAATGCAATTGATGGATGCCATTGATGCACATCGCAAAAGTACCAAACCTGCACATGTTACATTGCGCCGCGACGGAAATCGCGTGGTGATATCGATCAAAGCCAAGGGCGCAATGCCGTCGGGCGGATCGATCGTGCAGGTGGCCACAGTCACACCGAAGGCAACGGTTGATATTCGGCGGGGGGAGAACGCGGGGCGCACAATTACCTATCATAATGTTGTGCGCAAACTGGTCGAAGTCGGGACGTGGAACGGGCGCGGCACCTATCGTGCGACCGTTCAGGTGCCGGATGGCGTGCGTGTGGCCGTCATTGTGCAGCGGTCTGCGTCTGGTCCGGTGCTTGGGGCTGCGCAGCTGCGCTAGTTCCCAGCGCGTTTCCAGCGTTTGTGAATCCAAAACCATTGATCCATGTGTTCGCGGGTGATGGCTTCGACGCTGTTGTTATAAATCTGCATCATTTCTTCAGGGCTGCTGTGCGCAATGGGCGTATCCGCAAAGATGCGGAAGGTCAGCCCGTCGGGTTCGCGCAAGCCGTAAATCGGCACGAGGAGGGCGTCGTACTTGAGCGCCCATTCGGCAGCAGAAACGGGCGTGTGCGCGGGTTGGCCGAAAAAGGTCAGCTGTGGTGCGCCGGTTGCGCCGATGTCACCGACAATGCCGATGGTGCCGCCGCCTTTGAGATGCTGGATCAGTCCGGCGATACCGCGACCTGTCGTGGGAAAGACCGGTGATGCGATGTATTCCACCGCCTTGACATAGTGGTCATTGAACACGGCGTTTCGCATCGGCTTGTAGAGCGCGGCCATGGTGTGTCCGGCTTTCGCGAAGGAGCCGCGCACGGCGTCGTAATTTCCAATATGGGCCGTAAGCAGCACGATCGGGCGACCTTCTCGCTGTGCCTGTTCTATTGCGGACATGCCGGGACCGGTGCGGGGGGCGTTTTGAACGCGCTCGAGGAAGGCGTCGCCCGAGTAAATCTCAATCAGGGTGCGTCCGACATTGTTGGCGACGCGTGCTGCAATGCGAGTTTTCTCGGCGTCGGGGGTGTCGGGTGCGACGAGATCGAGGTTGTCGCGCACGCGCCGGTTCCAACCGGACAAGGGGGCGATGACGCGCTCGAAAAGCCAGCCCACAAGGCGCACCCTCGTCGGATACGGCAGCAGAAGTGCGCCGCGCAAAACGCATTGGGCCGCGATGTTTTGCGCGTAATGTGCAAACGTCGGCTTTGCGGCGGTTTTGGCGGAGGGCTTGGACGGATCAGACATGTACTGCCTAAATAGAAGTCCGGCGCAGACCGCACAAGGCGTGTTCGTTAGTCGTCGTTGGCCACAAGGAAGATTTCGCCGCTGCTTTCAAGTTCACGCACAGTATTGACGATGCGCATCATCGCGGCTTCGGAGTCTGTTGTTGAGACGCCTTTCTTTTCGGCCGCTTCGTTGCGCAGGCTTTCGGCGAGGCGTTGGGAGATGTTTTCCATGATGAAGTCGACCGTGGCGATGTCTTCGCCTGTTGCGGCGGCGATTGTGGTGAGAAGATCGGCCTGATCAAGATCGCGCTGGATGCGGGGGACGTCGCGCGCGGCGACACGGTCTTTGATGTTGGCGAAGGTAAAGATGGCTTTGCGCACCTGTTCGGCAAACTCTGAATCCTCGGCGTCGAGACCGTCGAGCACCTGATTGCGCACGGTGGCGGGCGAGTAGTTCAGGATGGCGCCGACGCGATCCACGGGACCATCGGAAAAGGCGCGTACGGGTCTTGTATCAAGTTGTTCTGCAAGGGCGATTCCGACACGGCGCACCATGCCGGGGGCGACGGCGCCGGTCAGGGAAATGGCATAGGTGATGCGCCGGGCGCGGTCGCCGGGCAATAGGCCGAGGAGTTCGGCAGCTTTGGAGACCTTGAGTTTTGACAAGACCACAGCCGCGACTTCGATGGATTCGTCCTGAAGAACCTGCGAAAGACGTTCGTTCTCGACGGAAGCCATCTTGTCCCACGGATCGCCGTGGTAGTCGTCACTGGACATGCGCCGCACACGGCTGGAGGCGCTGGCGGAAATGACGCCATCAAGAAGGCCTAGCGCACCTTCGAGACCAGAAGGGAAAGACAGGCCAATTCGTTCGATTGAATCGGCAAATTCGGCGGCGACCGCGTTTACGGTATCCTGATCGACAGGCGACATGCGCGCCAATTGCACCGTGAGGTCGGTTTGAAGGCTTTCGGGCAGTTGGGCAATGGCGGGAACCGAGCCGCTGGACAGCAAGAGGCGCACGACAATTGCCGCCTTTTCGCGTCCCGACAAGTGTCCGATGGACGACAAGCCGGACAGACCTATGGGATCGGCCAACGCCAAATCTAACGACATTCTCACGCCTCCGTTCGGCGCGACGTTACGGGCGAGGAGTTAAAGTTTGGCTACTTTTGCGGGGTTTAATGCCCCTGATTTGCCGCGTCGAGGTGCAAACGATGGGCCGCTTTGGGCCATGAGTTGCGACCGCCACGCGCCGGGACGTAAATTGCTCAGGAGGGGCGCACAAATAAAAAGGGCGGCCCGAAGGGAGCCGCCCACAGGTCGTGAGGGAAAATCACGGTTAACCAGTTGTGATTGGGACACAATTTTGGGTGTCTGCACTATATACGGAGCCTTCAGCGCAAGACATTGCGACTGTGTCCGTTTTTTCATGACCAAATCCGCAGCCCATTGCGAGGGCAAGCGAGGGTGTCACGGTGACGGCCAGAGTGGCCAGAAGCAGTTTCATCTTCATTGGTCTCTCCATTTTTGATCGTACTCGAGAAGCTAGCACGACATGCCGTAAGGTCAAAGCCGCGATTTTGGGCGCATTGTAAACATTACGTGGAGCCAAAGACGCGGGTGAAGATCGTGTCGACGTGTTTGGTGTGATGCGCGAGGTCGAAATTCTCGGCGATCTCGTCGGGGGACATCGCGGCAGTGACTTCGCCGTCTGCCAGAAGTTCGGTTTGGAAGTCCTTGCCTTCTTCCCACACGCGCATCGCGTTGCGCTGCACAAGACGATAGGCGTCTTCGCGGCTGACGCCTTTTTGCGTCAGCGCGAGCATCACACGCTGTGAATGAACAAGGCCGCGGAACTGGTTGAGATTCCTCATCATATTGTCTGGGTAGATCACCAGTTTCTCGATCACGCCAGTGAGACGCGCCAGTGCAAAATCAAGCGTGATCGTCGCGTCGGGGGCGATGCTGCGTTCGACCGAAGAGTGCGAAATATCGCGTTCATGCCAGAGTGCGACGTTTTCCATCGCGGGGATCACGGCCATGCGGACGAGGCGGGCGAGCCCGGTGAGGTTTTCGGTCAGGACAGGATTGCGCTTGTGCGGCATCGCGGAGGAGCCTTTTTGGCCTTTGGAGAAGAACTCTTCGGCTTCCAGGACTTCGGTGCGCTGCATGTGGCGGATTTCGATTGCGATGTTTTCGATCGATGAAGCGATGACGCCAAGGGTCGCAAAGAACATGGCGTGGCGGTCGCGGGGGATGACCTGGGTCGAAATTGGTTCGGGGGTGAGGCTGAGCTTTTCGCAGACGTGGGCCTCAACAGCGGGGTCGATGTTGGCGAATGTGCCAACGGCGCCAGAGACCGCCCCGGTTGCGATTTCTGCGCGAGCGTTTTTGAGGCGCGCGAGGCCGCGGTCCATTTCGGCGTAAAAACGCGCGAAGGTAAGGCCCATGGTGGCCGGTTCTGCGTGAATGCCGTGCGAGCGGCCCAGGCGGACGTGCAGTTTGTGCTCAATCGCGCGGGTTTTGTGGGCGGCGAGGAGTTTTTCCATATCGGCAATGAGGATGTCTGCGGCGCGTACAAGCTGGACGTTCAGTGTGGTGTCGAGGACGTCGGAGGACGTCATGCCCTGATGAACAAATCGTGCCTCGGAGTTTCCAATGATTTCAGCAAGGTGCGTGAGGAACGCGATGACATCGTGTTTTGTGACGGCTTCGATTTCGTCGATGCGTGCCACGTTGAATTCGACATCCTTGGCCTTCCAGACGGCGTCAGCGCTTTCGCGGGGGATGACGCCAAGGTCGGCCTGCGCGTCGCAGGCGTGCGCTTCAATCTCGTACCAGATGCGGAATTTGGTCTCGGGGGACCAAATGGCGACCATGTCGGGGCGGCTGTATCTGGGGATCATTGTGTTCGTGCCTTTCGAGATTGCGTGTCTGCGCCCTGCGTTTAGACTGGGGCGCGGACGGGAACAAGGAGCGCGGGATGCGCCATTTTTACGCTTTGGTGGCTTTGGTAGCTTTGATGGCGTGTTCGTTTGTGCGGCGCGGTCCGTTTTCGAGCGATTCATGAGCGGATTCGGCGGACTTGCATCGCTTGAGGGGCGTTGGTTGATGGCGCGCAATATTGTGCATGATGACGGTCGGTGTGATGTGTTTGACGGCGAATGCGTGTTCCATCGGTCGGGGCCACGTTTGGTGCAGGATGAGACGGGTGTTTTGACCCAGGCGCGCGGTGGTGCTGCGTTGAAGGCGACACGGCGCTATGTGTGGAGTCAGAGCGAAGGCCGCGTCGATATCGCTTTTGGGGATATGCGACCCTTTCATTCGGTGCCGTTGGGGGTCGTGACTTACGAGACGACGTATCTGTGTCCGCCGGATCGTTACGAAGTGTCTTACGACTTCACGGGTTTTCCAAGATGGTCGTCGGTTTGGAATGTTATGGGACCGCGCAAAGATTACCGCATGGAGACGCAGTTTTCTCGTACAGCCGGGTAGGGCGGTTTTGGTATGCCCGTGCTTGCGGGCGGGACCGCACAGTGCGATAGTCGAGTGAAATCAGGCATCAATATCGAGGGAAAGCCCATGTCCACACTTACCGCCCGCCCCGTGCTGGCCGATCTTTTTGGATCGAACGAAGGCAGCGCGTTGCGCGTCAAGCAAGTTGTTCTGGTTCTGGCCGGAATTGCAGTTTTGGCAATCGCCGCAAAAATCCGCATACCCATGTGGCCCGTGCCAATGACAATGGGCACTTTCGCGGTTTTGACCATCGGTGCGGCCTATGGCCCGCGTCTGGGTCTGACGACGATACTCGCTTATCTTGCTGTGGGTGCTTTGGGGTTCAACGTCTTCGCAGGCTCTTCGGCGACTGAAAACGGACTTGTCTATATGATGGGCGGCACTGGCGGGTATCTGGTTGGATACGCTTTGGCAGCGGTGGCTTTGGGTGCCTTTGCGCGCGCTGGCTGGGATCGGTCATTTGGCAAGATGGCGGCCGCGTTGTTCGCAGGGAATGCGATTATCTACTTGCCCGGTCTGCTTTGGCTTGGCGTTCTATACGGCTGGGACAAACCGATCCTGGCGTGGGGTCTGACGCCGTTTATTGCTGGCGATGTGTTGAAGCTGGCGCTGGCGGCCCTGCTTGTGCCTGCGGTCTGGAAACTGGTTGGCGACGCGCGTCGCTGATTTGGATAGCGCTGCTTTTGAGCGGTGCGGTGACGGGGGCTTTGGCCCCCGTTTTTATGCGCGTTCCCCGCAACGTCGTTTTGGCCGCAAGGGCCTGCGGACGCCACCTGCGGCTTTGGGACGTTTCTTGACACGTGGAGACGTTTGATGCCGATACGAAACCGATTTGCGGAACTTCACAGTGAGATCGCAGGGTGGCGGCAAAGTCTGCATGCCCATCCAGAGTTGCAGTTTGATGTGCATTGGACGGCGAATTTCGTCGCCGAACGGCTTGGGGAGTTCGGGTGTGACGAGGTCGTCACCGGGATCGGGCGCACGGGTGTTGTGGCGTTGATCAAGGGGCGGGGTGCGTCGTCGGGGCGTGTCGTGGGATTGCGCGCGGATATGGATGCGCTGCCGATCCACGAAGAGACAGGCGTCGAGTATGCGTCGCAAGTGCCGGGCAAGATGCATGCGTGCGGGCATGACGGACATACGGCGATGCTTTTGGGGGCGGCGAAATATCTGTGCGAGACGCGAAATTTCGCCGGCACAGTTGCGGTCATTTTCCAGCCTGCTGAAGAAGGCGGCGCGGGGGCGCGCGAGATGGTCGATGACGGCATGATCGAGCGGTTTGGAATCGACGAGGTCTATGGCATGCACAATGTGCCGGGGCGCGCGTTGGGAGAATTCGCGATCCGTCCGGGGGCGTTTTATGCCTCGACCGATGAGATTAACATCAAGATCACCGGCAAAGGCGGACATGCAGCGCAGCCCCACCAGACTATCGATGCCACGCTGGTCGGTGCGCATGTGGTGACGGCGCTGCAGTCGATTGTCAGTCGCCAGATTGATCCGGTGGATCAGGTGGTTGTTTCGATCACGTCATTTGAGACGTCGACGACAGCCTACAACGTGGTGGTGGAAGATGTCGTGCTGAAAGGCACTTTGCGCACCATGACCGAAGAGAATCGCGCGTTTGCCAAGAGGCGTATCATTGAGATTGCCGAGGGGATTTCATCGTCTCTGGGCGCACAGGCGGTCGCGACGATTGAGGAAGGCTATCCGGTGATGGTGAACAGCGCGACGCACACGGAATTTGCCGCTGAGGCAGCAGCGAAGGTAGCGGGGGCGTGTGAAGATGCTCCGATATATTTGTGGGGCGAGGATTTCGGATTTATGCTGAATGCGCGGCCGGGGGCCTATATCCACCTTGGGATCGGGGACAATGCGCCGCTGCATCACCCAAAGTACAACTTCAACGATGAAGCAATCCCGTCCGGGTGTTCGTTTTTCGTTGAAGTGGCAGAAAGTCGATTGCCGATTGATCGATAGCGCGCAGTTTGCGGTCGATCAAAGTCGGCGGCTCAAAGCGGGCCTATGGTGGCGACAACAAGGGCGGAACCGATGAAAACACCATTGAATGTGACGATTGCGGGCGCCGGAATAGGTGGTTTGGCGGCGGCGACGGCTTTGGCACGCGCCGGGCATCGGGTTGTGGTGGGAGAGCGTGCGAGCGAGATCGGTGAGGTTGGCGCGGGCATTCAGATTTCTCCCAACGGGATGGCGGTGGTGCGCGCGATTGGCGCGGGCGCGGCTTTGGATGCAGTGTCTCTAAAGGCCACGGCAGTGCGGTTGTTTGACGGACCAAGCGGGCGCGAAATTGTGACGCTGGATCTGGAAAAACACGGGCGCGGGTTGGAGTGGCGGTTTGTGCATCGTGCGCGTTTGATCGAGGTCTTAAAAGCGGAGGCCGAGGGCGCGGGCGCGTCTGTTGAGGTGGGCCGCGAGATTTTAGCCCCGCCTGAGGGGGCGGCTTTGGAGGGGGATGATCTGTTGGTCGGCGCCGACGGGTTGCATTCCAAGATCCGCGCGCGCGTAGACGAGGCGTCAAAGCCGTTTTTCACCAAACAAGTGGCCTGGCGCGCCCTTATTCTAGGCGACGGGCCGCCGATCGCGGAGGTTCATCTAGGCCCCGGACGGCATGTTGTAAGTTATCCTTTGCCGGGCGGTTTGCGCAATATCGTGGCTGTCGAGGAGCGCGGGGCCTGGGCCGAGGAAGGCTGGAGCCACACGGATCATCCGGGCAATTTGCGCGGTGCCTTTGCAGAGTTTTCGCCGCGCGTACGGGGATGGCTGGAAGCGGTGGACGATTGCTTTTTATGGGGGTTGTTTAGGCACCGGGTTGCGGATCGGTGGTGGGATCGCCAGCAGGTTTTGCTGGGCGATGCGGCCCATCCGACGCTGCCGTTTCTGGCGCAGGGCGCGAATATGGCCCTGGAAGATGCCTGGGTTCTGAGCGATGCAGTCTCTTCGGCGCCTTTGCCGGAGGCATTGCGGCGGTATCAGGATATGCGCCGCGACCGGGTTGCGCGGGTGATTGATGCGGCAAGCGCGAATGCCCGGAACTATCATCTGAGCTTTCCTCCGGTACGGTTTGCGGCGCATTCGATTTTGCGGCTTGCAGGTGTAGTTGCGCCAGCGCAGCCTTTGCGACGGTTTGACTGGCTCTACGGACATGATGTGACGAAGGCGCTTTGAGGCTCTTTTCTTTCGGGGCGCGGCGTGGTTCTTCTTGGGCATGGCGAGCACCGGACCAGTTACTTTAGCGTATCGCGCGCGGATTGAGTCCGAGCACCTGAGCCCGGATCCCGCGCAAGAGGCGGTCTTGGACACGTTGGATCGTTTGGCTGTTGCGTTGCAGTCGGCCCCTCAGAAGGGCGGCAGTCTGGGGTGGATGTTTGCCAAGAAGGCCGAGCCTATTCGGGGCCTGTACCTGTGGGGCGGTGTCGGGCGTGGCAAGTCGATGCTGATGGATTTGTTCTTTGAGGCGGTGGGGCTTGAAAAGAGCCGTCGCATTCATTTTCACGCCTTTATGCAGGAGGTTCAGTCGGCGCTTCATGAGGCGCGCAAAACTGGTGTGGATGACGCAATCAAGCCTGTCGCGGCGGATATGGCGTCGGGCCTGAGGTTGTTGTGTCTTGATGAGATGCAAATCACCGATATTGCCGATGCGATGATCGTGGGGCGCTTGTTCGAGCAGATGTTTGCGGCAGGCGTCACGGTGGTGACGACGTCGAACCGTGATCCGGGCGCGTTATACAAGGACGGTTTGAACCGGGCCTTGTTCCTGCCGTTTATTGATTTGATCCGCGAGCGGATGCAGGTTTGGGAGCTGTCGTCGGTGCGCGATTGGCGTCAGGATCGGCTTGCGGGGACGCAGACGTATTTCCACCCGGCAGATACGCGGGCGCGGAGCGAGATCGAGGCGCTTTGGGCGGGTTTCTCGGGCGGGACGTCGCATCCTTTGACATTGAAGGTGAAGGGGCGGGAGGTTGTGATCCCGGCTTTTGCCAACGGTGTGGCGCGAGCGCAGTTCTATGATCTGTGCGGACAGCCTTTGGGCGCCGCGGATTACCTGGCGTTGGCTGAGGCCGTTCGTGTGCTGATCCTTGAGGACATCCCGCGTTTGTCGAGCGAAAACTACAATCAGGCGCGCCGTTTCGTGACGCTGATAGATGCTTTGTACGAGGCGCGCACGCGGTTGATTGCGACGGCGGCGGATGTGCCTGAGAGCTTGTATATTGAGGGCGAGGGCAGTTTTGAGTTCGAGCGCACGGCGAGCCGGTTGCGCGAGATGCAGTCGGCGGATTGGATGCAGGTGTAGGACGCGTTTGTCTGCGGGCGGTTAGGCGAGGTCAGCATTGCGAGGGGCGCTGCCCCTCGCGCTCCCCGAGGTATTTTTGAAAGGGTGAAGGTCAGGCGCGCTCGAGGGCGGAGATGATGCCTCCGAAGTCGTCAGCTTTGAGGGACGCGCCGCCGACGAGGGCGCCATCGACGTCCGGGACCGCGAAGATGTCGTCGGCATTGGAGGGTTTGACCGAGCCGCCATAGAGGATCGACATGTCGGTGCCGTGGCTGCCAAAGCGCTGGGAGAGGCGCGCACGGATATCGGCGTGGACGGCCGCGATTTCATCGAGCGTCGGAACTTTGCCGGTGCCGATGGCCCAGACAGGTTCGTAGGCAATGACAGTGTTTGCGCCGGTTGCGCCGTCGGGGATGGAGCCCGCGAGTTGGCCCGCGACAACGTCAATAGTTTGGCCCGCTTCGCGTTCCGCAAGCGTTTCACCAACGCAAATGACCGCGATGAGGTTTGCGTCCCAGACGGCCTTTGCCTTGGTCGCAACGTCGGCGTCAGTTTCGCCGTGATCTGCGCGGCGCTCAGAGTGGCCGACGATCACAAAAGAGCCACCTGCGTCGGCGATCATTTGGGCCGAGATATCTCCGGTATGCGCGCCATTGGAGTTTGCATGGCAGTCCTGACCGCCCGTGGCGATTTTGGTGGCGTTTGTGCGGTCAGACATGCGCGACAAGAGCGTGGAAGGCGGGCAAATGAGAACGTCGCAGATGGGCGCGGGATGTGCGGCGACAAGGGCGTCAATTTCGCCGAGAGCCTCGCCAGTACCGTTCATTTTCCAGTTTCCTGCGGCCAGTTTGCGCGCCATTTCTTATCCTTCCGATGGGGTTCGCGCGGAGCATGCCGTTTGTGGGGGCAGGGTCAAGCCTTGGCGGCACTTTCGCGGTCCGCAGACAGTTCTTCGACGTCTTTGAATTTTATGGATTCGCCGCAGCCACAGGCGTCTTCGACGTTTGGATTGCGAAATTTGAAACCGCTTTCAAGAAGCGAGGTTTCATAGTCGATTTCCGTGCCGAACAGGAACATCTGCGCCATCGGTGCAATCATCACCCGCGCACCGTCAGTCTCGACGACTTCGTCCATTGGATTGACCTCGGAGGCATAATCCATGGTGTATTCCATGCCGGCACAGCCACCCTTTTTGACGCCGATGCGCAAGCCCGCATGGCCGTCGCGCTGCATCAGTTTTGCGATCTGGGCAATCGCTGCCGGGGTCATCTGAACGGCTTGTTTGCCGGGAATTGCGAACATGGGACGCGTCTCCTTCTGGCTTAATTTATGGTGTCTGGCTGCGTGAAACAAGCGGTCGGGCCGGATTTCCGCCCACGGTGGTTCGCGCTGCAACATCGCGGGTGACGACAGCACCGGCACCAATGACGGCATCATCCCCAATTGTGACGCCGGGCAGGATCATTGCGCCGCTGCCGATCCAGACGTTGCGTCCGATCGTGATGGGTTGGCCAAATTCCAGGCCCTGATCGCGGGTTTCGGCGTCGCGGGGGTGATCGGCGGCGAGAATCTGGACCTTTGGGCCGATCTGGGTGTTGGCACCGATGTGGATGGGGCAGATATCGAGAACCACACAGCCGTAGTTCATGAATACACCCTCGGCGAGGTGGATGTTGTAGCCGTAATCGACAAAGAAGGGCGCGCGGATTGACGCGGTTTCGGCGCCGCTTCCGAGAAGGTCTTGCAGGATGGCGAGACGTGTTTCGTCGCCAACAATCGTCTGATTGTACGCCTGCATCAGTTCCTGAGCGCGGCGGCGGTCGGCGACAAGGCGGGGGTCACCGGGGCGATAGAGCGCACCCGCAACCATCTTTTCCTTTTCGGATGTCATTGGGGTCTACATAAAGCCGAGTTCGAGGCGGGCCTCGTCGGACATCATGTCCATACCCCAGGGCGGCTCCCAGGTGAGTTCCACATCGACAGATTTCACGCCGGGGAGCGGTTCGATCGCATCGGCAAGCCAGCCCGGCATCTCGCCAGCAACAGGGCAGCCCGGCGCCGTAAGAGTCATAATGACGTTCACAGCGCCTTCGTCATTGATTTCAATCGTATAGATCAAGCCGAGATCGAAAATATTCACCGGAATTTCGGGATCAAAAACCGAGCGGCACGCGTCAACAATCGCTTCGTGCAGCGGGTGGTCGGTGCTGGATGGCTTGATGAGGGGAGCCCCTTCGAGGGGTGCGCTGTTGTTCATGTCTTGGTCCGGTCTGATTTGTTGACTCTTTATATAGGGAATAGACCGCCGCGCGTAAAGTCGTGGTGTCTTGAGTTTGTCTAACTCTTGGGAATACCTAGCGGTTTGTGCGTTGGAGAAAATTTTCGGCCGCAATTTGGAGGTCTTTGTCGCTTGGCGGCGCTTTGCCGGGGCGTTTTGGCAATGCCGTTGCGACCAGGCGGTGGCGGACTTCTCGATCGTCTGAATCGCGGCTGGCAAGACTGCCGGATACGTCGTCAATCGGACGGTCGAAGACGGGAGATAAATCGGATGTCAGTGCAACTTCGAATACCATTGCATAGTTGACCGCCACCGGGACGGCGTCTGATTTTGCGGCAAGTGTTGCGCTTTCGCGGACCCACTCCGACAGGCCGAGGCCGCCGTCAATGAACCGGACGCCGCTTGCCGTGACGGGGTTTTCTTTGGTTGGACAGTCCGGGGCTGTACCGATGTCGTAAACAATGCGGAAATCCATTTCGCGGAATGTCGCGCCGCGCGGTGTACGCTCGCGCGATAATGTCAGATTTGTCCCGGCTATGGGAATGCCAAGAGTGACCCCGCCGCCTGTTGCTTCGACGCGTTGCACCGTGAGCGTCAGCGTGAGGTCCGCCTTTTCGATGGACAAGCCTTGGACATTCGCCGCAACGGCCGCGTCCAATTCGCATTGCGCTGCAACCACAATGTCGGCCGCACGCACAAAATCCTCGGGGTCGCCGGGGGGCGTGAGCGGAGACAGGTCTTGATTGCAGGCCACAAGAAACGCGATCAAAGCGGCGATCCGGATCACTGAGATGAGCACAGGCGTCCTTTCGTGCGCCGTTGTCGGCTGAGCGGCGCTTACAACCAAGCTAGAGTGGTATCAGACTGCCCAGTCAATATCCAAACGCAGTAGAGTGGACTTTCCTTGGGTGGGCCTGCTATGGGCGCGTTGATTTTGGGTGATTGTGCGATGAGCGAGCGATTTTCTTTTACACTTGCCGCGACCGATGGGCGTGCGCGGACCGGTGTCATTTCGACACCACGCGGAGAAATCCGTACGCCTGCGTTCATGCCGGTGGGCACCGCGGCGACGGTGAAGGCGATGATGCCGGAAAGTGTGCGCGCAACGGGCGCAGATATTTTGCTTGGCAACACTTACCATCTAATGCTGCGCCCCGGAGCCGAGCGGATCGAGCGGTTGGGCGGCTTGCACAGGTTCATGAACTGGGATCGGCCGATCCTTACGGATTCGGGCGGATTTCAGGTGATGAGTCTCGCCGATCTGCGCAAATTGACGGAAAAAGGCGTGACATTCAAAAGCCATATCGACGGATCAAAGCATGAGTTGACGCCGGAGCGGTCGATGGAAATTCAGCGGCAGCTGGGGTCGGACATTGTGATGTGTTTCGATGAGTGTCCGGCGTTGCCTGCGGACCGTGCGCGCATTGAAGAGAGCATGCAGTTGTCGATGCGTTGGGCGGCGCGGTCGCGCGAGGCGTTCGGGGATCGACCGGGGCATGCGTTGTTCGGTATTCAGCAGGGCGGGCTTGAGCAAGACTTGCGCGAACAAAGTGCCGAGGCATTGCGGGCAATAGGGTTTGATGGCTATGCGGTCGGAGGGTTGGCCGTGGGTGAGGGGCAGGAGGCGATGTTCAGCGTGTTGGATTTCGCGCCAGAGCAGCTCCCTGTCGACAAGCCGCGCTATCTGATGGGCGTGGGCAAGCCGGACGATATTGTGGGCGCGGTGAAACGCGGGATTGATATGATGGATTGCGTGCTGCCGTCCCGGTCAGGGCGCACGGGGCAAGCGTTTACGCGTCGCGGTGTGATCAATATCAAGAATGCGCGCCATGCGGATGACCCGCGGCCTCTGGACGATGCTTGTGGGTGTCCGGCCTGCTCGAAGTACTCGCGCGCCTATCTGCATCATGTCTTTCGCGCCGGAGAGATGATTTCGGGCATGCTTTTGACCTGGCATAATCT
>JARFRG010000037.1 GCA_029287375.1 Boseongicola sp. | reverse complement strand
ATGGAGCAGCCATTCTCGATCATCATGACCGGCACTGGTATTGTGGCGCTTGCGGGGATTGTTGTGAACAACAACATTGTTCTGATCGATACCTATCAGGAATACTCGCAATACATGCCACGGATCGAGGCCATCGTCCGCACCGCAGAAGCCCGCATCCGCCCGGTCTTGTTGACCACAATCACCACGATGGCAGGCCTTGCGCCGATGATGTTCGGTCTTTCGCTTGATTTCATTGGCGGTGGCTATTCGATCGACAGCCCCACGGCGCTGTGGTGGAAGCAGCTGGCAACTGCTGTTGTGTTCGGTCTTGGCATTGCGACAGTATTGACCCTGGTTTTCACGCCTTCGATGCTTGCGTTGCGCGTCTGGTTCTGGACCGGAGCCTATCGGTCGCTCAACAGCCTGCGCGCACTCAGCCATGGATCAGGATCAAAGACCGCGCGGGATCTGGCCCTGCGCAAAGCCGCAAAACTGGTGAAAAACCCCGAGATTGTGTGGGATGTTTCGGCCGACCCTTCAGCGCCACGTGCGAAAGTCGCGGCTGACTTGCGGGCCGCCGAATAGTCGGCCTTTGGATTGCGCCGCGCGTTGCGCGTCGCCTTGGGTGAGGGGCGCTGCCCCTCACACTCCCCGAGGTATTTTTGAAAGGATGAAGGGCCTGCGTGCGGGGTGTTCATATCTTGTAAATGCGCGCAGGGAACACTGGCGGATCAGGGTAGTTGTGCTTTGATTCTCGCGACTTACAGCGATGATCCACCGACGCAATACCGATAAAATACCGACGCGATACCGACGCTGTGGATAAGTCGGGAAATGCTGAAATTTCAGCACCTTGCGCCGAGGTTCTAAGGCCATAAGGCGGCACTGCAGAAAATCACCGCTCGGTCAGTAAACGCGGAGTTAAGACCAGCGCACGCAAGCTTCAGGCCGCCCGGTTTTCCTCGGACGCCTGACGGTGCCAAAGCGACGCATAGCGCCCTTCACGCGCCAGCAGGTCGTCGTGACTGCCTTCTTCGACAATCACACCGTTCTCAAGCACCACAATGCGGTCCGCATGAGCAATCGTCGACAAACGATGTGCGATTGTCAGCACCGTACGCCCCTCGCCCATCGCCGTCAGTTCGCCCTGAATTTCAGCCTCGGTTTCAGTATCCAGCGCGCTTGTCGCCTCATCCAAAAGCAGGATCGGAGGGTTCTTCAACAGCGTTCGCGCAATCCCGACCCGCTGTTTCTCGCCGCCTGACAATTTCAATCCGCGTTCGCCCACACTTGTTTCATAGCCATCCGGGAGACTTGAGATGAAGTTGTGGATTTTCGCAGCTTTTGCCGCTTCGATAACCTCGGCGCGCGACGCATCGGGTTTGCCGTAGGCGATGTTGTAAAAAATCGTATCGTTGAACAAAACAGTGTCCTGCGGCACCACTCCGACCATCGCGTGCAGCGAGGCTTGTGTGACGTCGCGCACGTCTTGCCCATCGATCCGCAGCGCGCCCCCATCCACGTCGTAAAACCTGAACAGCAGCCGCCCGATGGTCGACTTTCCCGACCCGGAAGGCCCAACAATCGCGACCGTCTGACCGGCCGGCACCTTAATCGATACCCCCTTCAGAATGGGTCTCGCAGCCTCGTAGCCAAACAGGATGTCATCGAACACCACTTCGCCGCCCCGCACTTCGATAGACTTGGCATCAGGCTTGTCGTTGACGTCGGCTGGCTGTTCAAGGAGATCGAACATTTCCCCCATGTCGACAAGGCTTTGACGGATTTCGCGATAGACCGTTCCGAGGAAATTCAGCGGCATTGTGATCTGGATCATATAGGCATTCACCATGACGAAATCGCCGACGGTCAGATCCCCCGATTGCACGCCAATCGCCGCCATGACCATCACAATGATCAGACCCGCTGTGATCAACAAAGACTGGCCAAAGTTCAGAAATGCCAGCGAGTACGACGTCTTCAACGCCGCCGCTTCATAGCGTTCCATCGCGACATCATACCGCGCCGCTTCGCGCTCTTCGGCCCCGAAATATTTGACAGTTTCGAAATTCAGCAGACTGTCGATAGCCTTTTGGTTCGCGTCCGTATCCTGGTCGTTCATCTCCTTGCGGATCTGCACACGCCATTCCGTCACCTTAAAGGTGAACCAGATGTAAATCCCGATTGTGACAGCGATCACAGCAACATAGCTAAAGTCGAACACAACGGCCAGGACAACGCCGATCATCACCAGCTCAAGGATCAGCGGACCGATCGAAAACAGCATAAAGCGCAACAAAAAGTCGACGCCCTTGACGCCACGTTCGATGATCCGGGACAAACCGCCGGTCTTGCGTGTGATGTGATACCGCAGCGAAAGTCGATGAATGTGCGAGAAAGTCTCAAGCGCCAACTGCCGCAAAGCGCGCTGGCCAACAGCCGCGAAAATCGCATCGCGCAGTTGCTGAAATCCAACCCCCATCAGGCGCGCCATGCCATAGGCGACCGTCAATCCCACGGCCCCAAGGGTCATCATCCAGACTGCATCCGTCTGATCACCCGACAAGGCATCGACTGCAGCTTTGTAAAAGAATGGTGTGCCC
Source organism: Boseongicola sp. (assembly GCA_029287375.1). Classification (GTDB taxonomy): domain Bacteria; phylum Pseudomonadota; class Alphaproteobacteria; order Rhodobacterales; family Rhodobacteraceae; genus Boseongicola. The sequence goes on along the minus strand of JARFRG010000037.1, from coordinate 544 downwards.
ACCGTCACGAACTTCGAGACGAACAATGCAATCAAGGCCCAGACGACCCGCCGCTTTACCCAGGGGTGTTCTTCGGGCCAAAGATAGGGCGCCACTTTTCGGATTGTGCGCAAACCGCTTTTTCGTTCCAGATCAGTTGAATATGTGCCGCTCATGCTTGCCTCTTTCGCGAGTACCCAACGTAAACGCGCGGTCCGTCAATAGCCAGTGGTGAAGACGTGCATTTGCGCACATAACGCAGGTGTCACTGTCCGAAAATACCTAGTCCGGCACAGTGAAAATCTGCCCCGGGTAGATCAGATCAGGATCCCGGATGCGTCCTGCATTGGCTTCGAACACGCGCACGTACAAAAGACCCTCGCCGTACTTGTCGCGCGCAATTCCCCAAAGCGTATTTCCCGGCTGAACCGTGATCAATGCAACCGCTGCGCGCTCGGCGGACGCCCCAGTATCCAGCGCCTGAATTGCCTCAACAGGCTCCCGGCGAAACGGTGTTTCGGCGCGCGACACCACGGTTCCTTCTGCATCCAACTCATCGACCCGC
>JARFRG010000033.1 GCA_029287375.1 Boseongicola sp. | reverse complement strand
CGGCGACAATTTCGCGGTGGACCACAGGTGCTGAGAGGGCTGCTGTGGTGGCCGCCATGGGCAGGATCGTGAGGTCTTCGGGAGCTGGTGTGTCGGCCAAGGGGACGACAATCGCCGCAGGAAGAAGCCAGGCCGATTTTGCGAGGCGCACGGCGAGGCGATGCAAATCGGCGGGACCGTCACGCAGGGTCGTGAACGGCCCCTTCAGCGGGCTGGACAGGTCGTCTTTGGGATCGGCTACGCAGCGGACCCATTTGGCATCTGCGGATGCCGGCACGTCAAGTCGTGCGATATCGCCGTCATAGGCCGGGGCGCGCAAAGTTTCTGCACGCCATGCTGTTATGGCAAGGGTTGGTGTTCCCAATTTGCGGACGTCTTGCAGGTGCGCGTCGCTGAGATCTTCTGCGGCGAGGACAAGAAAAGCGCTGCCGTTATCGGTCAACACCACGGGTAAACCGAGGCGCAGGTCGGTGCGCGCGCGTGCGATACGGTCGATCAGGGATGGCGTAAGCGACATGGTGCCTCGTGATTAATCACATTCATCTAGCCGTCCCCAGCGGGAAATTGAAACATTTCCTGCGTTTGTGACACGAGCGCGTGAGAAAATGCAGTAAATCTTGCCGGAGGCGTGATCGAGGCGCATCTGTTCTTCAGCGGACCAAGGAGGGCATGAAGATGTCACAGAACCTAAAGAAGATTTTGCTGGTCGATGACGACGACGATTTGCGCGAGGCGCTGGGCGAGCAACTGGTGATGACCGAAGACTTTGATGTCTTCGAGGCCGACAGCGGTGCTGCAGCTTTGGATCGCGCGAAAGAAGCGATTTACGATCTGGTAATTCTGGATGTGGGCTTGCCCGACACAGATGGTCGTGAATTGTGCCGGGTCTTGCGTAAACATGGGGTGAAATGCCCGATTTTGATGCTGACGGGCCATGACAGCGATGCGGATACCATTTTGGGCCTTGATGCTGGGGCGAACGACTATGTGACCAAGCCGTTCAAGTTTCCGGTGCTTTTGGCGCGTAGTCGCGCGCAGCTTCGCCAGCATGAGCAGTCAGAAGACGCGATTTTCCAGCTTGGGCCTTATTCGTTCCAGCCAGCGCAAAAGATGCTGCTGACCGAGGACGAGAAAAAAATCCGTCTGACCGAAAAAGAGACCAATATCCTCAAGTTTTTATACCGCGCATCCGAGGGTGTGGTGGCGCGCGATGTGCTGTTGCATGAGGTTTGGGGGTACAATGCGGGGGTGACGACACACACGTTGGAGACCCATATTTATCGGCTTCGTCAAAAAATAGAACCAGATCCGTCAAATGCGCGCCTTCTTGTTACGGAAAGTGGTGGGTACAGGCTTGTGGCCTGATTCGATGAATCCCGTCTCCGTGTCCGGGTAATGGCACGGTTCCTCCCTGTTGACTGGCCGGGCCTTGTGCCCGGTCTTTTTTTGTCCACCGGTTGGATTTTGGAGTGCGCACGCTTTTCAGACCGTGACCGTTGCGAAATAGTTGACAAAAATCGTGTGAATTAGCGGTATTTGGCTGCTTGCACCCTTGGCGCGGCGCCTTGAAAAGCTATGTACGAGGGGGTACGCACACCGTTACGCCCCATTAAGAAAGAAGACGACCAGCTCTATGGCCGCCGCGCAAGACACCCCTCTCCCGTCATCACCGGGGCAAGCGTTGGCTGGATGGATAGCTGTGCTGATCGCGTCGGCGTTTTTTGTCGGGTTCTGGCAGGCCTTGGGACCAGTTGGTGCAGGCGGATCTTTGCGCTGGTCCTGGGACTGGGTTCCGTCCCTTGGGATTTCACTCAGTTTTTTCGTTGATGGGCTGAGTCTGACGTTTGCGCTTTTGATCTCGGGGATCGGCGCATTGGTGATGCTCTATTCGACAAAGTACCTTGCCGGACACAAGCATTTTGCGCGGTTCTTTGTGTATTTGACGCTGTTTATGATGGCGATGCTCGGGCTTGTCCTATCGGATAACCTATTGTCTTTGTTTGTATTTTGGGAACTGACGTCGATCACATCTTATTTGCTGATAGGCTTCACACACACAAGTCCGGAGAGCCGCCGTTCGGCGCTTCAGGCGTTGTTGGTGACGGGCGGCGGTGGTTTGGCCTTGCTGGCGGGGATTATCCTGATCGGTTGGGTGGCGGGGACGTACGAGTTGTCGGAGATCCGCGCTCAGGGCGACATGATCCGCGAGCACGGCCTGTATCTGACGATACTGGTGCTGTTCTTGTTGGGCGCATTTACGAAATCAGCGCAAATTCCGTTCCACTTCTGGCTTCCGAACGCGATGGCGGCCCCGACGCCTGTGAGCGCTTATCTGCACTCGGCGACGATGGTAAAGGCGGGCATCTACCTGATGGCACGGATGCATCCGACGCTGGCAGAGACGGACGTCTGGCTTTGGACGCTGACGATTGCGGGAACTTCAACGGCGGTATTCGCGAGCTTCATGGCGGTGAAGCAAACGGATCTGAAGCAGATCCTTGCTTATACGACGCTGATGGCTTTGGGCACGCTTACGTTGTTTTTGGCGGCAGACACCGGTTACGCGATCACGGCGGCGATGACCTTCCTGATCGTACATTCGCTTTATAAAGCGGCGCTTTTCATGATTGCCGGGATTATTGATCATAGCACGGGTACGCGCGAGATTGACCGTCTTGGAGGGTTGGCCAAGGCGATGCCGATCACGACGGCGGCGGCGGCACTGGCGGCTTTGTCGATGGCGGGTTTTCCCCCGTTCCTCGGGTTTATCGGCAAGGAACTGAAATATTACGGCGCATTGGCGGTGCAATCCGAGCCGCTTTTGGTGGCAGGTGCAGTGTTGCTGGCAAACGCTTTGATGTTGGTCGCGGCGGGTCTTGTGGCGTTCCGGCCGTTTTGGCGCGGCACGTATGCGACGCCGACGGTGCCGCATGAGGCGCCTTGGCAGTTGCTGGCAGGGCCGGTGATCCTGGCGATTCTGGGCGCGTTGTTCGGCATCAACTCTGACCTGATCGCGACGCCCCTGATCAAACCAGGAGTCGATGCGATTTCGGGCGGTGAATTGATCCCGGCGGATTTGAAGCTTTGGGCCGGTGTGAACCTGCCGTTGATCTTGTCGGCAGTGACGATCACTTTGGGCATCGCTTTGCTGATGGTGCATCGCAGGATGCGTGCCTTTCTGGATGCGATGGAGACCCGGTTGCCGAGCTTTGACCGTGGGTGGGACAGATTTCTCGATGGCACCAAAGCGTTTGCCGTCTGGCAGACACGCGTGCTGCAATCAGGCGATATGCGTCAGTATCTCTACGTGATTTTTGCGACGCTGCTGGTCGCGGTGGGTGGCACATTGATCTGGACGGGTGCGTTTCAGGGCATTCCTGAGATGCCGGGGCTTCAGGTCAAGCATTGGGTTGTCGTGTTGCTGATCATTGCAGGAACCGCTTTGACGACGATCACCAATAGCCGGATCACGGCAATTGCCGGGCTTGGCGCGGTCGGGATCGGTGTTGCTTTGATCTTTATCATCTACGGCGCGCCTGACGTGGCGATTACCCAACTTTTGGTGGAAACGCTGGTGGTGGTTTTGTTTGCGGTCGCGGCGTTGCGTTTGCCGGTGATGAAGCCCGAGGATGGGTTTCCGAACCGCAAGTTGGACGCGTTGTTTGCGACAGCGATTGGTTTGGTTGTTGCGGCAATACTGATCACCGTAACAACGGGGCCGATCAATCGTCGACTGACGGATTATTTTGAGGCGTCGAGCTGGATCGATGCCTATGGACGCAACATTGTGAACGTGATCCTCGTCGATTTCCGGGCGATGGATACTTTCGGTGAGATAGCGGTGGTGGCTGTGGCTGGCATCGCGGCCTGGGCGATCCTTAAGGGTCCGAAGGAGGATGCCAAATGAGATCAGTCATCCTGACGGCGGGCGCGCGGCTTTTGGTGGCTTTGTTGCTGGTATTTTCGGTTTTCATGCTGTTGCGGGGACACAATGTGCCGGGCGGCGGCTTTATCGGCGGTTTGATCGGGGCGGTTGGGTTCGTAGTTTATGCGATCGCATGCGGCACGGCAGAAGCGCGCGAGGCGCTGCGCGCGCCGCCAGAAAAAATCGCGATGGTCGGGCTTGGGATAGCGTTATTTTCCGGGTTCATGGCGTTTGTGATGGGGGAGGCCCCTTTCACCGGGCAATGGCTGTTCATCGGGGCGACGGAGACCGAGAAAGGCTTGCCGTTGTCGTCGGTGCTGGTTTTTGACGTGGGCGTTTATCTGGTGGTGATGGGCGCAATATTGGCGCTTGTTTTCGCGCTGGAAGAGGAGGTCTGAGATGGAGGTTCTTCTGTCCTGCCTCGTCGGGATGTTGGTGGCGGCCGCGATTTATCTGATGTTGTCGCGGGATTTGTTGCGGTTTCTGTTTGGGCTGATCCTGATTTCCAACGCGGCCAACCTTGCGATTTTCGTGAGCGGGCGATTGATCACCGGTGCGCCTCCGTTGATTGAAGAAGGACAGGATTTCCCGGTGGGAGAGGTTGCAAATGCGCTGCCGCAGGCATTGGTGCTGACGGCGATTGTCATTGGGTTTGGATTGTTCGCGTTTGCTTTGACCCTGACGCTTCGAGCGTATCGAACGCTTGGGACTTTGGACACGAGCGAAATGCGTGTCGCGGAGCCGAAAGACCCCTCATGAGTTGGCTATTGTCCCTTCCCTTGCTGATCCCGTTTGTTGCGGGTGTCGCGGCCTTTCTTTTGAAGGGCGGACCGGGCGGGCGTTGGGCGTCTGTATTTGGGTCGGTTGCGATGCTGATTGCGGCGGGTGCCTTGATGATGACGGTGCTGCGCGAAGGCGTGGTGGCCGGGCAAATGGGCGGATGGCCTGCTCCCTATGGCATCACGTTGGTCGCGGATTATCTGTCGGCGGTGATGGTGGTGATCACGGCGATTACCGCTTTGGCCGTATCGGTTTACGCGATGGCGGATGTCGAGGCGCGGATTGCGCGCCTTGGCTATCATGCGTTGTTTCAGATACTGATCGCGGGTGTTGCGGGCGCGTTTTTGACGGGCGATTTGTTCAATCTTTATGTCTGGTTCGAGGTGATGCTTATCGCGTCGTTCGGGCTTTTGGTTATGGGTGGCACGAAAGAGCAAATCGACGGCGGGGTGAAGTATGTCGCGTTGAATCTTGTGTCGACGATTCTGTTTTTGACGGGCATCGGCTTGTTGTATGGGATGACCGGAACGCTGAATCTGGCGGACCTGGCGGTGACTGTTCCGACCCTGGAAAATCAGGGGTTGGTCACGGTCATAGCCATGATGTTCATGGTGGCCTTTGGCGTGAAGGCGGCGGTGTTTCCGTTGTTTTTCTGGCTGCCCGCGTCCTATCACACGCCAGCATTCGCGACGTCTGCGGTGTTTGCGGGGCTTTTGACGAAGGTCGGTGTCTATGCGCTGATCCGAATGTTCACGTTGGTTTTCGTCGGTGACATCAGCTTTACGCATGAGGTCTTGTTGTGGGTGGCCTGTTTCACGATGGTGACGGGCGTTTTGGGCGCGGCGGCGCAGAACGATTTCCGCAAGATCCTGTCGTTCCATATCGTCAGCCAGATCGGATACATGATTCTTGGATTGGCCTTGATGACGCCCTTGGCGATCATGGGCGCGGTATTTTATCTGGTCCACCATATCATTGTGAAGGCGAACTTGTTTCTTGTGGCAGGTGTGGCGTTCAAGATCGCCGGGTCAACCGAACTAAAGCGGATCGGCGGACTTTATGCGACGGCGCCTTTGCTGGCGCTTTTGTTCCTTGTGCCTGCGTTTTCGCTGGCGGGCTTCCCACCGTTGTCGGGGTTTTGGGCGAAGTTCATTCTTGTGAAGGCAGCTCTTGAGGATGGCCACGGGTTTGTGGCGTTCATCGCTTTGGCGGTCGGGGCGCTGACGATTTTCTCGATGACCAAAATCTGGGCCGAGGCGTTCTGGAGCCCGCATCCTGACAAGTCCGAACCGCGCTTGTCGACTCTTTCGCCGCGCGAACGGCGCGCGCTGTTGTTGCCGATTGCCGGGCTGGCTGTGCTGACCTGTATCATCGGCTTGTTCCCTGAGCCCTTCGTGCAGTTTGCCGAGCGAGCAGCCGGGCAGCTTTTGGACCCAAGCGTCTATATCGGTGCGGTCTTGGGGGTGGCGGAATGAACCTTTTCGCCATCAATATTATCCTGGCTGTGATCTGGTCGTCGCTTTGGGCAGAGTTTTCCCTGTTCTCTTTGGGGACGGGTTTTCTGATCGGATATGTGGCGCTTTGGGTGGCGCAGCCTTTGTATGGCGCCAAGGTTCTGTATTTCCGCAGAGTCTGGCGGGTTATAAAGTTGGTGGCGTTCTTCTTGTACGAACTGGTCGTGTCGTCGGTGCGCGTGGCCTGGGATGTGTTGACGCCAACGCAATTGTCCAATCCGGCGATTATTGAGATGCCGCTTGATGTGAAGAGCGATATTGAGATTTTGCTGGTGACCAATCTGATTTCGCTGAC
>JARFRG010000281.1 GCA_029287375.1 Boseongicola sp. | reverse complement strand
ACTTCAAACAGACGCTGATCATTCTGACGTCAAACCTTGGCTCTCAGGCGCTTAGCCAGATGCCTGAAGGCGGCGATATGGCTGCGGCACGTCGCGATGTGATGGATGCGGTACGCGCCCATTTCCGGCCGGAGTTTCTCAACCGTCTGGATGAAACCATCATCTTCGACCGTCTCTCCCGCGAGGATATGGATGGCATCGTCGACATCCAGCTTGGGCGTCTGCGCAAGCGTCTGGCCAAGCAGAACATCTCGCTCGAGCTTGACGACGCCGCGATCAAATGGCTGGCGGACGAAGGCTATGATCCGGTGTTTGGCGCGCGTCCTCTAAAACGCGTCATGCAACGTGCGCTTCAGGATCAGATGGCCGAGATGCTGCTGTCAGGTGACATCTCAGAGGGTCACACGGTCGTGGTGACCGCAGGGGCAGACGGCTTGCTGGTTGGTGACCGCGTTGCCACGTCGAACCGACAACCGCCAAGCGACGCGGTTGTTCACTAAGTTAAAAGGCCCTGCAAATGTGCGGGGCCTTTTTTCTATGTCTGAGCATGCGCTTCAGGACACCACGGTTCCAAGCCCCGCAGCACGGACGCGCCGATAGGCCTCAACCGCTATCGCAGTATCCTGCACACCGGTTCCTGTCAGATCGCAAACCGTCAGATCGGCGTCCGCCCGCGCAATTGACCTGACGCCCGACGTGAGCGCCCCAAGCTCGACAATGTCCATGTCGTCTGCCTGCGCGCCCAAATGCTGAATTTCACCGCCAATCCGACATTGATCACGTGTATCGCAGGCCAAAATATCCGCCTTGGTAAGAATTTGCGGGTCAAGCTCTTGCTTGCCGCCAAAGTCAGACCCCATTGCGGTGATATGCAGGCCCGGATGACACCATTCGGACAAGACGATCCGTTCGGTGGCGGGCGTCGTGGTGATCACAGCCTGCGAGTCGCGCACAAGATGCTCACACGTGTCCGCGACGGCGACCTCAACGCCAAGTCGCGATGCCATATCCGCCCTGTAATCCGCCGCTTTCTGCGGGTTGCGGCCATGAACGAGCAATCGTTTGAACGGTCGGACAAGAGCAAGGCTCTCGACCTGATACCGGGCCTGCGCCCCGGTTCCGATGACCCCGACCGTTTCAACGTCCGCCAGCGCCAGATATTTCGCGGCAACCGCACCGGCCAGCCCCGTGCGGACATCCATCAGATAGCCGTTGTCGAGAAAAACGCAGCGGCAGAATCCGGTTTCGGAATCCAGCAAAACGATCGTGCTGCTGCAACTCGGTAGCCCGCGCTCCGGGTTCCTGAAAAACCCCGAGGCGATCTTGACCGCGAAACTATCCAGACCCGAAACATAGGCCCCTTTTGTATCAACGTCGCTTTGCGCATCGATTTCGATGTGCATGACGGGTGGCATAGAAACACGCTTTTGTTCGATCCATGAAAATGCATTCTCAACCTGTTCGAGCGCCGCAAGATCAATCGGCAAACAGGCGCGCAGGTCCGCCTCGGTAACAATCAAAGTTTCCATCATTTGACTCCAAAGCTTCCCAGCAATCACGCGCCTGTCGACGTGATCAAAACCTCAATCCGTCGCCAATGCCTCGCATGCCGCCCAAAGCGCGTCCGGCACGTTCACCGACGACAGAGGCACCCGCATATGACCCGGCAGCCGCCCGCGCTCGTCAGCGTCAACGGCCTCAATCAGCCCCGCCAAGCGGTCGCCAAATTCAGGCGAGGTGCCTGGATCAATCAGAATAAAAACTTGCCCCAAATCATGCGGATCGCCCTCGGGGGCTTTCAACGGCTTCACATCCTTGGACAACCGCCCGCCAGTCAAACCCGCCGCCAATATTTCAACCATTGCGCCGATCCCCCAGCCCTTAGCGCCGCCCGCGGACAGCAGCGAGCCTTTCAGCGCCGCCTCGGGGTCGGTCGTTGGATTGCCGCCGGCGTCCACCGCCCATCCTTCCGGTATGTCGCGACCCGCTTCCTTCGCCATGTTCACCGCGCCAAGCGTCACCACAGTCGTCGCCTGATCAAATGCAAATGCCACGCCGCCCGCACCATCCGGTACCGCAAAAGCGATCGGGTTCGTGCCGATAACGCGCCTGGAGCCGCCGAACGGAGCCACAATCGGGCTGGCATTGGTCACGCCCAGTGCAATCAACCCGGCGGACGCGGCACGTTCGGTGAACCATCCCAGCGCGGTGCAAGTATGCGCGCGTGTGATGTTGACGCTCACAATCCCCGTTTCGCGCGCCATTTCAACCGCTTGGTGGAAGGCGGCATCAAACGCCACCTGCGCGAATCCGTCATCCGCATGGACCTTCAAGACCGATGCGCGGGCCGCATTGGCTGTTGGTCTCGCGGCCCGGTTTATCCGACCGGATTCAAGCTGGCGGCAATAACTCTCAAGATAATACAATCCGCAAATCCGGTTGCCGCGCGCTTCCGCCCAGGCAATTGCGTCCGCCATGACCAAAGCCGCCCGTTCGTTTGCGCCGTGATGCCGCAATGCGTCGCGTGAAACGCGCGCGATATCGGTTATGGCGATGTCTGGCATGGGCATGGTCCTTTGGGTTGCTCGTTTCAACCTACTCGCGGACAAGCGCCCTGCAACCCGCAATTCTTAAGTCGGCTTGGGGCGCGCGCCGCCACTCCGCTCGGTGATTTCCGCCGCCGCATGCGCCACCGCTGCCCCCAATTCCGGCACGCGCGCGGCATCAAAGCGAATGCTCGGCCCTGAAATGGACACCCCCGCGCAAGGCTTTCCGAACTCATCGAAAATCGCACTGCCGATGCACGACATGCCGTCATAGCGTTCCTCGCAGTCAAACGACCAGCACCGCGCACGGATCTTGCCCAGATCTTCGAAGAGGTCGGCTGGCGTTGTGTGGGTGTTCTCGGTGAATTTCTGCAATCCCGCACGCGTCAACAACTGCCGTACAGCATCTTCTGGCAGTTCCGCCAAGATCGCCTTTCCCGTGCCAGACGCATGCATCGCGGTGCGGGTGCTTGGCGGGAAGAATGCGCGGATCGGGTTTTGTGTTTCGACCTGTCCGATAAAAACAACCTCGGCTGCTTGCGGGACCGCGAGGTTGGCGGTTTCGCCCGTCTGCTCCATCAGCAATTGCATCACAGGGCGACCGATCTCGGCCAGATCGCGCCGCTTGAGGAACGACGACCCGGTGCGAAACGCCTCGATCCCAATCAGCCAATCCTGCCGTTCTTCGTCAAAGGTGACGTAGCCGCGCTTTTGCAACGTCGTCAAAATCCGGTGCGTCGTCGCGGTCGGGACTCCAACCGCCAAAGACAAATCCGTCAGGGTCATCCGATCCGCCCGCGCAATCGCGCTTAACACGCCCAGCGCGCGATCCAGCGACTGAAGCGTTCCCGCACTGCTTTCCGTAAATTGTGACTTAGGTCGGCCACGTTGCCGTTTTTGCTGCTGCATCTGTTCCCGAACCCCTTTGTGAAGACATCTCTCTTCCTAAAGTATTAAATTGAAAAACATTTTCAATAAGAAAAAATTGGCAGAAAATGAAAAATATAAATCTTTTAAAAATATAAACTTAGCTAATAATCCGTATTTTGAAAATAATTTTCAAGAAAATTGCGTCGATGCCCAGAAATGCTATGTTGATCGCAGCAAATCGGAGAATCGAACGATGTCAGATCAAAATCCAATCTTTATCCCCG
>JARFRG010000276.1 GCA_029287375.1 Boseongicola sp. | reverse complement strand
TTCGGGGTCATTTTGCCCCGTTAGCAGTAAGTTAGCCCATTGTGGGCCAAGCGGTCCACCGTGAACCCACAAATCAGCCAAGTCGCAGCCCGAAAATGTGTCTTTTACGCCAGCGCGGCCTCGGCAGCGGCCCCAATCCGCAGCAATCTTTCCTCGGACGGACCTTGGAACAGGATGCCACAGGATGGCAGACCAGTCGGCAGTGTCAGGCCCGCAAGCCCAAGCAGGTTTCCAATCCGCGTGTTTTGCAATGTCAGAAGATTCTCTGTGACGAACAGGTCATCATCTGCGGCGACTTCCGCCAGTTTCGGCGGCAGGATTGGCACAGATGGCAGAATGACGGCGTCGAAACCTGCCGTTGCCTCGGCGTAGACCGCCCGCAATTCATCCAATCTTTGCCAGGCCGCTATGAAATCAACCGCCGAGACAGACGCGCCACTTCGAAAACGCTCGCGGACCAGCGGATACATCGCGTCCGGCTGTGATTCGATTTGGTCTTTCCAAGTGCTGTAGGCTTCTGGTGCAAACAGAACGCCCGCCAAAGCCATGGCATCAGAAACGCAGCCCAGTTCCAAAATCTCAATCGACGCACCAGCGGCTTTCAAACCGTCCACCGCGCGTTGAAAACCGGCGCGCGGTTGATCGCGTAAATTCTCAAATGCACTTGTCTGCAAGACCGCAAGCCGCGCACCTTTCAAAGTGGCGCCAACAAGCGACGCCGATGCGGCATTTTCCATGGCCGCCAACAACAAAGCAGCGTCTTCGACAGACCGACACAGTGGCCCCACAGTGTCAAAACGCGCGCAAAGCGGCACAACACCATCCAGCGACAACCTGCCCGGCGCCGTTTTCAACCCAACAAGATCATTCCAAGCCGCAGGCGCACGAACCGAACCACCTGTGTCCGAGCCTATCCCGGCAGCAGCCAGCCCAAATGCGACCGACGTTGCTGCCCCTGAGGACGACCCCCCCGACACGGCTTCAATGTCATTCACGCAAGGAGGCGAGGCGGTTATCGGATTGTACCCTAGCCCCGAGAACGCAAGTTCGGTCATGTGGGTTTTGCCAAGACAAACCAAACCCGCGTCGGTTGCGGCTTTCAGAACGCGCGCGTCGGCGCTTGGAACACGGCCTTTTAAAAGGGCTGTTCCGGCCTCGGTGGCGACGCCGGCTGTGTCATACAGGTCCTTCCAAGAAATCGGCACACCGTCCAAAGGAGATCGTCGTAGCCCCGACTTGGCGCGGTCAGAAGCCGCCTTGGCCTCGGCGCGGGCGCGCACCTTGGTTGTTCGGGCATAGATCCGATCCGCGAATTCATGGGTGGAAATCGCCGCCAAGTAGACTTCGGTCAACTCGACAGGGTCGATCTTTCCAGCCTCGATCCCACGTCCAAGATCGGCGGCCCGCGCCCACAGCCACTCATCCATTTCAACGGTCTCCCCGACTTGCTTTTGCGACCGTAGCGTCAGGACATCGCATGGACAATGCCGCGCCATCCGCCATAACAATCTTCATGACATTTGATACCGATATCCTGATCGCGGGCGGCGGCCTGAACGGAACGACCTTGGCTCTGGCCCTGTCTTCGGCAGGCTTTCACGTCACTTTGGTCGATCCACAACCCAAAGCGACCCGTGCCGCAAACGATTTTGACGGGCGAGGGTACGCCTTGTCGGTCGCGTCACAGCGTGTCTTGAAAGCCCTCAACATCTGGCCGGTGATAGCCGAAGACGCACAGCCTATCCTTGAGATCAAGGTCACAGACGGGCGCGCAGGCGAGGGTCCTTCTCCAATGATGCTGGCCTTTGATCACGCCGAAATCGAAGAGGGGCCAATGGGGTTTGTCGTGGAAGACAGGCATCTGCGCCCTGCCCTTTTGGCGGCCGTTGATGCCTCGGACATCACACAACTGAACGACTGCAGTGTCATCGGGCAGACGCCCGATTCCAACGGAATCACCGTCACATTGAGTGATGGTGGGCTTTTGCGGGCGCGTTTGCTTGTCGGTTGCGACGGCAAGGCAAGTACCGTCGCAAGCCGTGCCGGCATTTCCCGGATGGGATGGCAGTACGATCAGACGGCGTTGGTCTGCGCCATCCAACATGAACGCCCTCACAACGCGACGGCGCATCAGTTCTTCATGCCGCCGGGGCCGCTCGCGATTCTGCCTCTGACGGGCAATCGCGCATCGATCGTTTGGACCGAAAAGACAGCCCGTGCCGCGGCGATAGCCGACCTTGGCGATGACGCATATCTGAATGTGCTGCGTCCGCGGTTTGGAGATTTCCTTGGGGACATTTCGCTCGCTGGTGAGCGTTTCAGTTATCCTTTGGGTCTGTCACTGGCCAAGAGTTTCATTGGTCCGCGCGTCGCGCTTGTCGGCGATGCAGCACACGCGGTTCATCCAATTGCCGGGCAAGGATTGAACGCGGGCCTGAAAGACGTGGCGTCTTTGGCCGAAGTTTTGACAGATGCGATCAGGCTAGGAGAAGACATCGGGCGCGCCGATGTCTTGTCACGCTATCGTCAATGGCGGCGGTTTGACACCGCCACGCTTGCGATTGCGACGGACGGATTTAATCGTCTGTTTTCAAACGATAATGGATTTCTCCGAGCAATTCGGGATATTGGACTTGGCGCTGCAAACGCAATTCCCGGCCTGCGCCGCGGCCTTATTCGCGAGGCTGCTGGTCTTACGGGCGATATGCCCCGACTTGCAAAGGGCCAGCCGCTTTAACCAGCCTATCAATCCAGCTTGCGTGCCTCATCAACCAGCATGATCGGGATACCGTTTCGGATCGGATAGGCCAAATGAGCAGCCTTTGAGACAAGTTCCTGAGTCTGTGCATCGTAGGTCAATTGCGCACGTGTTTGGGGGCAAACCAACGCCTCAAGCATATGGCGATCAAACGTGTCTTCCGTCATTGAAGTTGGCCCTCGTTTCCACCGCCGCGCATGGCGAATTCTATCAGTGTCAGCAGCGTCTCGCGACGTGTCTGCAAAGACGGCGCTTCCAACAGTGCTTGTTTATCTTCCGGCTCGAAGGGACAAAGCATGGACAGCGAATTGATCAACAACTCGTCCTCTGCATCTTTTAGGGACTCCCAGTCCGTTTGCAGCCCTTGAGATTCGAAGTACCGATTAAGCGCCTCGAAAAAAGTATCTCTTTCAAATCGCGGATCAATCTCTGCCGATCCAAGGTCCCGATCGAAGCCCGCCCAACTTACGTCACAGCGCCGATACGGCGCGAAGCCATCAATTTCTTTCAAAACCCTGAAACGGCTGATCCCCGACAGCGTGATCATATAGCGCCCGTCATCGGTTTCTGAAAACGACGTAAGGCGTCCGGCGCAGCCAATCGTTTGCAAGGTCAGGCTACCAGCGGGGGCTTTTTCGCGCGGCTGTACCATGCCTATGAGGCGATCAGACGTCTTGAGCGCGTCATCAAGCATCGCCAAATAGCGCGGCTCGAATATCTGCAACGGAAGTCGCGCACGCGGTAGCAATAACGCGCCCGGAAGAGGGAAAACAGGAATTGTGTCGGGAAGATCAGATTTGGGAAACATGAAGAACGACCTAGCCCGCTGTCTTGTTAAGAAAATATGATGGAAGACAGTTTTCGGCGACCGTTTAGCGCCACCGGGTCGTTTGGTTTCAAGGCCTCAAAGATCGTGAACAACTGCGCCTTCGCAGCGCCGTCGTTCCATTCGCGGTCACGTCGAAAGCTTTCCAGCAATGCATCTACTGCGGCTTCGGCGTCACCTGACGCATAAAGAGCCTGCGCAAGATCAAGGCGCGCCTGCATGTCGTCAGGGTTGCTTTCAACAGCAGCACGAAGTTCGCCGACAGGCCTCGCGTCTTCGGCCTGCCGCGCCAAAGCGACCTGAGCACGCGCAGCCTCAATTTCGGCGGCCGCTTCAAGGTCTGCGGGAACGGACAACAACACTTGCGCAGCTTCGTCAATTTGACCGAGCGCAAGATGCGCGCGCGCCAGACCGCCATAGGCAGGGGCGCTTTGCGGGTCTTCGTCCAAAACGGCCGCAAAAACCGAGGCTGCGTCAGCGGCCGCCCCCTCATCGAGCATCCCTTCTGCAGTCTCAAGAGCCTCGCCCAAACCACCGTCAGCCTGTCCGCCGCTGGCCTCAATAGTTTTGTCAATGAAGGTCTTGATTTCAGAGCCGGGCAACGCACCCTGAAAGCCATCAATCGGTTGGCCTTGCCAGAATGCATAAACAGTCGGGAGCGATTGGACGCGCAATTGCTGTGCAATCGCCGGGTTTTCATCAACATTGATTTTCACAAGCCTGACGGCACCACCAGCGGCGGTGACGGCGGCTTCGATCGCTGGTGTCAGTTGTCTGCACGGCCCGCACCATGGCGCCCAAAAATCGACGATCACCGGCACAGTTTTGCTGGCTTCGACCACATCGACCATAAAGGTTGCCTCGGTGCTGTCCTTGATCAGGTCACCGGATGGCGCGGCAGGAGGGGTCGGGTTAAGTTCAAGCATTACAGACCTCGGAATTGGTTGACCGGACTTATATGCGAACGATCTCGGAAAGACCAAGAGGCGCTTGGCATTTTCACGAACGCGGGGTCGCGCTCAACTCCTGCTTAAGCGCCTGTGTCAGCGGCAAACAGCCGGTGAGCCCAGCAGGCAGCACCAGCCATGCCCCAGCCGCGTATAGGTCGGATGCCGTCCCCGGTCCATTTGCGACAGTGAGCGCCGCACGACTTAGCGTCAAAATACCTGTTCCGTCGGGCAAATTCTCGATCAATGCCGCACTGGGAAACAGAACCACGGCTGCGGGCGCCGCATCTGAAAATCGCATGACCAACGCCATGACAGCGACCCATGCGACGAGCACAAGTGGCAGGAGTATTGCTGCGCGTTTAATAGTCGTGGACATGTTCTAGCTGTAATCCATCGAGGGATCGGAGGCGATCTCCAAGGTCTCGGACGGGGATTAGGATCAGGTGGCGCACATCGCCGTAGCCCTGGCGCGGGAAGCTATAAAGAGCGCCTTCGACTGTCGACGCATCCGATATTGCCGTGAACAGAACGTCGTTGTTGCCGGCGATCTCGACGATGTTGCCCCCTTTAGCAACGAGCACTTCGACAATTCGCGTGAACGCACGGTATCGATCCGTTTCGATCTCGATGCCGCTACCATTCCGACCAACGACGGTGATGCCGTCCAGCGCTTCCAACGCGTCGATTGAAAGATTAGAAACAACCGCGCGAAGCCGCAGTTGATCAGCCCCCATCCCGGCAACAGCCGCCTTGATAGCCCCAGCATAGATTGCCTTCGCACGATACTCGATGCCAAGCGCCAATGACCGCTCGCGGTCTCGCAGATTCGCATCGGCCTTTTCTGTCAGCTCCTGCGCATCCCGCCTGAAATCCCATTGATACCAGGGCGTTTGCTGCAAAAACAAAGCATATTCAGCGGCCTGCCGCGCACTGACAGCGTCAAGCGCCGACTGTTCAGAGCCTCGCAAAAGGGTCATCAGACGCCCAATCGTTTCTTCATAAGCAGCTTTTGCCAAAAGCTCTGCCGTGAAACTGACGCCTATCGTATAAATCGTTGCCTTGGTGTCTCTGTCCACGCCCCCCATAGAGGCCGCGGCCCCGGTCAACGGGCACAACGTCCTCCAAAACCCAGAAATGGCCCGGAGGTATCCAAAATCATGCGGATCGCCGTCGCGGATGACGCGGGCATAATCGTCGTAGGCGTGGACGATGTGCCATTCTGGATAAGTCAGAAGCGTGCGGCTTTCGGCGCGCTGCCAGTCAGGATCGGTGATGAGCGGGCTATAGCCGTCCGATGTGGTCGGCTTTTGACAGGCAAGCTCGACGTAGGCGGGTGGGATCAACAAACCAATGACCGCCAAACCAAGAGAAAGCAGTATTCGTATAGCCCATCGCCACAAGACGATCACCGCGCGCGCCCGAGGAACAGCCCCGACAGCAAGGCGACCCCACCAAGTCCGATATGCGGCAGGTTGGCCATTATTTTGAAGCCCAGCGGAAGGTCCTGCACGCCATATGTGAAATTTCCAAAATCGAGATATCCCGAACCAGTGATCAAGCCCATGACACCATCGGCAAAATAAAAGGACCCGAATATCAAAAGAAACATTCGGCTTGCACGCGCTGACACAAGCGCTGCTGCCAAAGCCCAAGCGGCAGACGCCAGATGCAGGGCATCATCGAAAATATCCAAAGCAAAAACGCCGAACGCCACGCCGTCAGCGTCAGTTATACCGGGGATGTAATTCAGGGGTGCGGCGGCAAGTAAAACCGCGAAAAACCCAAGAGAAATAAGCCGATGGATGCTCATGCCATGTTCGCCAGATAGCGGTCCCAAAAACCGTTTCGAAAGACAAGGTCAGGGTCGTAGAACTTTTTCTCTTCTACAAACTTCTCTGCATTTGGATAGGCACGGCGAAACTGGTCGAGCGTCGCGTGGGGGCGGTACGGCAGGTAGTATGTCCCACCAAGGTCGAGCACCCGATCGATAAGATCACGCGTCATTCGCTCGTGGTCGGCTTCTGCGCGCTGCGTCAGTTCTTGACTGAAGAGCATCACGCAGGCGATCCGCGGAGCCGGGGCGTAGGACAAAATACTTTCAGAATCGGCGGCCACATAGCGCAAGGTAATGTTCAACAGCTCTTGATAGCTCGAAGGAATAACCTCTTGGCAGGCTGTTATAAAATCGTTGAACCGTCCGGGCGGCACAAAGTATTCATGCAAGATATCCGTGCGCATTGGATCATTATCGTCCAGCGTCACGACAGGCTCGTTTAACAAGGAATTGCGCGTAACGACGCCGTCAGAAATCATCGGGCCAAGCCCGGTTTCAAACCACCACCGTGCGTCCTTGGCGATCTCATTATTGACTTGGGCGCGAAAGACGTGGCGCGACAGTTGGCTGAGTGTTCCCGAGCCTTGCGCGGGTACGATTACGCTTTGATCCGCCGCGGGTCGATAGGTGACAAGCATGGCATCCTCGAAGAATGTATCGCGGTCCACGTTCAGGCGTCCGTAGGCCATATTCACGTCACCGGAATCAATCGCCCCGACAAAGAACTGAGCGAATTCCTGTGCCGGAATTTTCAGAAATGTTGGCTCGAGGTTTACGTTTGGCTCAACATCCAGCTCAAGTTCAATGATGGCGCCAGTCAATCCATATCCACCCATCGTCGCGAAAAACAGCGGTGCGTTTTCGGTTCTTGAACACCGGACCAACTCGCCGTCTGGGCGCACGATAAAGAGGCTGCGCACCGTCGATCCCATTGGACCGTGCGGTGCAGGCCAACCATGCGCGTTCACGCAAAACGTGGCTGCGACCCCGAAATCATTGTTTGACTGCATAACTTTGGGGCCAAATCCCAAGGGGTCCAGCGTGGCAATAACATCGCTCCATCTTGCGCCAGCGTGGGCGCGGTATGTGTTGCTGCGGGAGCGGTATTGAGTGAAGCCATTCTCGAACGTCATTGCGTGTCCGTTCGATGGAATCGCGTGCCCGCCCATTGAATGACGGGCCGCGCCAATGTTGAAAGCCCTTTTGTTTTCAGATGCTTCGGTGATCTCTCTACGAATTGCATCGACGAGGACATCGCCGGGATTTTCGACGGCGACTGTGTGGCGGAAAATAGGGGTTTCGCTCAGTTGGCTTGCGTCGTTCAGCGTGTTCGGGGCGCCTGCGGGCTGCAATGAGCGGGTGCCGGAAAGCGATGGTTTCTTGGCGCTCAGCTTGGCCCCGGCGATGCCGCCGATGATACCGCCTCCGGCCAGCAAAATTGCGCGTCGCGTTAGTTCGCCCATGACTGTCCCCTTCTTCGCGTGGCTTGCCGGTTATAAATCGAATGTGGCAAAAACCGGAGCGTGGTCGCTTGGCTTTTCCCATCCGCGGACATGGCGCAACACCCGGCTGCTGTGGCCTGCGTTTGAGATGTCGGAGGTCGCCCATATGTGATCAAGCCGTCGCCCTTTGTTGGCTTCGTCCCAACCCGGCGAGCGGTAAGACCACCAGCTGTAAAGCGGCCCATCGGGGATATCCTGACGTGTGACATCGACCCAGCTTCCAGCGTCCTGCGTGGCAGCTGTCTCTTATACACATCT
>JARFRG010000255.1 GCA_029287375.1 Boseongicola sp. | reverse complement strand
CCCGAGAAGGGGCCTAGAGCATGCTCAAGTCAGCAATCGGCGGTCTCTCTCGGGTCGCCAATACCCTCGCAATCACCGCCAACGTCGCCGGAACTTGTACCGTGTTGGTGTTGGTGGTCATCCTGAACGTCGATGTCATTGCCCGGAGCGTGTTTAACGCACCCCTTAAAGGCACCTACGAAATCGTCCAGCTTTCAGTCGTCTTCATCGTCTTTCTGCAACTCGCCGATGTGGTGCGGGTTGACCGTTTGACCCGTTCGGATGGTTTTCTGAACCTTCTGCACAGCCGCAATCCCGGCCTGACCGCGAGCTTGCGCCGGATCATCAATGCAATCTCCGCCATTTTCATGGGCCTCATAGCTTACATCATGTTTCCAGAGTTCCTGAAGATGTGGGGCACTCAGGACTTCTTCGGCATACCGGGCATTTTTACCGTGCCTTGGTGGCCAATCAAGCTGGTGATTTCCTGCGGCGCCGCGCTGGCCTGTCTGATCTTCGTCCTCAAAGTCATCACGGCGCAGGATCGGCCACAGCTTATCCGCGTGCCTGAACATGAAGACCATAATACGGGCGGGACCAGTTCATGACTCCCATCGAAATAGGCCTGATCTCGGTCCTTGCGATTGTCTTTTTGATCTACTCGGGCGTCTACATCCCGATCGCTCTGGGCATGGTATCGCTGGTGTCGATCTGGTTGATGCGCGATAATTTCACCCTGTCGCTGAACCTGCTGAAGATCGCTGTGGGTGATAGTGCAATGGTTTATAGTTTTGCCACCATTCCGTTATTCACCTTTATGGGGTTGATCGTGTCCAAGGCCGGGCTGGGCCGGGACATCTACGAAGTCATGACGATGCGCTTTCGCAAGGTGAAGGGCGGCATTGGCATGGCAACCGTGGGTGCTAACGCTGTATTCGCGGCGGTCACTGGATCTTCCATTGCATCGGCATCGGTGTTTACCAAAGTCTCTGTGCCGCAGATGATCGCGCAAGACTATAACCCGCGCTTTGCGGTCGGCGTGGTCGCCGGCTCGTCGGTCTTGGGTATGATCATTCCGCCCTCTGCCATGTTGATAATTTACAGTTTTGTGGCTGAACAATCCGTTGGTGACATGTTTCTTGCCGGCGTCATCCCAGGCATCTTACTTGCCATCGCTTACGTCGGCGCAATCTGGTTCATGGGCCGCTACACCCCGAACTTTGTCGGCGGACGTGTCGTTGAAGATACCGAATGGATGTCCAAGCGCGAGATCGCGTCAAAGACGCTTCCGACTCTCGGGCTTATCACAATCGTGCTTGGTGGCATTTACACCGGCTGGATGACAGCCGTAGAGGCGGGGGCAACGGGATCTCTGGTTGCACTGATCATCGCGGTGACACGCAGGTCGATGTCCCTTAAAGGTTTCTGGGAAGCGTTGCTTGAGACCGGACATATTACAGCGGCAATTTTGTTCCTGATCACGGCGGCGTCGATCTACAGCAGAATGCTGGGCCTTGCTGGTTTGCCCAATCAACTGCAGGATCTTCTGGCGGGAAGTTCGGCGACGTTTTGGACGATCATGTTGCTCTATGTGTTGCTGATGATATTCCTCGGCACAATTCTTGACACAGCATCGATTATTTTGATTGTGGTGCCGCTGTTTCTTCCACTGGTCGAGGCATTGGATATGTCTTTGATCTGGTTCGGTATCATAACCGTTGTCGGTGCAGAGATTGGATTGCTAACCCCGCCCTTGGGCATATCGTGTTTTGTGATCAAATCGACGCTGAATGACGACCGCATATCGCTGAAGGACGTGTTCATGGGGGCGTTGCCTTTCGCATTCGTGATGCTGATCGTCCTCTTTATTCTGATCGAATTCCCGATCCTAAGCCTCGCTCTTTTGTAAGGAACCAAGTGCCATGCGTAACGTGACCAAGGACAATATTACGGATGTTTTCAAAAGCTATATGGCCGATGACATGCCGCCACGCACACATGAAATCATGAGTTCGCTGGTTCAACACCTGCATGATTTTGCCCGGGAGACGAAACTGACCCATGATGAGTGGCGGCAGGGGATCGCTTTCCTGGAAGGGTGTGCTGCGATTGAATCCGAAGACCATCACGAATTCGTCCTTGCATCAGACGTGTTAGGCTTGTCGTCGTTGGTCGACATGCTGCATTCCAGCCCCGAAGCGACTTCGTCGTCTGTGTTGGGCCCGTTCCACGTGTCTGGCGCGCCGCCCTTGCCAGTTGGCGGCGATATGAAGCGTGGTTTTGGGGGTCCGGTTTTGCTGGCAGAGGGTGTCATTCGCGACACGGAAGGCAAACCCATTGCTGGTGCTGAAATCGACATTTGGCAAACCGCGCCCAACGGACTTTACGCAAGCCAAGATGAAGATCAGGACACCTACTCATTCCACGGTCTAATGACCGTGGGCGATGATGGACGCTACGCATTCACCACTGTGAAGCCAGTTGAATATACCGTGCCATCTGACGGTCCGGTTGGTGACATTCTGCGCGCTTGTGGCCGCCACCCATGGCGTCCATCGCACTTGCACTATATTGTTAAGGCACCAGGGTACCGAACGCTTGTGACCGAAGTTTTCCCCGACGATGATCCATATCTCGATCAAGACACCGTTTTTGGCGTACGGGATGATCTCGTGATGACATACCACGAAAAGCCAGCCAGCGAATTTCCCGAAGGAATGGTCTTATCCGGCAAAATTGAAGCGCCGTTTCTTGCTGTGGAATTCGACGTGGTCCTTAAACGGGAATAGAGTTTATCGTGGCATTGTGATCTGAGCACTTCATCCGCAACGAGGTGTGGAAAAGCGGTTTATGCTCTGGAACACGATGCTCAAGGTACGTTTGCCCTCATGTCCGGCCAACGGCTTGGGAAAGTGTTTCTTTAGCCTCGCAAGTGTGACCGGCCCAGGCGACATAGTGATCCGGCCTGACAAGCACAGCCGGGGAGCCGTAGGATTTCGCGGCCTGCGCGGACATCGTGAAGATTTCCAGCGGCACTCCCATAGATTTGGCCGCCTGCGCAAAACCAATGTCGCCATCAACCACCAAGAGAGAAAAGCCTGCACCAAGCGCGTCAAAAACGCCCCTGCCATCCGCCAGTGGTGCAGGTGCAAGATGGTGGCCCGCCCGTGCGGTAAACTGGTGGTTGCCCCTCGCCGAAGGTTGTCCCGGCCCACCGATGATGCCGGAGCCTTCGTAATTTGGCTCGAACGCCAGAACCTCATCGCCATCCTGGCTGCGGCCTTGCCAGAGTTTCGCGAAATCCGGATCGTCGGGCGTATGAGTTGCCAGAAATTTACGGTCCTCTTCGATGAATTTCTCGATGAATTCCTTGGCCGCCGTGGCAAAGACCGGCTGGCGTTCGTCGGAATAGCTTCTCAAGAGATCCGGCCCGCCCCATCCCTGCTGGGTGGCGGCGATCTTCCATCCCAAATTGCGTGCGTCCTCGAAGCCAAGGTTGATGCCATAGCCGCCATAGGGCGGATGAGAATGGGCTGCGTCCCCGGCCACGAATACGCGGCCTTTCTGGTAGGTGTCGGCGACAGCCACGCGCAAGTCCCAAAAACCTATGTAGTCAATTTCGAACGCGAAATCAGTTCCCACAGCGCGGGTCAGCATCGCGCCAAAGTCGAAATTACCCTTGGTTGTGCCCAGCGGCACAGGGGCGTGGAAGAACCACGAGAGCCCATGATCTACGCGGCCGAAGAACTGCCAGTAGCCTTCGAAGTCAGGGTGCAGGACGTTATAGAACGCCTTTCCGGGGTAGCGTTTCAGCAAGTCGTCTAGTGCTTCGGATTTGAACACCAGTAGCGCCATGAGTTTGTTGTGCTCACTGAGTGTTTCGCAGATCCCGCTGTTTTGGCGCACCAGTGATTTGCTACCGTCACAGCCGATAAGATAGGCCCCTTTCAGGGTTTGGCGACCGTCGCCGTGCCGTTGGGCGATTTCTAGTGAGATACCGTCGGCATCTTGCGTAAATGCCTCGCCTTGCCAGCCGTAGAAGACGTCGATCTTGTTTATCTGTGAAGCGCGGGCGCGTAGCACTGCTTCGGTCGCATATTGTGGCAGCCGGGCATTTGCACAGGCGTAGTAGTCAGCGACCCGGGCGCGGTTCAGCCAATCGTAATGGTGATCGGTCAAAAGACTGCCATAGCAAGTCATGCCGCCAATTCCGCTGCCTTCGGGGATCGGATGGGCGACCAGCAATTCGTCCTCACAGCCCCAGGCGCGGAAGTGCTCCACCGTACGCTGTGTCAGGTTCTGGCCTTTTGGCACCGGTTGCGGTTCGCGATAGCGTTCGACCAGTGCCACATGCAGCCCGCGCTGGCCAAGATCTATTGCCAGCCCGGTGCCGACCGGGCCACCACCATTAATCACTACATCATACATCGTGTCTCAAATCCTGCCAGGCTCCAAATAGATGTGCTTGGTCTCCAAGAAGTCGTGCAAGCCTTCCGGGCCGTGCAAGCGCCCCATCCCGGATCTCCCAAAACCACCTGTTTCCGCTTCTGCAAAAAGCCTCAGATGCGCATTGATCCAAACGGTGCCTGACCGTATGGCACGGCTGGTCCGCATCGCGCGCCCGACGTCCTTGGTAAAGACTGACGCGGCCAACCCATAGTCAGTTGCATTGGCTTTGTGGACAGCCTCGGCCTCATCGGCAAATGTTTCCAGAGTTACGATCGGACCGAAAAGTTCTTCTTGGACAAGAGGAGAGGAGAGATCTTCGATGCTGAAGAGGGTTGGCGTCAGGAACGCGCCGTCGCCAGACCAGTCCCCCCGCAACAAGATACGACCTTCGTCACCGGCCTGTTCGATAAGGGTGCGTAAGCGGGTCTGGTTTTGAAGATCGATGAGCGATCCCATCGTGCTGTTCGGGTCATCTCCGGGTCCGACCCGGACGGCGTTAAAGGCGGCGACCATGCGCTGTCCGAACTCGGCGGCGATACTTTCGTGTACCAGGAAACGGGCAGCGGCCACACAGATTTGGCCGGCCATGTTAAGGGCGCCATAGGTAAGCTCGGCTGCTGCCTGATCGAGATCGGCATCCTCGAAAACAACCGCCGGAGCTTTGCCACCAAGTTCTAGTCCGACACGCTTCAACGAAGGGGCGGCCCCTGCCATTATGGCGGACCCGGTCCGGCTTGAACCCGTGAAAGAGATGACATCGATCTTGGGTGAAGCGACGATGGCCTGTCCGACCTCGATACCGTTCTCGTTTACAGAATTGATCACGCCATCCGGCAATGAGGGCGCCCCAGTGATACAGTCCATCAATTTGGCATGCACGAGCGGTGTCTGAGCCGCAGGTTTTATGACGCAGGTACAACCTGCGGCCAGCGCCGGCGCCAAAGAGCGCATAAGAAGTGTCACCGGGGCGTTCCATGGCACGATAATTCCGGCCACTCCGGCGGGCTCGCGGTGAAAAAGCGACATCTGTCCTGGCAAGACTTCTTGCATTGTGCCGCGGATATTTCGCGCCAGTCCTGCATAGTATCGGGTCTCAGAAATTGCGCCGAGGGTTTCTCCCAACGCCTCTTTGAGCAGCTTGCCATTCTCGCGCACCACCAGCGCCGCGATCGCGTCCTTTTCCGCTTCCAGACGATCAGCGATTTCAGCCAGCGCCTGCGCTCGCAGTCGTGGATTGGCCGACCAATCGTGCGAGAAAAACGCCGAGCGCGCCGCCGTGGCCGCCTGATCGACCAGTTGCGAAGACCCTTTGTGGTATTGTCCCAGCACGGTTTGATTGGCCGGATTCAAGCTGTCGTCCACCGCGCCGCTGGCGACAGTCTGTCCGTTGATATGGTGTCCTACGATCAAAGCTTCAGCCCCAATAATTCTACTGCGTTATCTTGATAGATCTTTCGGCGAAGGTCGTCGGAAATATCCATGCGATCCAGAATGTTGATTGTCTCGCGAATATACATCGGCCCGCCTTCGGGATCGAAGGGTGCGTCAGAGGCGAACAACACACGATTTTCACCGAAGAATTCCACAGCGTGCTTAATCGCTTTTTGCGATCCGAAAGATGCCGTGTCGGCGTAGAATTCCTTGAAATATTCCAAATGAGGTCGCTTCAGAGCTTTCAGTACTGCTTTGAGGTCCTTGTCGGTCGTGCGTGCTCCCATTTGGTCCCAACCAGCGCCAACGCGACCTTCAAAGAACGGGACCATTCCCCCGGCGTGGTGCGTGATGATCTTGAGAGCCGGATATTTGTCGAATATTCCCGAGAATACCAGCCTCGCCATTGCCGCAGAGGTTTCGTAGGGCCAGCCAAAGGTCCACCAGATTTCGTATTCTGATTGGTTCTCAGTGAGGTAGTCGGGGAAGTTCGCTCCGCGTGCCGGGTGCATCCATATTGGTTTGCCCGTGCTGGCCATATACTCGAAGAATGGCTCAAACTCGGGCCGGTCGAGGGGTTTGCCCGAGACATTGGTGAAGATTTGCATCCCCACGGCACCCAAATCTTCGATGTTGCGGCGGGCGTCTTCGACCAAAGCATCAGGGTTCGACATGACAGCGGTACCGATAAAGCCAGGGAAGCGGTCGGGGTATTTCTGGCATAGCTCTGCCATGCTGTCAGAGGCGACAGTCGCTAATTCGAGCGATTTGGCCGGATCGGCGTATTTCTCGTAAGGCGGCGATGCGATGGACAGGATCTGGCAATAGTCCGGTCCGAACATATCCATAACTTCAAAGCGTCGATCAAGATTGGTCATCATAGGGACTGCTTCTGAACGGCGGGTGATGTCGGTGGTTTGGCCAAGGTGCGCGATGAGCGCTTCATGAAACGGTTTGGGCCAGATGTGTGTGAAGACGTCTATCTTTTTCATGTCGTTTCCATTCGTGTTCAAGCGCTTCTGCGATCCGGGTAGGCCACGGTCAGCTGTTCAGATATTGTGCGCGCAAGATCGCGTACTTTGTGTGCGAGAGCCGCTTGTTGCTGCGGTGATGTGTCGATTTCCGTTG
>JARFRG010000179.1 GCA_029287375.1 Boseongicola sp. | reverse complement strand
GTCATGGTGTTTGCCTTCGCGCCCATTGTCGCGCTGCTTTTGGGGGTCACGGATATTGTCGTGCCTTGGGGGACGCTGCTTTTGTCGGTCGTTCTGTTCGTGGCTTTGCCATTGGCCGCCGGGGTCTGGACGCGACATCTTTTGGGGTCCGAGGCGCGGATCGATGCCTTTCGCGACCGCATCAAGCCGTGGTCGGTTGTCGGGCTTATTGCGACCGTTGTGATCCTGTTCGGCCTGCAGGGGCAGGTTATTCTGGATCGCCCCGAGATCATTGTGCTGATAGCGGTGCCCATTCTCATCCAGTCCTACGGTATTTTCGCGCTGGCGTATGCGGCGGCGTTTATTTGGCGCGTGCCGCACAAGATCGCGGCACCCTGTGCGCTCATTGGAACGTCGAATTTTTTCGAGCTGGCCGTGGCGGTGGCAATCAGTCTGTTCGGGCTGAATTCCGGTGCTGCGCTGGCCACAGTGGTCGGGGTTTTGGTCGAGGTCCCGGTCATGCTGTCCCTTGTGGCGTTCGCCAACCGCACGCGGGGGCGATTTGAAGGTCGCAATGAAAGTTAGACAATGCTGGCGTCCCGCTGGTTCCATCCCGCCGCGATAATCGTCTTGCCGTGCGGGGTCCGATCCGCCAAAACCTGACGGTATGGCAAAACAACTTTCATACCCGGTGATCCACGAGATCTTTTCGCGCTTTCAGATTGCTGAACCCGAACCGAAGGGCGAGTTGGAGCATACCAATGCCTTCACTCTGGTGGTTGCCGTGGCGCTTTCGGCGCAGGCGACAGATGCAGGTGTGAACAAGGCGACGCGGGGGTTGTTTGCGGTGGCCGATACGCCGGAAAAGATGCTGGCGCTGGGCGAAGCGGGTGTGATCGAGCATATCAAGACCATCGGGTTGTTTCGCAACAAGGCGAAGAACGTGATCAAGTTGAGCCAGAAGCTGGTGGATGAATTTGGAAGCGTCGTGCCGTCCTCGCGCGCCGCGTTGCAATCGCTTCCGGGTGTTGGGCGCAAGACGGCGAATGTTGTGTTGAACATGTGGTTTGGCCAACCTGCGCAGGCGGTGGACACGCATATTTTCCGTGTTGGCAATCGCACCGGGATTGCGCCGGGCAAGGATGTCGACGTTGTTGAGCGGGCGATAGAGGATAATATTCCGGCAGAGTTTCAACACCATGCGCACCACTGGCTAATCTTGCACGGACGCTATACTTGCGTGGCGCGCAAACCGAAATGTAACGCTTGCCTGATACGTGATCTGTGCGACTTTGAGGATAAGACCGAATGACGAAGCGATTTGACGTGGTGGGCATCGGGAATGCGATGGTCGATGTGCTGGCGCGCTGCGAGGACGTGTTTCTGGGTGAGGCGGGTGTCGAAAAAGGCATCATGCAGCTGATCGATATGAACCGGGCGGTGGATTTATATGGCCGTGTCGGGCCTGCGCGCGAGGTGTCGGGTGGTTCGGCGGCCAACACGATTGCGGTTGTGGCGGCGCTTGGCGGAAAGACGGCCTATGTGGGCAAGGTTAAGGACGACCAGTTGGGCGCGATTTTTGCCCATGATTTGCGCGCACAGGGGGCGGTTTATGAGACCAAGCTGGCCACCGCAAAGCAGAAGGCCGAGACGGGTCGCTGCATTGTTCTGGTGACGCCGGACGGTGAGCGATCGATGAATACCTATCTGGGCGTGACCGAATTTCTGACGCCGGACGACATAGACCCTGCACAGATGGCCGATGCGGAAATGATTTACCTTGAGGGGTATCGTTTTGACGGCCCCGAGAGCCATGCGGCTTTTGCCAAGGCGATCACGGCGACCAAAGGCGCGGGTGGCCGTGTGTCACTGACGCTGTCGGATCCGTTCTGTGTGGAACGTCACCGCGATGCGTTTCGCGAGATGCTGCGGGATCACGTGGATTTGCTTTTCGCGAACCGCGACGAGATATGTTCGATGTACGAGACAGACGATTTCGAGGCTGCCCTGGCGGCGGCGGCGGCAGAGGTCGAAATCGTGGCCTGCACCGAAGGCGCAAAGGGTGCGCATATTCTGGCGGGCGGGCAGAGGTGGCATGCGCCTGCGAAACCAGTGAATATCCAGGACGCGACGGGTGCGGGCGACGCATTTGCTGGGGCGTTTTTGTGGGGTCATTCGCAAGGGTATACGCTTGAGATGTGCGGCCGGATGGGCTGTGCGGCGGCGTCCGAGGTCATCAGCCACATCGGCGCGCGGCCGGAAAAAGATCTCGGCGAGATTTTCCGGGCGGACGGCTTGGTTTGACGCCTGGTTCAGAGTGCGCTGAACCAAATACCGCGATCTCCAAATAATTCTGCAACATTCTCCACGGATAGTTGTGCCGGGCAGCGGAGGGCTTTTTCGCTGCCGATCATGGGATCACGTGGAGTTGTAACAGCATGTCAGAAACCGCGATCATCGCGTCCGGAGTTGATCTTGTGGGATACCTGGCGGCGGGGATGGTGTTGTTGACGTTTGTCGCGCGTTCGATGGTGTCTTTGCGTTTGTTTGCCTTATCCAGCAATTTGCTTTTCGTCATCTATGCGGCCTTGTCGGGGCTGACGCCCATTCTGGTTCTGCACGTCATTTTGATCCCGGTGAATGTGCTGCGATTGTGGGAGGTGCGCGGCGGTTGGTCGACGGGCATGAAGCCGCAAAAAGAGGCCGGACGACTTGTGCGCCCCGGATCGCCAAGCAACCAGAATGCGCCCTATCGAGGGCTTGTCCGGTATGAGCATCGCAGGCCCCGGTATGTACGTCACAGGCCGCTGGGACGCTGAAAGGGCCGTGTCCGCAACGGGACTTGTGCTAGGCTGCCCGCATTCAGGGAGGTTTGGAGCATGGATTTTGATCGCGAACTTATTTCTAACGGAAATCCGATGGAGGCGATTGTTGGGTTTTCGCGCGCGGTGCGGGTCGGGCCTTTTATTTCGATCGGGGGTACGGCCCCTGTTGGAGCGGATGGAAAAACGGTCGGCGTTGGTGATGTGGCGGCGCAGACGAGGCAGTGTATCGAGATTATCAAGGCGGCTTTGGAGCAGGCGGGATCGGGATTGCATCACGTTGTGCGAACCCGGGTGATCCTGACGAACATCGACGACTGGAAAGCAGCGATAGATGTGCGCAAAGAGTATTTTCGCGATATCCGCCCGGTTGATACGATCATGGCAGTGGACCGTTTTGTGAACCCAGAGTGGCTGGTCGAACTTGAGGCAGATGCGGTGATCAGCGGTTGGGGGCAGAGCGGTCAGTGAGGCCGGATCTGACGTCGATCCGCAGTCCGGGTTTGAGGACCATCACAGCGGGCAAAGAAGCATCGCGGAGGCTCCGCAAAGACCGATTATCAGAACGCCGCCGAGAATAGCGACCCCCGCCTTTGCGGCGGGGTTGAGATCGTCGAAAGTTTCGCCTTGCCCGGCTTCGGTTTCGGCGTCAGTGGCGGCTACAAGAGTTTGCTCGGCTACAGGGGGTGAGGTTTCGCGGGATTGAGGCGATGCGCATCCGGTGATCAGCAAGGTTGCAACCAGAAGTGTCGCGATAAAGCGTGGTGCGAAGACCAAGAAGTTGGTCATTGTCGTGATCCCTTTTAAAATTGATCTTGTTAAAAATGTGCCGGGGAGAGCTGGTCTGGCTCTCCCTGGTTCTGGTGTTTCGAAGTCGCTAGTTTGAGGCAGGTTCGGCGAACATCTTTTGGTTGAGCCTCCACAGACCCCAGGCTGCCGGGATCGCGGCGAGGCCGCCGAGGGCATAGACCATGGGTTCGTCTGAGAAAGTTTCGAACACCTGCGTGTATGCGTGGATGCCGAGGAACGTGATCGACGCGTTGAACAAGCCGCGGCGGTGGGTTGCTGCGGCGAGCCATGCACCTGCGATCAGGAGGGCGGCCCAGACAACCGAGAAGACATGCTCGGAGATTTGGATGAACTGTTCTTTCCACAGGGCATAGGCCGCCTGATATTCGCGCCAGTCGTTGAAATCCGAGTAGTTGGGCGCCTGAAAGCGGTAGTAGCTGGCGCCGATCTCGTCTCCCCAGAGGGAGCCGACGAGGAAGGCGAGGTTGCCGACGACGGCGGCCATCATCGCGAGGATGCCCGCGTGGCGGCCAAAGCGGTCGGGTGTGTTGCTCATGGCCCATGCTCCGATAGCCACGACAGCACCCATCTGCAGGATCGTCAGCGTCGGTTCGGGGGAATAGAACACATAGGCTGCGTGGAAATAGGCGGTGCCGGTGTCGAGCATCTGGGCGAAGGGCGCGATGGCAAGCGCGGTGACGAAGCGGACGTCCACGAAGACGCCTGCGGCGGCAATGAGGGCGGCAGCGTAGAAGTAGAGTGCGGCAATAGGCAGCCCGGACATGCCGTCCAGTTCGATGCCAAGGCCCAGAAGGTGGAGGGCGATGCCGGCCAGCGCGATGGCTCCGGTTGAAAACCTGAGCGCGGTCGGCGCGACCCGGTAAGCCCATGCGGCGGTGGCGGCGATGAGTGCGCCTCCGGCGATGAGGATGGGGGTGGCGATGTCGGGGTAGTTGCTGACAAGCTCGATCGCGCCGCCCGCGAAGAGCATGCCCGAGCCGATCAGCGTCCCAGCGTGGCCGAGCAGTCGGTAGAGCGCGTCGGCTTTGGTGAGGACAAGAACGCCCACCGCGAGGAATGCGGCGCCAAGCAGGGCCACACAGAACGGGTCGGCGATCCAGAAGACAAAGCCGAGGGAGGCGGCGATTATGCCTGCGGTGAGGATGATGTTGACGACCAGCGCCAGCATAGTGTCGCGCGAGCGTCGGGCGATTTCTTTTGCCTGGGCTTCGTTCAGAAGACCTTCGGCGAGGAGTTGGTTGGTATTGATCACATGGGTCATGATTCGGGTTCCTTGAACGGTGTTCACAATCTGGATACGCGATTTGTGAACGTCGTTCAAGACAAAGATGCGATGACTGGTGACTGCGGCGGTTTTGATTGATTTGAGGAGGTCGGGCGATCACGAGGTGAAAGCGGGACTGGCCATCGCGTGACTGGACAGGGTTTTGCGTCAACGGCGGGCCGTTGACGCAGATTATTGACCTAACCCGCTTGCAGATAAGGAATTGCGCCGGCGATGTCGGTGTCATCGATCACGTGGAAGTTGCTGATGCTGCCAGCCTGTCGTGCTTGGCCATAGGGGCCGTAGGCAGGGTCAGACGCGAAATTCTCGAGCGCCTGTCTTGTCGGAAATTCGAGGAGTGCAATCAGTGTGCTGTCCTTGTCCGCGCCTTCCAGAGTCTCGATGTTGCCACTGCGGGAAAGATATCGCCCGCCATGTTTTTCAACCAGGTTGTGAACATTGGTTGCGTATTCTGGTACCCAGCCGTCGTCTGTGACTTTGATGTCGGCAATCAGATATACACTCATGGTTTTCTCCCTTTGAGATCAAGCGCCGGGTATCGATGCTTGCCCCCGAAACGTAGCGAACGACCAAGCCGCTCATCCAGTTACCTATCTGAACTGCCCGATTCAGTTTCTGAACTAGGCGGAACAGAATGAAGGCCCTACGGTTGGTCTGATTTCAAAAGGAGGCTGGATTTGACACAAGCTGGATACAAGCAGTTCTGCCCTGTCGCGATGGCGGCAGAGGTACTCTGCACTCGATGGACTTTGGTTTTGATGCGCGAGCTTGTTGCGGGAACAACGCGGTTCAATGACTTGCGTCGCGGTGTTCCCAAGATGTCCCCGGCGTTGCTTTCGACACGGCTGAAAGAGCTTGAGATCGCAGGGGTTATCGAGCGACGGCCGCTTAAGACCGAAAAGGGCGTTTTTGAGTATCATCTGACCCCTGCCGGGCAAGACCTGCGTCCGGTGGTTGAGGCGGTTGGCATGTGGGGGCAGAAATGGGTTGAATCCTCGCTTTCGCTGAAGAATCTCGACCCGTCGCTGTTGATGTGGGACATGCGCCGCAATCTTGATCCGTCTCCGCTGCCGTCAACCCGTACGGTTGTTCAGTTTCTGTATTCTGATTTGCCTGCAACCAAGAGCCATTGGTGGTGGTGATCGAACCCAGCGGTGATGTCGATCCGTGCTGGTCAGATCCGGGGTTCGATATCAACCTTTATGTCACAACAGATTTGCGGACGATGACTGCGATCTGGATGGGCTTAGGCACTATCAAGAGCGAAGCGCACAAATTGGAATTGCTGGGGGATCGCAAGGTCGCGGACACCATGCAGGTCTGGCTGGGTCTCAGCCCTTTTGCGAAACAGAAGAAACTTGTGGCGTAGGGGTTTTTATTTTTGGCGGCGTGGCCGCTTAGATGTCCTGACCTTTTTCCAGCAGGCGGTCGATCAACTCGCGCTGAAGCGGCACGCTGTCGCCACCGCCGAAACTGAGCGCGCCTCCGGTGAAGAGGCCGCCATAGGTCAGCGCAAGGTTCACCGTCTGACCAAGGCCCGAGATCAATTGATCACGTTTGAGCGGGGACAGAGGATGGATGTAGACGCCCCAAAGTCGTCCGTTCGCCACTGCATAGCGCGCATCGAGGGCGGTGTCGAAATTGGCCTGCATGACGCGGCGGAGGTCTTGTTCGCTCATGCCGTCGAGCGCACGAATAGAGACCATGGCGCGCATGCGGTCGGCGCGTGGATCGATGATCACCAAAACCGGCACATCTTCGATCGTCAGTTCGACACCGTTGCCTGCGGGGCGGGTATCGGGATCAAGGGCGAGGAGAATGTCGAGAACGCGTTCAGGCGTCATGGGTACGGGCTGGTCTTGCGCCTGCGCGGGAGCCGTTAAGACAAAAAGGGCGAGTGCGAGAAGTAATCGGGTCATTTTCGGGCTCCGGTTCGGTTCTGATGCCTTGAACCCTAGCAAATGATGCAATCACAGGGCAAAGCACGCGTGAGTGATCTTGACCGTGGGGCCTCAACAGTCAAAGAGTGGTGTCATGCTGGCATATATCATCCGTCGCGTCGCGCAGTCCGTTCTTGTCCTTTTGGTCGTGGGTCTGGTGGCATTTTCCATGTTTCGCTTTGTGGGCGATCCGATTGACAATATGTTGGGCCAGGAGCGCACGCAGGCCGATATAGATCGGCTGCGGATCGAGCTGGGTCTGGATCGCCCGTTTGTGGTGCAGTATTTCAAATTTCTCGAAGGCGCCGTTCAGGGCAATTTCGGCGTGAGTTACCGCCAGGGGCGACCTGTGTCGGTGATCATCAAAGAGCGCGCGCCGGCAACATTGGAGTTGGCGGCGGTATCTGGGTTTCTGGCAATTTCGATAGGTATCGCGCTGGGCGTGTTCACGGCCATTCGGCGGGATGGCTGGGTATCGAATGTGATTATGTCGGTGTCGCTCATCGGGGTCAGTTTACCGACCTTTCTGATTGGTATCCTGTTGATTTACCTATTCTCTGTGGAGCTGGATATGCTGCCCAGTTTCGGGAGGGGCGAGGTTGTTGACCTTGGTTGGTGGACGACCGGGTTCTTGACTGCCAGCGGATTGAAGGCGTTGATTTTGCCATCAATTACGCTGGGTTTGTATCAGATGACGCTGATCATGCGACTGGTACGGTCCGAGATGCTTGAAGTTCTGCGGCAGGATTACATCCGCTTTGCGCGCGCGCGCGGATTAAAAGAGCGGGCGGTGAATTTCCGTCATGCGCTGAAAAACACCATGGTGCCGGTGATCACGGTGACGGGTTTGCAGTTGGGGGCGATCATCGCGTTTGCGATTATTACCGAGACCGTTTTCCAGTGGCCGGGTGTTGGATTGCTGTTCATTAACGCGGTCCAGTTCGTCGATATCCCGGTGATGGCGGCCTATCTGATGCTGATTTCGGTGATGTTTGTCGGGATCAATCTGATCGTTGATCTGCTGTATTTCTGGGTCGACCCGCGGCTTCGGGCCGATCGGGCGGGGGGGCATTGATGCGGATCGAGGGCTCTTGTCATTGCGGCGCGGTGCAATTCGCGGTCGAGGCACCGCATCCAGTGCCGTTTAACCTGTGTTACTGCTCGATCTGTCGCAAGACTGCCGGAGCGGGTGGATTTGCGATCAATCTGGGCGCAAAAGCAGAGACCCTCGAAGTGACGGGGCGGGACCATGTGCGAACCTATCAATCGAGCGCCCACATGGAGCGGACATTCTGCGGCACCTGTGGCAGCGCGCTTTGGGGGTATTCGCCGAAATGGCCTGATCTCCTTCATCCGCATGCCTCGGCCATCGATACCGATTTGCCGGTGCCGCCCGAGCGCGTGCATTTGTTTGTTGGATCACGTGCCAATTGGGTCGAGCCCTGCATCGGCGCGGACGACAAGGAATTTGAGGCCTACCCACAGGAAAGCCTCGCAGTCTGGCACGAACGGATGGGGATGACGACATGAGCGATATTGACGTTATCGAAGTGGCGAAAGCCGCTGAAAAAGGGCGCTGGGCGCGGTTCAGCGAAAGCGATTTCTATTGGAAATTCCGCGGCTCGCCCGTTGCGATGGTCAGTTTCGCTGTCACAGCAGTGTTGGTCTTGAGCGCGCTCTTCGCGCCGTTGATCGCACCCTATAACCCGTTTGACCCGGGCAGCCTGAATTTGATGAACGGCTTTTCGGCGCCGGGCGTGCCGAACGCCTTTACCGGCGAGACCTTTGCATTGGGCACCGACGATCAGGGCCGCGATGTGTTTTCGACGATCCTGTATGGCATGCGGATATCGCTGTTCGTGGGCTTTGCGGCCGTGACATTTGCTTTGGTACTGGGCGTCACGCTTGGGCTGATCGCGGGATATGTTGGTGGGTGGACCGAGACAATTATTATGCGCGTGGCGGACGTTCAGTTGACGTTTCCGTCGATCCTTGTGGCGATGTTGATTTTCGGCGTCGCAAAGGGGTTCACGCCAGTGGAATACCGCGACCAGATGGCGATCTGGGTGCTGATTATCGCGATCGGTTTATCGGACTGGGTGCAGTTTGCGCGTGTTGTGCGCGGAGCGACATTGGTCGAGCGCAACAAAGAATACGTGCAAGCCGCGCGGCTGATTGGACGGACCTCACCGGCGATCATGTTGCGTCATATCCTGCCAAATGTGCTGTCTCCGGTGCTGGTGATAGCGACGATCTCGCTGGCTTTGGCGATTATTGCCGAGGCGACGCTGTCGTTTCTGGGCGTGGGCGCGCCACCGACGCAGCCGTCGCTTGGGACGCTTATCCGGATCGGGCAGGGGTTCTTGTTCTCGGGCGAGTGGTGGATCCTGTTCTTCCCCGCGATGACGCTTTTGACATTGGCGCTGGCGGTGAATTTGCTTGGCGACTGGCTGAGAGACGCGCTGAACCCACGTTTGAAGTAGGGCTTAGCCGCCTGCTGCCTTACCCTGATTTTTCCTGAGAGATTGGAATGGTGTCGCCCTGGTGTTTCGGGCGTCAGGCCATGCCTTGTGTTTCCATGTGCAGGCGATCCAGTTCGTGCCAGCGTTCCAGGGCGGCCGGTTCAAAGTCTGCGCGGGCTGGGGTATCGGTGCGAAAGTGTCCGTATTTGTCCTGTCCGCGCACAAGCATGGCGGAATCGAGGTCGTGTTTTGTCTGGCGGACGTGCGGCGCGATGTACTGGACGTTAAACCCGATGCGGCGGTCGTCGGACCGGTTCGGCATTGAGGCATGGAGCGTCCAGCCGTGGTGAAACGACGCCTCGCCGGGTTGGAGCGGGCAATAGACGGCGTGGTCCTCCGGCACATCATTCACTGTTTGGCTTTGGAACAGGACGTTCGTGGGATCGTCAGAGGTCGCGTGTTCCCGCACGCCGGATCTGTGACTGCCTGGGACCATGCGCATGCAACCCGATGCTTGTGTTGCGGGTGAGAGAGCGAGCCACATGGACACTTGCGCGTCGTCGTCCAACCCCCAGAAGTTCAGGTCCTGATGCCAGCTGACATGCGCTTCGGTGTGGGGTTCCTTAATGATGTAGGTCGTGTCGTAAAGAAGAATGTCGGGGCCGATGATGGCTTCTACAAGGTCGAGGACTTTGGGGTCGGTGGCCATTTGAAGGGGCGAGATCATCACCGTGTGCAGCTTGGATTTGTAGTGGAGTTTGCCTTGCGCGGCTTCCAGATTTTCAAGGTAAGCGCGATGATGGGCAGCGTCGTCTTGCGACAGCAGCGGTACAGCGGTGACAAAGCCATCGCGGGCGTAATCACTGGCAAGGGTGTGCGTATCCATGGTCGGACCTTTCGAGGTTGGCTCTCTCCAAGCATGCAGCTTGCTCGCAGCGGTCGTCTACGCCTCTGAGCGACCGTGGTTGCGTCGCTTTTGAGCAATATCTGCCATGTGTTTTGGCAATTCGGGCAGGACGCTTGCTCTTGTTGGAGGGCTCCGGCACACAGAGGGAAATCTAAAGGAACGCCACTTTGTCCGAACCGGTCTTGTCTGTCCGCAATCTCGTCGTCGAAATTCCCACGCGCACAGGCGTGTTGCGACCCGTGGACAAGGTGTCTTACGACATCTCGGCGGGTGAAATTCTTGGAGTTGTGGGGGAAAGCGGCGCGGGCAAGTCGATGACCGGGAACGCGGTGATTGGATTGTTGGATCCGCCAGCGCGGATTTCGGGGGGCGAAATCCTGTTAAAGGGCCAACGGATCGACAATTTGGGGCGCGAGGATTTACGCAAGCTGCGTGGCAAGGAAATCGGCATGGTGTTCCAAGACCCGCTGACGTCGCTTAACCCATTGCTGCGGATCGGGGATCAGTTGACCGAGACGATGCTGGCGCATCTGGATATCACGCAGGATGAGGCGCGGGGTCGTGCGATTGCGGCGTTGGACGAGGTTGGTATTCCGGCTGCGGCCAGTCGTATCGACAGCTATCCGCACGAGTTTTCAGGAGGCATGCGACAGCGCGTCGTGATTGCACTGGCGCTTTGTGCCGAACCTTCGTTGATAATCGCGGACGAGCCGACGACGGCGTTGGATGTGTCAGTGCAGGCGCAGATTATCGCCCTTTTGAAGCGCTTATGTCGGGACAGGGGGACTGCGGTCATGTTGGTGACCCACGACATGGGCGTTATTGCCGAGGCCTGTGACCGCGTCGCGGTGATGTATGCAGGGCGTCTGGCCGAATTGGGCACTGTGCGGGATGTCGTGCAACGCCCGCGCCATCCCTACACAGACGGATTGATGGGATCGACACCGCTTGCCTCGCGGGGCCAAAGGCGCTTGCGGCAAATTCCAGGCTCCATGCCGCGCCTGGGCAAACTGCCAGATGGCTGTGCGTTTCATCCGCGATGCCCTAAGGCCGAGGCCCGCTGTCGCGCCGAGCCGGGGCCGACGCTTGAGGCTGATCACGGCCGTGCAGCGTGCTGGTTTCCGGTGGAAGCTGCCGAGGTGGTGTCATGAAGGCGCTTGTTTCGGTCCGCAATCTGACGCGCATATTTGATGTCTCAAAGCCCTGGCTGAACCGGATGATCGAGCGCAAGCCCAAGGCGATGCTGACGGCGGTGTCGGATGTGTCGTTCGATATCCCGGAGCGTGAGGTTTATGCGCTTGTCGGAGAGAGCGGGTCGGGCAAGTCGACGATCGGGAAGATGGTCGTGGGATTGCTGACGCCATCTGAGGGGACCGTCGAAATTGCGGGCGTGGATTTGGCGCGCGAGACAGATGCGGACAAGATCGAGACCGTGCGGTCGGATATTCAGATGATCTTTCAGGATCCGTTCGCGTCTTTGAACCCACGCTGGAAAGTGCGCGACATCATCGCCGAACCAGTCGCGGCGCGGGGGGGCGATACGGCCGGCTTATCTGAAAAGTTGCTGGAGCAGGTCGGTCTGGCGGCCGAGGATGCGGGCAAATTCCCGCATGAGTTTTCCGGCGGTCAGCGGCAGCGGATTTGCATTGCGCGGGCTTTGGCGAGCGAGCCGAAGCTGATTGTGTGTGACGAACCAACGAGCGCGTTGGATGTGTCTGTGCAGGCACAGGTTTTGAACCTGATGAGCGATCTGAAGGACGAGTTTGGACTGACTTATCTGTTTATCAGTCACGATTTGACGGTGGTGCGGCATATGGCCGACAAGATCGGTGTTCTGTATCTGGGCCGTCTTGTGGAAGAGGCCGATCCCACCACGTTGTTTGAACGCCCCGCACATCCTTATAGTCAGATGCTGTTGGCGGCGGCGCCCAAAATGGATGGATTTGGTCGCGAAGTCGTTCCGCCGAAGGGTGAAATTCCTGATCCGATCAATCCACCGCCGGGCTGTGCGTTTAATCCACGTTGTCCTTTGGCGATACCGTTGTGTCGGCAGGAACGTCCTGAATTGCGCGATGTGGATGGCGCCCGGGTGGCGTGTCATCGCGCCGAAGAGGCTTTGGCGCGCGGACGCGATGCCAACGACGCGTGATCCGGGTTTGCGCCGCGCTGGCGCGCGTCGCGGTGGGGGCTCTGCCCCCGGTTGGCCCTGACGGGCCGTCCTCCCCCGAGGTATTTTTGAAAGGATGAAGGGAAGGTCTTGACCTTCCAGTGACTGGAAGCCCTATGTGTGGGGTGTTCTGTCATTTGGAGACGCGCCATGTCGGGTGCCACATCATTGCGATTGCCGGTTGAGGGTATGACCTGCGCGTCTTGCGTTGGACGTGTAGAGCGGGCGGTTGGGCTTGTTCCAGGGGTTTTGGCGGCGCGGGCGAACTTTGCCAGCGGCACTGTTGAGGCGGAGCTGGGAGAAGATGGCTCGACCGAGGCTGTTGTGTCGGCATTGGCAGGGGCGGGGTATCCGGCGCGGATCGAGACGCTGCGGGGCATTGTCGATGGATTGAGTTGCGCGTCGTGTGTCGGTCGGCTTGAGAAAGCTTTGGTGGCGGTTCCTGGCGTTTTGGAAGCGCGGGTGAACCTTGCGGACCGTTCTGTGGTTGTTGAGATGGCGGGCGATGCGGACCGGGGTGCGGTCCTGGCGGCGGCGCGCAACGCTGGGTATCCGATTACGCCCGCGGTTGAGGCTGGCGCCGGGGAGGACCGGGAGGCGGGCGAACTGGCGGCTTTGACGCGCTCTGTACGGATCGCTGCGATTTTGGTTTTGCCGGTGTTTCTGATCGAGATGGGGGGGCATTTCATTCCCTGGATCCATCATATGGTGGGACAGACGATTGGCCATCAGACCAGCCGTATTTTTCAGTTTGTGCTGATTGGTGCGGTCTTGGCCGGGCCGGGTCGGGTGTTTTTCGCGCGCGGTATTCCTGCGTTGCTGCGGCGCGCGCCGGAAATGAACGCTTTGGTTGCCTTGGGCACGGGGGCGGCATTTTTGTATTCGACCGTGGCGACGTTTCTGCCCGGAATTTTGCCGGAAAATGCGCGAGGCGTCTATTTTGAAGCGGCGGGTGTGATTGTTGTTTTGATCCTTGTCGGGCGCTTGCTTGAGGCGCGCGCCAAGGGGCGCACGGGCGCGGCGGTGCGCGCGTTGGTTGGGTTGCGTCCGGATGTGGCGCGGGTCTTGCGCGGCGGTGCGGTGGTCGAGGTGCCTGTCGCGGAGGTTTCGGTTGGGGACGTCGTGCAGGTGCGGCCCGGCGCGCGTATCCCTGTGGACGGTATTGTGGTGCGGGGCGCGAGTTTTGTTGATGAGGCGATGTTGTCGGGCGAGCCGGTGCCGGTTGAAAAGGCAGTGGATGACCGGGTGACGGGTGGCACGGTGAACGGCGCAGGGGTGCTGGAATTTCGGGTGACGGATGTCGGCGCGCGCACTGTTCTGGCGCGGATCATTCGCATGGTTCAGGATGCTCAAGGGGCCAAACTGCCTGTGCAGGCGGTAATTGACCGGGTGACGGGCGTCTTTGTGCCGGTGGTTCTGGGGATTGCATTGCTGACGGTCCTGGTGTGGTTGCTGTTTGGTCCGGGTCTGGGCGAAGCTTTGGTGGCGGGCGTGTCGGTTTTGATCATTGCGTGTCCGTGCGCGATGGGGCTTGCGACGCCGACGTCAATAATGGTTGGCACCGGGCGCGCGGCTGAGATGGGTGTTTTGTTCCGGAAGGGGGCCGCGCTTCAGGCGCTTCGTGATGTCGATATTGTCGCGTTTGACAAGACCGGCACCTTAACCGAAGGGCGTCCCGAGGTGACGGATGTGGTGGCTCTCAAAGGGCTATCGCGCGAGGAAGTTTTGCGCGCGGCAGCGTCGGTTGAAGCCGTATCGGAGCATCCGATTGCGCAAGCGATTTTGCGGGCCGCAGGGGATGTCGTGCAAGCGGATGACTTTCAAAGCATCACCGGAAAAGGCGTGTCGGCAAACGTGGATGGCGCGCGGGTTCTGGTCGGCAATCGCGATCTTCTGGTGAGCGCAGGGATCGATGTCGCGCCTTTGGCCACAGAAGCTGACCGACTGGCAGGCGACGGCAAGACGGCGTTTTACATCGCGATTTCGGGTGAACTCGCGGGCGTGATTGCGGTTGCAGACCCGATCCGGGAGGGCGCGATAGAAGCGGTCGCCGCATTGCACACGATGGGGGTTAAAGTCGCGATGGTGTCCGGTGATCGTCGCGCCACGGCGGATGTTATCGGCGCGCGTCTTGGCATCGACATTATCGAGGCGGATGCCTCGCCGGAAGATAAAGTTCGGATCGTGCAGGGTTTGGGGGGCCTGGTTGCGTTTGTGGGCGACGGGATCAACGATGCGCCGGCTTTGGCGGCAGCGGATGTCGGCATCGCGATCGGAACCGGGACGGATGTGGCGGTTGAAACCGCCGACGTGGTGCTGATGGCGGGCGATCCGAACGGCGTGGTGCGCGCTTTGGGACTGTCTCGTGCGGCGATGCGAAATATCCATCAGAATCTCGGCTGGGCCTTTGGGTACAACATCCTTCTGATCCCAGTGGCGGCAGGCGTTTTGTATCCGATGTTTGGACTTGTTTTGTCGCCGATGCTGGCCGCCGGTGCCATGGCGTTGTCGAGCGTGGCGGTGGTGACAAATGCGCTTCGCTTAAGGCGATTTGGAGATGTGGCATGAATATCGGAGAAGCGGCGGCAGCCGTGGCGCTTCCGGCGAAAACCATCCGTTATTACGAAGAGATCGGGTTGGTGCGTCCGCGGCGTGACGCGAATGGATACCGGGCGTTTGTGGAAACCGACTTGCACAAGCTGCGGTTCCTGGGGCGCGCGCGGGCCTTGGGCTTTTCGATCGAAGAATGTCGCGCCTTGCTGGCCTTGTACGAGGACGACAGCCGCGCAAGCGGTGAAGTAAAAGCCATTGCGTCCAAGCATTTGGCCGAGATTGCAACAAAGATAGCAGATTTGCGGGCAATGGAGGCGACGCTGTCGCATCTTGTAGAGACCTGTGCCGGGGACGGTCGGCCGGATTGCCCGATACTCGCGGACTTGGGTGGTGAGCCGCACTGACGCGCTTGCGTGGCGTCAGGCTTTGGGTTTCCGCCCTTGCCAAACCTGCAGGATCGGCATCGTCCAGTTGATTCTGAACGGGCAGGCAGAACGCGATTGTGTCCCATCCATAGTTCCCAGAAAACGTGAGCGTCATGGGAAGGTGTCGTTTCCGAGGGGCGCGCGCTGGTGCGCTTTGTAATCCTGGGCAATGACCAGAGGATCATCACCGGATAGAGGCCGATGGGGGTTGAAAATTATACGATAAGAGGTGTTCGGCTCATGTGTTGACCCGCATGAAACGTGCGCCGAGCGCGGTCATCAGAGGCTCAAAAACCGGAAAGGATGTGCGCACAGGGGCGGCATCGTCAACGGTGACAGGATCGGTGGAGGCCATTCCGAGACAGAGGAACGACATGGCGATACGGTGGTCGAGACGGGCCTCGACCGTTGCACCGCCAGGGACACCGCCGGGGCCTCTGCCCTCGATTTCCCACCAGTCTTCGCCCTCGTTCACTGTGATGCCATTGCCGCGCAGGCCCTTTGCCATCGCGTCGATGCGGTCGCTTTCCTTGACGCGCAGTTCCTTCACGCCTCTCATCGATGTGGTGCCTGTGGCAAAGGCGGCGACAACCGACAGGATCGGGTATTCGTCAATCATCGAGGCCGCGCGTTCTGGCGGCACGTCAATGCCTTTCATCTCGGGCGAGAACCGCGCGCGCAAATCCGCGACCGGCTCACCACCTTCTTCGCGCAGGTTTTCGTAACTCAGGTCCGCGCCCATGTCGCGCAGGGTCTCGAACAGGCCTGCGCGCGTCGGGTTGAGACCGATGTTCGGGACCAGCACATCCGAGCCTTCGACGATCAGTGCCGCACAGACCGGGAAGGCGGCAGAGGACGGATCGCGGGGGACGTCGATGGTCTGGGGTTGCAGTTCGGGCTGGCCTTGCAAGGTAATGACGCGACCTTCGGACGTGTCTTCAACGCTGAGGGTCGCACCAAAGCCGCGTAGCATGCGTTCGCTGTGGTCACGGGTGGCTTCGGCTTCGATGACGATGGTTTCGCCGGGGGCGTTCAGTCCCGCAAGAAGCACGGCGGATTTGACCTGTGCGGATGGCATCGGGGTTTTGTATCGCACCGGGGTCGGGGACGCGGCACCTATCACGGTCATCGGCAGTCTGCCCCCCGTGCGGCCAAACGCCTGCGCACCAAACAACGCGATCGGATCAGTGACCCGACCCATCGGGCGCGAACGCAATGAGGCATCGCCGGTGAATGTCGCGGTTGTCGGCGTGGTCGCCATCGCCCCCATGATCAGACGCACGCCGGTGCCTGCGTTGCCGCAATCGACGACATCTTCGGGTTCGCGAAATCCACCAACGCCGACGCCGTGAACGGACCATTCCCCGGGGCCGTGTTCGATCACGTCGGCCCCAAAGGCGCGCATGGCATCTGCGGTGCGCAACACGTCCTCACCATCCAAAAGCCCGGATATCCGGGTTTCCCCGACGGCCATCGCCCCAAGGATCAACGAGCGATGGCTGATCGACTTGTCACCCGGCACGCGGGCATTGCCCTTTAAAGGGGCGGCTTTGCGCGATCTCAATGGTTCTGGTGTTGTGTGCCCCGACATGGCGCTGCCCCTCTGAAACGTCCGGGCCGTGTTAGCCCATGCTGGTTGGGGGGTCCATCCGCCCTTGCTGCTTCTTCTTGGTAAAAGTACTCAAAAAATCCGAGGACGGCTCCGCAAGGAGACGCGCCGAGTGGAAAAGAATGCGCCGTCAGGCGCGCCGGAAAGTCAGATAATGTGGCGTGCGGTCTTCGCGGATTGCTTTGGCCTCGTAGCGGGTGCGGGTCCAGTCGGACCACGGGGTGCGCCAGTCGGCGGCGCGTTCAGCGGTCCAGACAAACCCGGCCTTTGGAACCTCTTCCAGCGCTTGTCGCACATAGTCCGGGATATCTGTCGCGATGCGCAGTTCTGCTCCGGGTGCCATAACACTGTGGAGCGGCTCAAGGTGTTCTTGCGTCACAAAGCGGCGGCGGTGGTGGCGTTTTTTGGGCCAGGGGTCAGGATACAACAGAAAGGCTTTGGCGATGCTTTGGGGCGGCAAGACATCCATCAAGTGGCGCGCGTCGCCGGGGTGGACGCGGACGTTGTCGACGTTTGCCTTGCGGATTTTGCCGAGCAGCATGGCGACACCGTTGATGTAGGGTTCCGCGCCGATAATGCCGACGTCGCGGTGCATCGAGGCCTGGTGGACCATGTGTTCACCGCCGCCAAAACCAATCTCAAGCCAGACTGGTTTCTCTCCAAAGAGCGCGGGCAAATCGATGTTGGTCCGGTCCGGGTTGTCTTCCCATTCAACGGCGCCGGGCGACAGATGGGCAAGGTCTTCGAGATACTCCTTTTGAGTGTCGCGAAGGCCTTTGCCTTTGAATCGGCCGTAAAAGTTGCGCCAGGGGGCGCCGGAGGGGTGTTGATCGCTCATGGGCGGCGGGTGCCACCGCCCAGGGCAAAGGTCAAGTCAGTCGTATTGCACTACCTCGATCTCGATGCCGTCACCGTCGTGAAAATAGAACCGCCGCCCCGGCTCGTAGTCGGCGTGGCTCTTGGTTTCGAACCCCTCAGCCTTGATGCGCTTTTCGACGGCATCAAGGTCATCGACGACCACGGCCCAGTGGTTAAAGCCCCCAAGCGTTACGTAGCTTTCATCCTTTGGGGCAGGGGTCTTGGGGTAGGTGAACAGCGCAACATAAGTGTCGTCGCTGCCGACATGGACGGTATAGCCGGTTTGCATGCCCGCACCTTCCCAGCGGATTTTCCAGCCAAAG
Organism: Boseongicola sp.; assembly: GCA_029287375.1. Taxonomy (GTDB): domain Bacteria; phylum Pseudomonadota; class Alphaproteobacteria; order Rhodobacterales; family Rhodobacteraceae; genus Boseongicola. The sequence goes on along the minus strand of JARFRG010000179.1, from coordinate 8,567 downwards.
ACCCGTCCAAGCCATGCGGCGGTGGCTTTGGGGTCGGAAACGGTCATATTGATGTGTTCTAGTCGTGCCTGCGCCATCGTTTGGCTCCTGTCAGTTCAAAGTAGACAGATAGGCTAATTCCTCAAGTTCACTTCAGGTCAAGAGGTTTTTCTGAGTATCTCCTGGCGTCTCAAGGTACTGTAATTGATCAATTATTCGCGAATTTCGTCTGGTTGAATGCCCCAAAGTCTGCGCTTTTCGACCCAGCCTTTGTTGCCGTCCGCGACGATACGGCACCAATCAAGTCCGCAGGAGTCGAGACGCGCGATGACGCCTTGCTCGGCCATCGCGTTTACCGGGCTTTCAGGGTCGGGCTTGATCAAAAGAGGTGTCGCGTTTTGTTCGATGATGACGTGGCGCACGCCCGACAAAAGCGAATAGTGAATCCAGCCGCCCTGACCGTCACGGTCGCGCACGCGGCGCCAGTGGCCGTATTCCGCGGTGATCTCCAAAGGCATATTGCGCCTTGTGAAAACCCAATCGATCCGGTGGCTAAGCGAGGGTCCGCGCCGCACATTGCCTTCTTCGGCTTTCAGAGAGACAAAACGCGGCATGGGCAGATTGGTCACGGGGCCGCGTTCGGCAGCCCAGGTTGGAACGGCGATCAGGGCCGCCAGAACGACAGCCGCAAAACGCAGTAGCCGATTTTGTCCGAATATCATGCCGCTCGGTCCTCTTTGGGGCGCGCTCTTGTTAAGCGTCTCTTGTGCCTCAGGTCGTTCCTTGCCACTTTGCCAAAAAGCCGTCGATGATGGAAGGTCCGAGAAAGCAAATGCCAGACAAACGTATGAGTGTTGTTGTGACGCGACGCCTGCCCGAGGTGGTCGAGACACGCCTGTCGGAATTGTTCGATGTCACATTGTCACCAGATGATGCGCCGATGACGCGCGATCAGTTGATTGCCGCGGTACGATCTGCCGATGTTCTGGTGCCGACAATCACCGATACGATTGATGCCGGCGTTTTGGCGCAGGCCGGGGATCGGCTGAAGCTGATTGCGAATTTTGGGGCCGGGGTCGACAATATTGATGTGGCGACGGCGCGCCAGCGCGGCATTCATGTCACAAACACACCCGGTGTCCTGACCGACGATACCGCTGATATGACGATGGCTTTGATCCTTGCCGTAACGCGCCGTATCCCGGAAGGGCTGAAGGTCATGCAGAGCGGCCAATGGGATGGCTGGTCGCCGACTGCGAATCTAGGCGGTCGGGTCGGGGGACGCCGCCTTGGTATTCTTGGCATGGGACGGATCGGGCAGGCGGTGGCGCGACGTGCGGCGGCCTTTGGTATGGAAGTGCATTACAATAATCGCCGACGTCTGCGACCTGAGGTCGAGGAAGAGTTAGGCGTGCGATATTGGGAAAGCCTTGATCAAATGGTGGCCCGCGTCGATATCTTGTCGATCAATTGTCCACACACCCCATCCACTTTTCATCTGATCAATGCGCGACGGCTGGGCTTGATGAAGCCGTCGGCTGTGATTGTTAACACGTCTCGCGGCGAGGTGATTGATGAGAACGCTTTGACACGCATGTTGCGTTCGGGCGCAATCGCGGGGGCGGGACTTGATGTGTTTGAGCATGGCAACGAGATCAATCCCCGGCTTCGCGAACTGCCAAATGTCGTGCTCTTGCCGCATATGGGGTCGGCCACGATCGAGGGGCGGATCGAGATGGGAGAGAAGGTCATCATAAATATCAAGACCTTTGCTGACGGGCATCGACCGCCTGATCTGGTCGTGCCGGCAATGCTGTGACGGGGCTGTCCGGCGCGTGAAATATCTGATTTCAATCTTGGGGCTGTGTTTTCTGGCGGCTTGTACGCGGCCTTTGAGCGACGTTGAAACCGACTTTGCGCAGGATCTGTTCGGGCCAACGCTGGACGTTGAAAAAGTGCGTATTGTGTCTTTGCCCTACTGGGCAAGAAACGCGGGCGAGCCGCAACTATTGCGCGGAACAAAGCGCGCCTGTGTGCGCACGCCGCAGCCCCGCGGAGCGCAGCCGCCGCAAGCTTTTGCTTTGGGAAATACAATGCACTTTAGCGGGCCATTGCAGGCGCGCGATATGACATTGGCCTGGCCAAAGGCGCTGAGGTTTCCGCAAAGCCTGATCTTTGCACATGAGCTGACCCATGTCTGGCAATGGCAAAACCGGGCGTGGACGGGCTACACCCCGTTTCGCGCGGTCGGCGAAAGCATATCCGTACCCGACCCGTACTTTTCGGCCAGTGGAGAGGCGCCTGTGTTTTTCGCTTTTGGGTTTGAGCAGCAAGCGGCGATTGTCGAGGACTATGTCTGTTTCACCATCGCCAATCCCACCCATCCCCGCCGGGCAGAACTGCGCGGATTGCTGGCGCCTGTGTTTCCTGTCGATGCATTTGAAGCGTCGATTGATCGAAAGGGGCTGGTGCCGGACAGCTAGGGGCGCTGCCCCTCGCCCCTTTGGGGCTCACCCCGGAGTATTTTCGCCAAGAAGAAACGCGTTCAGAACCATTGACCCGGCTCCATCAGGCCAAGGTCAAGAAGCTGGCGGGAGTGCCATTCAAAAGCTGTTGAGTTGTGCCAGCGAAAGGTATCGATTTCATAACGGCTTGCCGGGTTGGTTTTGAGGGCTTTGGCGGTGCGAAAGGACACAATGGCGGCTGTCAGGTTGTGATGCCAGGGGCAGGCGTAGGTATTGTGCTCTTCAATGGACCAGGTGTGGTCATCGCGCAAAGTCAGGCCTTTCTCGCAGCGCACAAGCGCGATGCGGTCGATGCGGCGGCGGTCTTGCGGGATATGTTCTTCGAACCGCCAGCGCAGGCCGCCGAAAAAGTCGAGTTGGCGGTCGATGGCGGTGCCGTCGGGGGTCTTGCGCGCCAGGGCGTAATAACCTGAGCGGTCGAGCATGGCGTCGTCGAGTGAGACCGCGTTGGGGGCGGATTTGAGATCGCCTGCATAGACGTCCACGACGTAGGTGAGCATGCCAAAGCGGCGTTCTTCTGCATGGAAGGCGAGCATTTCGCCGATGCTTCGGGTTTCAGCGAAGGGATAGAACAGGAATTCGGCGTTGCAGCCGTAAAAGACCCATGTCTTGTCGGGCAGCGCGGGGATGATCGCGTTTACGATCGTTTGCGTCAGCCCGGGACCGCGTGTCGGATGGTCGATGCGGATGACGTTTTGCGGGATTGATTCGGGAATGATCAGGTCCGTCGGGGCGACCAGAATCACGGTGCGAAAGCCCGCTTTTTGATGGTGCGCGATGGTTTCGGCCAGGGCCGCGTCGTCTTCGGCAATGATGACGGCCACCGGACCCGCGGCTTGTCGGATCGCGGGGCTTTTGGTGGCATCAGTGATCGCGGTGAAATGCATGTGGTGTGGGGTCATTCGTGAGGTTCCCGGCACGATGCCACGCGGTCCGAGACCTTGGCAAGCGGGGCGGGTCGGTGTAGGACGCCTGCTGATCCCATTTTGCCGGAAGTGCCTCAGATGACCGCGCCGAAGAAGCTTTTTATCAAGACCTATGGCTGTCAGATGAACGTGTATGACAGCGAACGGATGGCCGAAAGCCTTGGCGGTCAGGGCTATATTGCGACGGATCGGGCGGCTGAGGCGGATATGATTCTGCTGAACACCTGTCACATCCGCGAAAAAGCGGCCGAAAAGGTGTATTCCGAGTTGGGGCGTTTGCGGCCCTTGAAAGAGGCCAATCCTGGTTTGAAAATCGGTGTGGCAGGGTGCGTCGCGCAGGCCGAGGGGGCCGAGATCATGGCGCGTCAGCCGCTGGTCGATCTGGTTGTCGGGCCGCAGTCCTATCACCGTCTCCCCGAGTTGGAGGCGAAGGCACAGCGCGGCGAAAAGGCTTTGGATACCGACTTTCCTGAAGAGGACAAGTTTGATCATCTGACCGCGCGTCCAAAGGCCAGGCGTGGGCCGACCGCGTTTTTGACGGTGCAGGAAGGTTGCGACAAGTTTTGTGCGTTTTGCGTGGTGCCTTATACGCGAGGCGCGGAAGTGAGCCGCCCTGCGGACCGGGTCATGGGCGAGGCGCGCGATCTCGTCGAGCGCGGGGTGCGCGAGATCACACTGCTGGGTCAGAACGTGAATGCCTATCATGGGCATGACCGTGGGTTGTCGGGGCTTATCCGTGATCTCGCCGGGATCGACGGGCTGGAGCGTATCCGGTTCACGACGAGCCATCCCAATGACATGGATGACGATCTGATAGCGGCGCACGGCGATTGCGACAAACTGATGCCTTATCTGCATCTTCCGGTGCAGTCCGGGTCGGATAAAATCCTGAAGGCGATGAACCGCAAACATACGGCGGAAAGCTACATCAGATTGATTGAGCGTTTTCGCGTTGTGCGGCCGGATCTTTTGCTATCGGGCGATTTTATCGTGGGGTTTCCGGGGGAAACTGAGGCAGACTTTCAGGCAACGCTCGATCTGGTCGAGGCGGTTGGTTACGGGCAGGCCTATAGTTTCAAGTATTCTGCGCGCCCCGGCACCCCGGCGGCAGAGCGGGCCGAAGTTGATGCGGGCGAAGCCGACGCGCGCCTTCAAAGGCTACAGGCGCTTTTGACGCGCCAGCAAAAGGCGACGCAGGATGGGATGGTCGGGCGCGAAGTGACGGTTCTGTTTGAAAAGCCCGGGCGTATGGCGGGGCAGATGGTTGGCAAGTCCGAGTATCTTCACGCGGTGCATGTGACGTCTGACACAGTGGTGCGCGGTGATCTGGCCAAAGTGCGGATCGTCGAAAGCGAGCGTAATTCTTTGGGTGGCGAGGTCATCGGAGCGGTGTCGTAAGGCGCCGATCCGACGATGCCACAGCAGGGCTTGAGCGGCACTCATCCGCACGCCGGCCCCTCGGATATTAAGGCCATCCGTCTCACGATCCCTCAGATTTTTTCGGCCAGAGTAGCAAGAATGCGGGTCCAGCCGCCTTCATGGTTGGCACGGCTTTCCTCGGACGGGAACCGCACATGGGTCAGGCGAACATTGGTCCCGCCATCAGCGTCCTCGAAATCAACCGTCACGGTGCTGTTTTCGATCGTGGACATCGGGGATTCCCATGTAAAGGCAATACGGTTCGCACGGTCGATGGTCTTGTAGGTTCCGGCGTGGGGCAAGTCCTGATCCCCGGCGCGCATCACCACCAGAAAGCGTCCACCGACACGCGCGTCGCAGGTGGCTTCCGGCACGCTCATGTCCGGGCCGGGCGTCATGAATTGCGCCAGCATCGCCGGGTCCAGCCAGGCATCGAACAGCTTTTCGCGGCTGGCCGGAATGTGGTGGGACAGCTCAAGTTTCAGTTCCGTCGCTTGGTCAGTCATTGCGGTCGTCCTTTGTCATCAGAGTTTCAAGTTTCTCCAGTCGCAGCGCCCAGATCGATCGCAGGTCTTTGAACCATTCATCCACGCGGGCGAGACGGTCGGGGTGCAGCTCGATCAAATGCTCCCGCCACTCGGTCTTTCGGCTGACGAGGCCTGCGCTTTCCAGCGTCTTGATGTGCTTGGACACAGAATTGAGGCTCATCTCGAAATGCCGCGCAAGATCGGTCACACGCATCGGACCGTGCTGCGCCAAAAGCGTCAGAACAGCCCGCCGTGTTGGGTCAGAGGCGGCCTTTAGAATTGCCGTGAGGTCTGTGTCATCATATCGTTCAACCATTTAGGTGAATTAAGCGATTCGAATACATCAGTCAACTAAATAGTTGAATGAAGGGTGCGAAGGCCTTTATGGATGAAAACCGGACAGGAAACGCTATATTTCGCGGCGTTCAGATGAATTTTACCGAGATGTGCTTGCGCGCGTCGGTTTCCCTTGTCAGCATGAGGTCAGAAAAACGGTTCTATTTCGGAGTTCGATTATTTGGCCATAAGTGCGTTGACCCCGCCGACTGCATCCGACGACGCCCTAGAGACGCGTCTTGAATTTCCCGACAACCGCCTGCTGATTGACCTCTTCGGAGAGTTCAATCGCAACCTCACCCAAATCGAAGCCGCGATTGATGTGCAACTTGTGCATCAGGGCAATCAGCTTGTGGTGTTTGGCGAAGCGCCGGCGCAGTCAAAAGCCGCCGAGGTTTTAAACGCGCTCTATGCCCGCCTTGAATCGGGCAAGGGCGTCACGCCGGGCGACATCGATGCCGAAATTCGCATGGGATCATCGGCCAAGGGAACAGGCAACCGCGCAGGAGACCAGATGGAATTGTTTCAGGGCGGTCATATCGAGATCAAGACACGCAAGAAACTCGTCGAACCACGTACCGAGGCGCAAAAGGCCTATGTGCGCGCGCTTTTCAGCAACGAATTGTCCTTTGGCATCGGCCCTGCGGGCACCGGCAAGACCTATCTTGCGGTGGCCGTGGGTGTGAACATGTTCATCGGAGGTCATGTCGACAAGATCATCCTGAGCCGCCCCGCAGTTGAGGCTGGAGAGCGTCTCGGCTTTTTGCCGGGCGACATGAAAGACAAAGTCGATCCCTACATGCAGCCGCTTTACGACGCGCTGAACGATTTCCTGCCCGGCAAGCAGGTGGCGAAGCTGATCGAAGAAAAGCGCATTGAGATTGCGCCACTGGCCTTTATGCGAGGCCGCACCCTGGCGAACGCCTTTGTGGTGCTGGACGAAGCGCAAAATGCAACTTCGATGCAAATGAAGATGTTCCTCACGCGCCTTGGTCGCGGCAGTCGCATGGTCATCACCGGCGACCGCACACAGGTCGATCTGCCGCGCGGTGTCACGTCCGGTCTGTCTGATGCCGAGCGGCTCCTGAAAGAGGTCGATTCCATCGCGTTCAGCTATTTCACCTCAAAAGACGTCGTGCGCCACCCGCTGGTCGCGAAGATCATCGAAGCCTACGACGGGGACACGCCGGGCTAAACCGCTTCATCCTTTCAAAAATACCTCGGGGGAGTCCGCGAATGCGGGCGGGGGCAGCGCCCCCTTACCCCGATCCAATCAAAATACCCGCCGCCAAGACAAGCGCGCCTCCAAAGACCACCTGCAAGGCCGCGCGAAAGAACGGCGTTTCCATATAGCGATTTTGGATCCAGGCGATCGCCCAAAGCTCGATGAACACGACGATGATTGCGATTGTCGTCGCGGTCCAGAAGTCGGTGATCAGATAGGGCAGGGCGTGACCAAGACCGCCGATGGTGGTCATAATGCCGGATGCAAACCCCCGCTTCCAGGGTGATCCGCGCCCCGAAATGCTCCCGTCGTCGGATGCAGCTTCGGTAAAGCCCATGGAAATGCCCGCGCCTACTGATGCGGCGAGGCCAATCAAAAACGTGTTCCAGGTATCGCCCGTGGCAAAAGCAGCGGCAAAGATCGGTGCCAAGGTCGACACGGAACCATCCATCAATCCGGCAAGTCCGGGCTGAACCCAGGTCAACACAAACTGGCGATGCGCGGTGCGCGCCTCTTGATCGTGCGCGTCGCTGCCCAGATGTTCGTCGACCAGTGCGTCGGCTTTCGCGGTGTGGCCTGCTTCTGCTGCTGCCAGATCCCCGAGAAGCTTGCGCGTATCGGCATCTGTCGTCCGTTTGGCCGCGGTTTCGTAAAACCGCTGGGCGGCGGCTTCCATCGCTTCGGCTTCACCACGGATCTTTTCCAAGCCAAGATTTTCGACAAGCCAGACCGGGCGTCGGTTGTAAAAGCCCGACACGTGCTCGCGTCGGATCAGCGGGATGACGTCGCCAAAGCGTACCTTGTGCAGGTCGATTAATTGCTGGCGGTGGCCGTCTTCCTCAACCGCCATCCCATCGAAAATGGCCGCTGACGCAGGAAAATCGCCGCGCAGATGTTCGGCGTAGCTGCGATAGATGCGGGCGTCGTCTTCTTCTGACGAAATTGCCAGCGCGAGGATTTCCTGCTCGTTCAGATCTGAAAAGCGTTTGCGATAGGCGATTTGAAAAGTCATGAGAGGCCTGTTTCTTAGAATGGTTCTAATGTTTGTTCTGAACCACGAATTGACAAGTCACAATCGTCAAAAAGTTTTGCGCCGCATCCGGTTCGCAGGCGAGATCATTGGGTTCAAAACGTCGCATCTTCCTTGAAAAAACTAAACTGATCAGTTTATATAATCAAACGGCAATATAGGACATGGCATGAACGCCCCGGGACACGTTACAAAGCAAGGCCGAAAGTGGGATCAGGTGCTGGACGGCGCCCGGACAGTTTTCATGCGCGATGGATTTGAAGGGGCCAGCGTCGACGACATCGTGCGCGAGGCGGGTGTGTCGAAGGCCACGCTTTACAGCTATTTTCCCGATAAACGTCTGCTGTTTCTCGAAGTTGCCAAATGCGAGTGCAAAGCGCAGTCGGATGCCGCGATCCAGCAGATCGAAGGTACGGGCGATGTCCGCGAGGCATTGGCCACAGCGGCGGGCCGGATGGTTCGCTTCTTTTTGTCTGACGTCGGCATGCAGGTTTACCGTATTGTCGTGGGGGAAAGTCAACGCTTTCCCGAAATCGGTCGCGAATTTTACGCGTCAGGTCCGCAGTTGGTGCGGGATATGCTGATCCATTTCCTGACAAA
>JARFRG010000166.1 GCA_029287375.1 Boseongicola sp. | reverse complement strand
ATACCCATCCGCAGTGCGTTCGCTGAGCGTCTGCGTCATTCGGCGGATGGCGCGTACGAAACTTGATCGCGCATCGGCGTAGTCGTTTGGGTCAAATCGTGTTTCATCGAAGAGGCAGATCAGGTCGATGTCTGAGCTGTAGTTCAGCTCTCCCGCGCCCATCTTCCCCATCGCCAAGACAGATAGCCCACCTGCGGTCGAAATGTCATCCTCGGTTTGTCCCGGCAGCTTGCCGCGCCGGATTTCATTTGTGATCGCGGCAACGAGCGCGCGGTCGACTGCGGCCACAGCGAAATCTGTAAGGGTCGTGGTGACGTCTTCAAGTGTCCAGATGCCACCAAGATCGGCAAGCGCCGTGTATAAGGCGACACGCCTCTTGAGCCGCCGCAGATCGACTGAAAGGGTGGACGCCTCCAGCCCCTCTACAGAGCTGACAAGTGCCATGCGAACTGTTTCTGGTTCGGCCAGAGCAGCGTCGCCAATCCAATCGGCCTCTTTACGAAAAAGGTCAGAAAGGTAGGGTGATGACCCTGCCGCGCCGCAGACCAAATCTGCGAAAGCGCCGGGGACAAGGCCGACAGTTTCAACCGCCTCCCGACCGCGATCAGGATCGTGCGGGACAGGCATCCGTGTGATGTTTTTGGCAAGTGACATGTGATGACCAAAGCGCCTGCTCACCGCGCGGTCAAGCCCGTGTCGGGCTGCACAAACGCATGTCGCATATTTAGAAATTGCCATTTTTGTGCGACGGGATTTCAAGTACCACAACAATGATAGGAACCAGCGAGGCGAGCATGAGCAAGAGTATCACGCGTGTGAAGGCGGCTTTGGAGGCTGCGGGTGTTGAGAGTGAGATTTTGCGCATGGGCAACGAGACGCGTACAGCTCAGGCCGCCGCCCACCAAGCGAACTGCGACATTGACCAGATTGCCAAATCAATCATTTTTCGCGGTGGGACATCGTCGAAAGCGATTTTATTCATCACGGCAGGTGGACGCCAAGTCGACGCCGAAAAGGCGACGATGTTGGCTGGCGAAACGCTTGGACGCGCAGATGCTGTCTTCGTCAGGGCACAAACAGGCTTTGCAATTGGCGGTGTCGCGCCAGTCGGACACCTCAATAAGCCAAGCGCTTTTTTTGACCCAAGGCTACTCGATTTTGAGGTGGTTTATGCCGCAGCCGGCACTCCACACCATATATTTTCAATCTCTCCAACCAAATTACTTGAAATATCTCAATCGCAACTCACTGTTTTCGTTTAATTTTCAAACTTAATGTAAAAAACATTCACATTCTCTCTTGAACCGTCCCTGTGACTCACCGATATGTGAGATGTGAAAGGCATTCACATTAACTGAAACACACGCATTGGAGCACATCAGATGACCACCGCCACTTTAAACGCAGCCCCGGCCACCCGCGGCTCCTGGATTTCTCGGACCGAGCAATGGCTGGATGATCGCGGAAAAGGCGCCTGGATCGCCGCTATGGTTCTTGGGTTCATCTTCATCTGGCCGATTGGCCTTGCGCTTCTTGCTTATATGATCTGGAGCAAACGCTTGTTTAACGCAAATTGCGCACGTCGCACCCGCCACGCTCACACCGCTTTCAAATCAAGCGGAAACTCAGCGTTCGATGCTTACAAATCGGACACCTTGCGCCGTCTTCAAGACGAGCAGGACCACTTTGAGCAGTTTCTGGGCCGCTTGCGCGATGCCAAAGACAAAGCCGAGTTCGATGAGTTCATGGCAGAGCGCGACCCTCGCAAACCGCAAAACGACGGTGAAAAAGCCGACGCCTAAGCCAAAAGATGGCCCGCCCAAAAAGCGGGCCATCCCTTTCAGATATCAAGACCCCAACCAATCAGGATCGACCCGATGCCCCTCCCGACACCCACAGCGCAACCCGAGTTTTACGAAGACGTTGTCTCAAAACGATTTATGGCATGGATCGTGGACGTTATTTTGATTTCGATCGTGACAGCCATTCTGACGGTGTTTTCGCTTTTTACGGCGTTGTTCTTTCTTCCGTTCCTCTATGCATCCATTGGATTCATCTATCGCTGGGTCGGGCTCTCGCGACATTCGGCAACAATTGGCATGCGGTTAATGGCTGTGGAATTCCGCAAATCCGACGGAGAGGACTTTGACGGCGCAACTGCGTTCCTGCACACAGCCGGATACTATGCGTCCGTGGCAATATTTCCGGCGCAATTGGTGTCGATCACGATGATGTTGCTAAGTGAGCGTCGCCAGGGCCTGACGGACATGGTCCTTGGCACGGCATTGCTGAACGCGCGCAGCCGATAGTCTCCTCAGATAAAGGGATTGGCGTAGAGCAAAGCGCTTGCTAACCTGAGCCCGAAATCATCTAGGCGACCGAATGCGGCATACCCTTCCAATTGCGCCACAATTCTACGTGACAGCGCCCCAGCCCTGCCCCTATCTTGAGGGCCGGATGGAACGGAAGTTGTTTACCGCCCTCCAGGGTGAATACGCAGAAAAACTAAATGATACTCTTTCCAAACAGGGATTCCGGCGTTCTCAGAACGTGTTGTATCGTCCGTCCTGTGCCGAATGTTCAGCCTGTCTTTCTGCTCGGATCCGGGTGGCCGATTTTGAAC
>JARFRG010000126.1 GCA_029287375.1 Boseongicola sp. | reverse complement strand
ACGCAGATGGTCCGGGCCGATGAGGTTGGCGAACTGCACGTTGGTGCGTTCGGGATAGAGCGGATGGTGTTCGATTTCTGTACCGCGGGCTTCGAGGTCTACCGTTCCGGCGTCGTCCACGAAGAATGTGCAATGAGGATTGCCCATTCCAGTTGCGACGGGGTCTCCGGCGATGGGCAGATGAAGCGTGTCGACGTCGCGCGCCAGTGGGATAGATTGCCAGTCTGTCAGGGGCGTTCCCATGTTCACGGTGGTCATTCCGTTGTCTGCGTCCTGGCACGGCAGCACCCCGCGTTCGGTGCGCAAGGTCACCGATGTCGCGCCGGTTTCGTCCATGATGTGGCGCGCGATACAACGTGTGGCGTTCCCACAGGCTGCGGACAGCGACCCGTCAGCATTGTAGAATGTCAGGTCGGCGTCGGCGCCGGAACCGAGAGTGATCACGGCAAGCTGGTCAAATCCGACACCGCGATGCCGGTCGCCAAGCGCTTGGGCAAGCGCAGCTGTCACGTGCGGCCCGCCATTTCGACGGTCGATTACGACGAAGTCGTTGCCAAGTCCGTGCATTTTCATGAACGGCAGGCCGGATGTGTGCGTTACGTTTGTCATCGCGCGCCATATACGCCCGCTTTTACCGTCTGGAAAGGCGCAGGTCCGATTAACTCAGGATTTCAGTCGCAAGGCGAAGTTCTTTGGCGCGTTCGGCAGTGACAATCCAGATTGCACCGAAAGGCACGGTATAGGCGGCTTCGTTGACGGCGCCCAATCCAAAGCTGTCCCAATAGGGACGGTCGACCGAGAGGCCAAATTCGCGATCTGAGGCCGAGTGGAGACCGAGTTCGGCATCGGTAGAGATCGCGCGCTCGCGCCCGGCGATGAATACATCGACACAGGCTGAGCGGCAGCTGACGAGGACGGCGGTGTTGATTTTGTTGGCTTGGATGGCCCGCCCGATCTGATGGGCCGCCAAAAGGTTGCCACCGGGGCTTTGAGCGATAATCAGGCCTTCGATTTCGGCATTTTCGATAAGGACTTGAAAGGTAAACGAGGTTTCGGGCGTGATCTCTCCGTCGAGCACAAGAACCTGGCCCCCGTCTTCGAGCGTTTCGATGAAGAGGTTGCCACCGACGGACTCGGCCTCTGGGCTGACGAGGATGCCATTTTGGGATGTCCCGCAGGCTGCGAGCCCCAGCATCAACGCTGTGGCGAGGAACAATTTACGCATGGATTTCCTATCCGGCCGGGGGTAAGCGCCCAACCTGTGCGGTCAAGGCTGTTTGTGTCAAGGCGTGGGGCAAGTGGCCCGGAGGGAACGTGGTCTATTTGCCCTTGACGCACCCGTTAGTGCCGTTTACGTCCGGCCCCCGAGTGGGCCGTTAGCTCAGTTGGTAGAGCAGCTGACTTTTAATCAGCGGGTCGCAGGTTCGAATCCTGCACGGCTCACCACTCTATCCTTATATATCAATGGATTGCGGGATTGGGTTCGCCCGCGCCGGTGGAAATCCATCGCTGCCCGCAATGGCTTGATAGGGGTGCAGTTGCGCATATGTGCGCCTGTCCGGTTTGCGAATCCGTTTTTGGAAGCACCGAAGTTTATCTCAGGCGCTGCCCCAATTCACTCTGCTTGGAAAGCGCGCGCATTCTGAGCGGCCCAAATGCCAGAACTTGGCAACGATATAGAGGAAGGCACCCTGCCCGAGATAGTCGATATCGGCGAGGCCGTCGCTGACTTTGCCCCATTCATAACCAACGCCGACTTTCAGGCGGTTGCTCATGTGGCGATAGGCGCGGCGTGCCGCGATTTCAGAGGTTCGGAAGCCGTATTTGGCACCAAGGGTCAGTTAGGGTGAGATATCGTAGTTGCCATAAATCGGGAATATGTGGCTTTGCTGTTTCGGGCCAGCATGTTGAGGCGTTCGTAGCTTGCGGACAGGGCGTAAACGTCTTGATCTGTGCCTTCGCTGTCATTCAGTGTGGGAACCTCAGCGGTCAGTGCAACAGTTACCGGACCAACCGCAGGCAGCGTTGCACAATTGATGATCGACCCTGAAGCGCCGATAAGGGCCAAACCGGCCCCAACGGTGAGATCAACCGTCGTTCATTCCCACGAACCCTATCGGTGTGCCGGTTTGCGGAATTGGCGGGTATTGAAGAATGTTTCTACATTTGTTCTGAGCCTCTCGGCATTCGTCGCGGACGCTTCGTTGGAGCAAATCAAGAGGTCCGATTTTGAAAGCACGCAAAGTTTGTATCGAGCACAAAGCGCACATCTGATCAGGGGTATGTCGTTACGCGAGGTGGAAAATGCGCATAGAAGACGCCTTGTTTGATTAGTCGAAAATCTTAGTCAAATCGTGAGGAAAGAAAAAATTCCATGGGAGCGTGATGTATTATGGACTTTGGGAGGTGCCCGTGGTCGCTGAGCGGGATGACGCGGCTTTGAGTTAGGTGTTCGTTAGTCATTTTCCGAGACCATTTGATCATCTCAGAGGAGTGCTCAACGGTGTCTCAAAGGTTCCAACGCGCTTTGCGAAATGCCGTTCTCGCTTTTGCAATACTGATGCCTATGCATGGGCATCCCCAGTCGCAGTCCTCGTGTAATACCGAGGACTGCGCGGCACCCTCGGAAGCTGACGGAACCAAAGTAAGGATCGGATACACCCAGTTCGCACCTTACTCCTGGACATCAAGCGCCGGGATCGCCGAAGGCTATACAGTTGAGCTGATCCGTCTGCTCTTGGAGCCGCTTGGATATATAATCCAATTTGTCCCGCATGATAATCCGGCACAACTCTTGGAAAGCCTGGATGCAGGTTTGATCGACGCAACAACGCCCTTGAGTGTAAACGCACAACGTGAAGTATTTGGAGAATTCACAGACACGATTCATACTTTTTCGTTTGTCGTTTTCGTTCCAAAAGGCAGCCCACCCGTCTTGAGTTTGTCCGATCTTGACGGTGTCCGAGTGGGTGTGTCGGCGGGTTCTCAAGGAAATCGACTTATCGAAGCTGTCGATGGTGCGATCACCGTCCCGCTGGCGAGTACAAACGAAATGCTCTTGCCGTTTCTGACAGGGGAAGTCGAGGCAATCTTGGGTCCAGAGGCATCGCTTCTTTACAATTTCCGACGGGCCGGACTTGGAAGCCGGGTCGGTGAATCGCCCTTGGCGTTGAGCCAGTCTGCAGCCGGATTCTTGACGGATCGCTCACAAAACAAATTGCGAGAAGACTTTAATCGGGCCATTTGGAATGCGCAGTCGAAAGGTCATGTCAAAGCTCTATACGATGATTGGTTTCGACCGGAACAAGACCCATTCACCTATCGAGAAAGTCTCGCGGCGTTTCTTGCTGGAGGAGCGATTCTCTTGGTTCTTTTGTACTGGTTCTGGCTGCACTACGGCGTTCGTAAACGGGCGCAGGCGGCAACCAATCGCGCCAATTTGCTGCACGAAGTGCTGAACGCCACAGGGGCGACGCTAATGATAGCGGATAAAGAGATGCGTCCAGTTTGGTGGAACGATGCCTACGTCAAAAACTACCCACGGCATCTTCCATTGCTGCAGAAAGGCACGAACCTCAAAGAACTGATTGCAAGGCCGCTTCGGGCATATTCGGCAGCAGAGGACCAAGATCTCGAAGAGTCCGAAGCGATGGCGGATCAACAAATTGCGGAACTAAGGGCAGGGGGTGAAACGACATCCGTGACCGTGACATCAGATGGACGCACCCTTAAGACCCGCAGTGCATTGCTGCCGTCAGGGCAATTCGGAATAATTGCGACTGACGTCACGGCTCTGACGACCGCGCATGAGGAGCTAAAGGCGAACTCGGACAGGTTGCGCGATGCGAACCGGCAATTGAGCGAGTTCAGCCACGTCGCCGCACATGACCTTGCCGGGCCGCTTCGAAACATCCGCAATCTTCACAAATGGATTCTGGAAGACATAGGAAACCTCGACATTAAGCTGGACGGCGAGACGATTGAGAATTTCGAACTCATTGATCGGCTGATTGAACGCCAAAGCGTTTTGATTGCGGATTTGCTCGCCTATTCTAGTTCCGACGAGAAAAACTCTGCGCGCGAATTCGATCCTGCATCACGATTGGAATCGATCATCGACTTGAGCAACCTCCCCGCTGGCTTCGTCGTAACAAAACCGATGGCGCTGCCGACATTGTTTGCCGACCCAGTTGGTTTTGACATCGTGCTTCGAAACCTTATTTCCAATGCCGCCAAGCATCATGACCGTCGCCACGGGGTCATTGCAATCGGATGCGAGGTGGGAAGTGGCGAGGCGAACTTTTCTGTGACTGACGACGGTCCCGGAATCGAGGTGCCCTATCTTGAGACAATTTTCCAGCCATTTCGTACTCTCAAGTCTCGAGATCATGGCGGTGGAACTGGTCTTGGCCTGTCATTTGTTGCGCGCACCGTGGCGAGATGGGGGGGGCGCGTTAATGTCGTGAGTGACCCTAAAGCCAGAAACACCACCTTCTACTTTACCGTGCCGATTCACCAATTGTCGGCTGACGACGTCAAAGTGGTTCGGCTGCACGCTGGCTAAGGGCCTTTTTCGCAAAGCAATACAGAGTTTTTGGGGGTGCGCATCCTGTCAGGCAACTGCGCATGCAAGATCGAAAGGCTCTGGTTCCGTACCTCTTTTCTAGGCCTGGACTATCGCTTCAGAGAAATCGATTTGCACATCAGAACTCTGCTGGATTTTGCCAAGCCGCGCAGTTGTGAGGTCGGTCCGAAGACAGGTTTGGCCTGTGTGCCAGTCCGTTGGTGCGACACCGGAGCAGTCTCCATGCCGTCAAGCACGGAGCCATTTTTCGATATTTCCAACCATTCCGCGCGCAGTCAGAGCCTGTAGCAGGCAATTGGGGATCGAGCGCTTTTTAAATGTTTCTTGGAGAGTTTCCTAAAACAGATTTGACGGCAGCTCGCTTAAGGCGTGGAACAACTTTTCGCCTTTGAAATCGGAAAGGTATTGGTCCGAGAGGCGCAAGCGGAAGTCCTAACACGCCCGACTTCAATTTCCAAAACGCGTTTAGCTGATATAAAATTACTGTGGCAGGCTGCGTGATTTGCAAAAGAACCAACGGCCTCGCCGAAGAAAAATTTGGAAATCTCGCCGGAATTGCGCGACTTGCGGAGGAGCGTCGGCGTGCGAGTAAACACCTTTTCCCCCCGCGGTCTGGTTGTTTCCCGCGGCGTCTGATTGGATGTTCCTAGAATTGAGAGGTGTTTTTCAATGACCAATCGTCAACCAATAGAAACCCGCATCGCCATGGGGCGCGGAGATTTAGATGCTGATCTGGTTCTGAAAGGTGGCCGCGTTTTTGACCTTGTCACTGGTGATATGATTTCGGGCGATGTCGCCATTTCGGGAGACATGATCGTTGGGGTTGGCGAAACATACTCTGGAACGCGCGAAGTTGATGTTTCGGGACGTGTATTGGTACCCGGATTTATTGACACGCACTTGCATATCGAAAGCTCGCTTATCACGCCGCTTGAGTTTGATCGTTGCGTGACCCCGCGTGGGATCACGACGGCTATCTGTGATCCGCATGAGATTGCAAATGTGATCGGTACCGAAGGAGTTCGCTATTTCCAACGCGCTTCGGAACACACGCTTATGGACATCCGTGTTCAGCTATCTTCGTGCGTACCGTCCACAGAGATGGAGACCTCGGGCGCGCGTCTGGGGGCCAACGACTTAGCTGCTTTGCGCGGGCATCCATCTGGTATCGGTTTGGCAGAATTTATGAATTATACGGGCGTGATCCATTGTGATCCAGTTGCGATGGAGAAAATTCGACTGTTCGAGGGCGCGCATATTGACGGTCACTGCCCACTTTTGACGGGGCGCGATCTAAATGCGTATGTTGCCGCAGGTATTCGGACAGAACACGAAGCCACAAGTGCGGCCGAGGCGAAAGAGAAGCTACAAAAAGGAATGCGAGTCCTGATCCGCGAGGGGTCGGTATCTAAAGATCTTGAAGCCTTGCAACCATTACTGACCGAGCGCACTTCGCCCTATATGTGCCTGTGTACGGACGACCGGAATCCGCTGGATATCGCAGAGTACGGTCATCTTGATTACATGATACGCAGGCTAATTGCTTTGGGAACTGCGCCGCTTGCTGCGTATCGCGCGGCTAGTTTGTCGGCGGCCGAAGCATTTGGTCTTAAAGATCGGGGGCTAATCGCGCCCGGGCTGCGCGCAGATATCGTTGTCTTGGACGACTTGGAGAGCTGCCGCGCCCAGATGGTTTTCTGCGCCGGACAACTGGCCGACGATACCGCCTTTGAGCGGCGCGGGGCGGTCGCAGTTGTAGGGCGCAAATCGGTTAATGCGCCCCGAGTTGTGACGTCGGATTTTCGAACGACCGGAAACCGTGAGCAAACAGATGTCATCGGCATCCTCGAAGGCAAAATCTTGACCGAACATCTGGTTGAAACCATCGAAATATCAGATGGGGACAAACGACCGGATCCCAGTCGTGATCTCGTACGCATCGCTGTGGTGGAACGGCACGGAAAGAATGGCAATATCGCAACGGGGTTCGTGCGGGGTTTTGGAATGCAGGCAGGGGCAATCGCGTCAACCGTTTGCCACGACCATCACAATATCGCCTGCGTGGGGGTCGACTACGGCGATATGGCTGTTGCATCCAACCATCTGAGCAGCCTTGAAGGCGGATTTGTTGTTGTGCGTGACGGCAAAGTTCTTGCTGAGCTTGCTTTGCCAGTTGCCGGACTGATGAGCCTTGAGCCTTTTGAGGCTGTCCGTGATCAACTTGTAAAGCTTCGCAATGCCGCAGCGTCATTGGGCGTGGCATTGGAAGAGCCGTTCCTGCAGCTGGCGTTCTTGGCTTTGCCGGTTATCCCAGCGTTGAAAATTACTGATCGCGGAATGGTCGACGTCACCAAATTTGAAATTATCGCATAGCGCCAGATACGGTGCCGCGAACTATTTTTTAACCAAGATTGCGCAAAAGTCTCCCGGGGTATGGTGCAAAGTGCCAATGCTCCGTTTTTTTGGGGAGCCTTTAAGTGCCGGTGCTTGTAGTTGATCAAGTATTAACAGGAGCGGATCTTGGTCTCGACTGGGGGCCAAGCGATCTGCTCTATGCTGACATTGGCGGCCGCACGGTTCTCTATGTTTTGTCGCGGACCGATGGCGCATTGAGCGAAGCCACTGTCAGCGCGAGCGGTCTGCTTACCCCGGTACAATCGATAGCCGTTTCCGGCAGCTTTGTCGTTGGTAGCGATCCAGCTTTGGGGTTGATCGGCAGCAGCATAGCATTGGCGGGTATGTCGGAAAATTCGGGTCAATTCGTGTTGATCGATGAAGATGGCTCTCTTGGGGCGCAGACCTCACAGCCGAATCTCGGCACAATGGTGGCGCCTGTTTCGTTTGCAAACGTCCTTATTTCGGGGCGCATCGACATGGGTGGACTGGATACATTCGTGGTGGATGAGGTCGGATACACTTGGGTCAGTGGGCTGGATGATGACGCGACCGTTTTTCTCGCGGATGTTGTCGGGACGGCAAAAATAACAATGCCGGACGGCGATTTCATAGCGGCGGTGTCTGCAACTGAAAACGGGGTGACGCTTGTTGAGGTCTCGGCTTTGGGTGTCTTGTTGGCGTCGGATAGTTTCGGGACTTTGGACGGGCTACCGATTGGCATGCCATCCGCGATTGAGGCCGTGCGACAGTTGGGTGACACCTATCTTGTGGTTGCCGGATCGGGGTCGTCTTCGCTTTCAACGCTACGGGTTTCGGAGGGCGGGACAATGTGGATGGCGGACCATGTTTTGGATTCTGCGGACACCCAATTTCAGGCGGCGTCCTCGCTTGCGACAACGACTGTTGGAGATTTTGCTTTTGTCGCGGCGGGGGGGGCAGACGGTGGTGTTTCTCTTTTTACAATGTTGCCCGGAGGTCGCATAATCCACCTCGCGTCAATTATGGACGAACCCGCGACCACTTTGTATCGCGTTTCAGCCCTCACGATGACAGCGGCCGGAGGCGCACTTCAGATTTTTGCAGGATCGGCGTGGGAAGCCGGATTGACCCGCTTGAGCTACGATCTCTCGATGCTTGGATCGGTCTTGGTTGGCGCTGGCCCGGCAGTGGTTGGGTCCAATCTGAATGACCAAGTCATTGGTTCCGATATGGCCGACGAACTGGCGGGCGGCGACGGCGATGACATCCTTTTTGACGGCAATGGGTCCGATATAATGACGGGAGGTCCTGGAGCAGATCTTTTCGTTTTTGCCGCCGATGGATTAACGGACTCGATCCTTGATTTTGAGGCGGGGACTGATCGGCTGGATCTGTCGGCATTTGATTTTCTCTACGACCTGAGCCAGTTGACAATAACTGGCACTACAAACGGCGCGACCCTCACGTTCCGAGACGAGACGATATCCATTCATACCGAGGACGGTGGAACGCTCGGGGCGGGCGATTTCGCAAATGGAGACATCTTGAATGTGGACCGGCCACCTTTGTTAGCTGTGCATCAGGAACTTGTTGGTGGTGCCGAGAATGACGTCCTGAATGGAAACTCAGGAGACGATACGATCTCGGGGATGGGGGGGGATGATCTGATTTCTGGCCAGGCCGGGTTCGATTTGCTTTTTGGGGGTGATGGAGCGGACACGCTGAATGGAGGAACAGGCGATGACAGCTTGGAGGGCAATGCCGGGGGCGATCTCATCACTGGCGGTATTGGCGATGACTTGATTGATGGTGGAAGCGGTGGCGATTTGATCTTTGGCGACGACATTGCCTGATCACGGCACTTTCAGGCGAAACCAAAGACATCGTCCATGATGTCGTCCCAAACGGCGAGCAGATCGCCGCCATCAAAAAGTGCCTGGGAGTCGACTTCGGGTGTCCAGGTTGGGAAAAGTTCAATCAGTTGAGCGAATGTAATGTCATCGCCGATCAGCAGATCACCGTCGTTGCCGCCCAAAACGGCGTCGTTTCCGTTGCCAGCTTCGACAATGTCTCGTCCGTTGTTGCCCGCGATTGTGTCATCGCCTTCTTGCCCCCGGATTGCGTCATTGCCGTCGTCACCGCTGACTACATCGGCGCCGTCACCTGCTGATAGACCATTGTTACTTGCGTTGCCGAAGATGGCGTCGTCGCCGTTGCCGGTCAGCCCGTATTCAATGATTGTGCCGCGCGCGATACCAATATTTCCGGTGAGACCGGCAAGATCAGAGTAGGCTTCCTCGCGGAGGTCCATTGTCTGATTTGCGCTGAACTCTGAAAAATCGAATACATCAGCCCCGCCAGTGTCAAAAACTGTGAAAGTCACGGGATTTGACAGGGATAATGCGCCATCAAGATACCCACCTGTGTTTGCGTTGTGGCCATAGGTGTCATCGCCGGTGCGGTTTTCGGCAGTTCCATAGAGGTTTTGGACGGCGACAATGTCAGCAACCTGAGGCGTGATTGCGTAAGCAAAGCTCGCATCCAGCCAAGTATTCTCGGTTTGATGAAAATAGGACATCACCGAAGCTTGCCAGCTGTCGTTCAGATAGGTGTTGTCGGTGCCAAAGTCCGCACTGCCGTTGTAATCTCCAGCGTGACCGAGGCCGAGGGCATGGCCGATTTCATGCAGATACGTTTGATAGAAGTAACCGTCCAATCGGTCGGAGCCGCCGGCCCAGGTTTCATCTATGTTGATTGTGGTCCGCGTGATCGTCGTGCCGGACGTCCAGAATTGGGCATAGGCACCGGCGGCGGCGTCCTGAAATGTGATGTCGGCGGGCGATATGGTCTCGCGAACAGAAAGTGTGTAGTCGCCCAGAAATCCGTCGAGATAGGCACCGGCCTGAATGTAGTAGGTACCGCTTGTCGGGGCCTGGAAGGACAGCATGCTGTTGACGCCATTCGCATCATCGTTTTCGAAAATCAGCGTGCCAGTGTCGTCGCGAAGCCGAAGGAAAGGGTCGGCAAGCGCGTTTCCAGTGCGGTCATCGCCGTCGAGTGCGATTGTGATGCTTTGTCCGGCCACGAGGGAAACAGCAATCGCGTCCCGGTCCGCACCACCGGACAGGCTGCCCTCAAAATTTTCTCCGACACTCATACTATAGGCCGTAAAAGTGCCCGAAGCGGCGTCGACAGTTTCATAAATAAGTGCGCTTGGCGTCAGTTGGGCGTCAGTCCTTTCAAGAAAAGCGAGACCGGTGACCTCGCTCCATGCTTCGAGTGCGATACGGGCCATGTTTTGACCGTTCTCGGCCAGTGCTGACAGATCGACAGTCAGTGCATCCCCGGTTGAAACATCGAACGAGTAAGTGGTGCCGCCCCAAAAGTCATTGGTGAGCTGGTTGGCGATTTCATCAATCGAATACACTGGCAATTCGCTGCTAAGACTGCCGGGATCAGTTCCGGCTGGATGGGCATGCTCAAGGGGTTGGTGACCCTCGATCATTTCCGTGAGATCGGTGCGGATATATGACATCATCTGCACCTCGCTGATCCGTCGGCCGCTGCGCGCCCAATTCGTCGGCGTTGCATACCCCCAATTGAGCGCGCGGTTTTCTTGCGCCTAGGCGCGTCATTGTCACAGTCCATATCTCACCCCAATTCGGTCAAAACCGTCCAGGATGCGCCAGCGGCCCCCGACCTAGCGCAACAGGGTCAGGGTGCCTTTTGGACCTTGCCAATCGCTTAATGTGATCGGCCTAAATTTAGAGAGTTTTCGAAGAGTTTTATCGACCTAGCGATACCGGCGTAACGTCATGCCGGGCTCGAGCTTGGGCGTGAGTTCGACCCTTTGGCCGCCTTCGGTGATGCTGCCGTCACTACGTCCTGCGATGATCCGGGCGGCTTCCCGGCCGATTTCTCTGCGCCCTGAATCCATGGTCGCGAGTTTGCGCGGCAAGCCATCAAGAAGCTCAACACCGTTGAAGCCTGCGAGACCTATCCTGCCCGGAACATCGATCCCTTTTTCAAGACAATAAAGGAGACCGCCAGCCCCGATCATATCATTAGAATAATAAAGAAAATCAAGATCTTCTGATCTCTTCAAGATCGTGTCGGTCATTTCGCGGCCCTTCGCAAGAGCAGAGCCACCAGAGTAGAACTCTTGATCCATGACCTCGACACCCTCCTTTGCCAAGGCTTCGGTGAAGCCCTCGAAACGCTTGCGGGCGCGGTGGTCGAGCGGCATCTTGGTCCCAAGAAATCCAATATTTTGATAGCCTGACTTAACGATGGCGCGTGCCATCTCGCGGCCAGCGCGTCGGTGGCTAATCCCGACCACCGCGTCGATCGGTTCCCCGTCGACATCCATAATTTCGACAACCGGAACACCCGCCGCGCGGAGCATCGCGCGGGACGCATCGGAGTGTTCCAGGCCCGCAATTATGACGCCGGATGGCCGCCACGACAGCATTTCGAACAGGACTTCTTCTTCCTTTTCAGGAAGATAATTTGTAACGCCGACGACAGGCTGCAAGGGCGTGTCGTCAAGGACTTCGGAAATTCCGGTCATGACCTCGGGAAAGACCATATTCGACATGCTTGGGATGATAACGGCAACGAGGTTTACGCGGCTGGATGCCAATGCTCCGGCGATTTTGTTGGGAACATATCCAAGCGCCTTTGCTGCCTTGAGCACTTTTTCGCGTGTCGTAGCGGAAACATCGCCGCGGTTTCGCAAAACGCGGCTGACGGTCATTTCGCTGACACCGGAAGCTTCGGAGACGTCTCGCAGCGTAAGAGGCCGCCTTGGTGGGATTTCGATGTCGTCTGACATGGGAATAATCTTTTTGTCGGTCATTCGTTTATCTCACGCTGTTCTTGGCGGTGTCCAGCGACCCTATTGCGTTGTTAACGCTAACCTCTCCGATCCTACGGGAATTGTCACGTCTGGATTTTGCATGTTGCGAGGACTTGCGAAGAGATCACGAAATCGGGACAAGGGGGAAACGGCCCCGTGGCTCAACTGGATAGAGCAGCCCCCTCCTAAGGGGCAGGTTGCAGGTTCGAATCCTGCCGGGGTCACCAAACCTGCCAATGAGTACAGTATCTTACAGACCTTTCTGCAATTCGAGTTGCAGGATTATGCAGGATTATGCGATTCATATACGAGAACATGTAAAGAACACCCGTACAAAACCCGTACAGTGGGCATTGTGGAGCAAAGAATGCGAGCGACTCCATAGACAGAAAAATCCCGGTTCGGCGGCAACCGAAACCGGGATCAAATCTAAAGTAAAAGCCTCCAGCTTTCTCAGAGATGCTACTCTAAAAGGCGCTGCAAAATCAACTGACAATCCAGGTGGCAAGATGCTACAAGGTGGTGCCGCATGAGCGTCCGGCTAACTCACGAAGGACTTCCTTCCGACATCACACCCTACCAACTGAAACAGCTTCTGCGGCGAGCGAGGATTGCGCTTGGCCTTTCCAAAGGTGCTATCGAGTACCTCGCATTCGCAATTGAAAACTGCCAGCCGTCCGACTTCCAGAACGGCAGAAAATGCGCCATCTGGTATTCATTAGAACGGCTCGCAAGTCTCTTCAGACTGCTGAATTGTCCCAAGGACTTGGCGCGAGTTTCAATGTTGTCGATCGGGAAGTGCGTCTGTTCTGATGCGCAATCACTCCTATTTTCGCTGGGCATTTATTGTTACGGCAATCGGGATGGCCTTGGGCCTTTGGCTGGGCTGGGCGACCACCGGAACGCCGGGTGGCACGTTGGCGGTCTTCTTTGTCGTTTGCGTCCTGATTGTATTGGAAATATCGCTTTCCTTAGACAATGCGATCGTCAACGCCAATAAGCTCAAGACAATGGATCCATTGTGGCAGGAACGGTTTCTGACGTGGGGCATATTGATCGCCGTGTTCGGAATGCGCATTCTTTTTCCGCTGGTTATCGTGTCCATCGCCGCAAGGATCGATCCAATCGCGGCGCTCCGGTTGGCGCTGGCCGATCCCGGACGATATGCGGAGATCATGAAAAACGCGCATCTTGGAATAGCTGCCTTCGGCGGAACGTTCCTCATGATGGCGGCTCTCAGTTTCTTCTTCGATCACGAGAAGGACGTGCATTGGGTTCACTTCATCGAAACCAGAGTGTCTCGGGTTTCGAGCGTGCGAGGAGCAGAGATCGCTCTCGTGATCGCTCTGGTGCTGGGATTTGGTTCGCAGGTAGATGCCGCCGAACGGTTGGGATTCATCACGGCTGCACTTTGGGGCCTTCTCGTATTTCTGGCGGTCGAGGGCCTTGGAACCATGCTGGACAATCGCAGCGCGGCTCTTTCGGCAGGGTCCAAAGGCGGATTGGGCGCATTTCTTTATCTCGAAGTTCTCGACGCGAGCTTTTCCTTTGATGGGGTGATCGGGGCCTTTGCGTTGACGCAGAACATGCTGGTGATTGCAATTGGTCTGGGTGTCGGAACGATGTATGTGCGATCAATGACGATAATGCTCGTTCACAAGGGTTCACTGGCTCATTACCTTTATCTCGAGCACGGGGCCTTCTACGCAATTCTGATCTTGTCAATTATCATGTATGCGCAATCCGTCGTCCACGTGCCGGAAGTACTGACCGGACTTGGTGGTGCGGCGATTATCGGACTGGCACTTTGGTCCTCGGTCCAACACAGAAAAGTTCATTGCGATAGATAGTTCCGAGTTAATGTAACCGACCTTGCGTGCTGTTCAGTTTGAGAGTGCAGCAATTTAGATATGATAGTTTCGCAATAGTTATTCTGCTGTGCCCAACAACATGGGAAACCAATCTTCGCGAAGGCGTTGGCCCGGCTTCATGTCGTGGCCGGGGAACGGTGGCGACGTCCGTCCGGGGCGCTCGACGTAGCGGGCATCGTCGCCCAGCAGACGCAGAGAAAACGCGCGGCGGCGCGTAGCGCTATCATTGCCACGTGCGCCGTGCAGCGTTCTGTAGTTGAATGCCACGGCATCTCCCGGTTCCATCTCATATTCGCGGATTTCCATGCCTTCGGCGTCTGGATTAGGGACCTGCATGTAATCAGCTTCATTGGGATAAAAGCTGGTTTCGGCCAACCAGCGCGTCGGCAGGACGGGCTTTTCCCACCGGTGCGAACCGGCGACGCAGCGCAGCGATGCTTTCCGCACAGGATCCAGCGGTGACCAAAAGCTGACGGTCTGTTCGCCTTCGACAAAATAATAGGGGCTGTCCTGATGCCATGGTGTCGCCTTCGACGTGCCGGGCTCCTTGACCAATACGTGATCATGGAACATCTGGACGGTCCTTGATCTCATTAACTCTGACGCAACCTCTGCTGCAGGTGAGGCTTTGATCGCCTGTTCGAATTCCGGGATACGGGTCCAGTTGCAATAGTCGTCAAAAAACCGCCCACCTTCGCCTTCTTTGAGGTTTTCTGCAGCGAATGGCCCGGGCTCGGCCATGTTGCGTGCGACACCGTCGCGCAGCAGATCGACCTGATCTTTGAATAGCCCCTTGATCAACACAACACCGTCATGAGCGTAGGCGTCGATGTGGTCTTGGGTAAGAAGTGGATGGGTCATGGGCGTCGCCTCTCGGGGATTGTAATGTCGTTGCGGGTCTCTTCGGCCAACTGCGTCGTGGCGATGGTTTGGTCGTGTTCGCGGCAAAGATGCTTTAAAGCAACCATGCAATGTAACTGGCTTTGTTCAAAACACTTAGGCATCCCTCTTTCTCAGCGACCCAGAATACCTGGCAAATTCAGGCGAATCTCACGCGCGCAGTCCAGCGCATCATAATATCCGGCACCTGCGTGACGCATCACACCTGTGGCAGGATCATTCCATAAGACGTTCGCAATCCGCCGGTCTGCATCATCGGTTCCATCACAGCAGATGACCATGCCCGAATTCTGCGAAAAGCCCATGCCGACACCGCCGCCAGGGTACAGTGATACCCATGTCGCACCCCGCGTCACGTTCGACATGGCGTTGAGCAGTGGCCATTCAGATACCGCGTCAGAGCCGTCTTTCATAGCTTCTGTTTCGCGGTTTGGTGATGCCACTGATCCGCCGTCGAGGTAGTCGCGCCCGATCCATGATGGTAGCGGCCGCTGTCTAGACACGCTGTACGGCCGATCTCGCGTAAGGGCGCCTCGGCTTCGCCAATGCCCCTGCGATGCCACCACTCGTGTCGCGCACTCTGTCCCGCAATCATCGCTTGCCGAACAGTTCCCGGAGCGCGCGACACCTGAACTGCAGCGTCTGCAGGCAGAGTTCGGATGGCGGCTTTCGTTTCTTGAAGCAGCTCGGCTAATGGAAACCTTTCTGCCTGGTGCGCGTCGGTCGAACACGACAGTCCGCAATCGTTTGGCGCGTATTGCCGAGACGCTTGAATCGACCGAGGCTGGCCATGTCGGCACAAGCGCCGACGCCAAATCGTCTCCGCTGACTGTTTTCCTGGACGGCGCTCATATCCGGTGGCGACCCTAATACCAAGAGCGCCACCTCGGTGTTGTGGTTGGCAAGATGGAAAACACCAACATGAGCCAACGCTCTGGTCTTGTGCAACAATCTGCGAAGTCTCCAGCGTGGTAGTTGCGAAAGATTTGTTGAATCAAGGTTGAACGGCCAGAGCAAGTTGACTTTGATTTCAGATGGAGAGCCCGCCCCGCCAAATCTGGTGTGACGCGCCGTCAAATGCCACGTTTGCGCATTGTTGGATCGGCAATCCACCACGCCGCCATCGGGCGCATATTCAATATGGCGCGGCAGGTTTTTGAGTTCTTGTCGAAGGCCGCGGGTGTTTGGAAGACGAGGTTCCGAACTCCGTAGAGCTGGTGGTAGAGGGCCTTGCGAAGGTGATCCGCTTCTTCGTGCAATTGCCACGAGTTGAGCTGGGCGGCGAAGCTAAAATTGAAACCAGGTTGGATCTCCGCCGTTTGAAAGGTCGGGTCGTCACTGTGGGGGAGCTTGGACAGGGCCGCTTCAGACAGCCCGGTAAGTGAAACGGCGCCTTCGCCGGAGCCGGCTTCTATGAAGTTCTGGCGGTAGATCTCGAGCAAGGCGGATCTTGCGTGCTCTTCCGATACGATGTCCCCGAGGCCGAGGCGGCGCGCAAGGAACGGCCCGAAGAGTTGTTCTATGAAGCAGGCTTCAGAGAACATTCCGTCGGTATCGACACGGAACCACGCGCCGTTGAAGAGACGCGTGTTGAATGCTCCCTTTGCTGATTGGGCTTGGTCGCGCCACTTCTTTGATAACGCGGTTTCTCCCGCTTCGGTCGCGAGCTCCGCTCCGGCAAGGAGCGCCGCAATCCAGAGACCGCCGCAATAGCTTGAGGGGCCGGTCATGGGGATGTTGTCGAAAGTTTGGTCTGGCGTTCCGTCGTTTTCAATCAGACCGTCGCCGTCTGTGTCGAATTGTTGCAGGTGGTCGATTGCCGCTTTGACGGCTGCGAAATGAGCCCGGCGCCAGTCGAGCCCCATCGTTGCGCCTTCGCGAAAAATGCACAGCACGAGGTCGCAGTTCAGGTCCTTCCACAAGGTACTGTCGCGATAGGTGTAGGAATTGGGAACAACAAAGGGGTCCTCGCCCGGACCGCCAAGGTCATGCGGACAAGCGCCTCTTGGGTTGAGAGGGAAAAGATTTGCGTCCCACCTGTGTCGCCTTTGCATCTGGTCGTCTCGCAACAGGAGATCGGCGTAATCGTGGGCCACACTTGCGGCGAGCTCCGGGAAAAACTGGCCAACTGCCTCGGCGGCGTAAATCCAAAGGTCCATCGTGTTGTAGAGGGCGTAGTCGTGACATTCGATCATGCCGAAATGTGGGCGCCCGTCAGGTGAGCCGTTTGCGGACGTTGCTACTGTCAGACCATCGACGAGGAAATAGGACTCGTTGATCGCCATTCCGGATTGATGCGGTGCGTCGCCAAGTTGCTTGCGCGTCACGTCGTGCCATTCCGCGATGCGGCGCTCCCAATCTGAGGCGTTGCGATAGGCGTGCCGGGTCAGCCTGGCAGCGTTGCGTCCGCTAGTGCCCCAAGTATCGGTATGTGCTCGGTACCATCGTCGACCCTGCTCGAAAGTAATCACTGGCATGTCCCAGGTCAGTGTTGCGCGAATGGTTTTGCTTTCGCCGGGCGCAAGTCTGATGCGCGCTGAAACGGCGGCGGTGGGATGGCTAGGCGGGGTCTCCCGAAATCCGCTTTCGGACACCCATCCTTGACCAAGATTGGGCGCGTCTCCGGTTTCGACAAACGGTTTCCAAAACTCAGCGCCGATGCCGGTTCCGTCAAAGCATAGGGTACGTCCGTATTCCGCATCAGTGTCGGCAGAGATACTGACCGCCCATTCACCTGTCCCCTCAGGTGGCGGGTTCGACACCTCCCGACGATCAAGGATCACACCCGTCCCGTTCTCAAGCTCAAACGGTCGATTGAAGCAACCCGCGGCGACCCTTCGAGGTCGGTTTTCGGTGAAGTCGGCGAACCAGCCACTGAGGTTGGCGAAAGTGAAGGCAAGAGATACGTCCGCCGGTTGCGCGCTGTTGTTCGTAAGGCGCCAATTGAAAACGGCAACAGGCAGAACCGCGCTGGCAAAATCGCCCGGGATAATCGGCGAAAAAGACTGACATTCCGCTTCAATGCCATTGAATTCCCCGTGGCGGTGCCAGGCGAAAGGGAACAACCCGCCCCATTCTGGAGCCTCTTGCTCGTAGCTGAATGCACGAAGCTCTTCGGTGTCTGGCGCTGGCTGGAGGGCGACCGCACTTGGGGTGCCATTGTCTGAACGCGTACGGAGAATAAACCCGTTCGCAGGCATTGCGAACTTTGCCACGCTCCCGGCCTTTAGCGTCCACCGGCTGAAACGTCCGTCAGAGGCGCGGGTAATACCTCCAGTTCCAATGCCGCCAAGAGGAACACCAGTTGCTTGCAAGGGTTTGAAAAGGCCCACTATCTTACTTTGGGATGCGCAGAGACTATGGCCTAGGCCACGTTTTAACGATGCTTCTGGGATAGAATAGGGATCATTGCGCATAGTAAGGGCCTAGCGGCGGGATGTTGGCGATGCAAATGTAACGCAGGGCGCGAATGGTGTCGAACACGTCGCGAAAACGGATGCGGGGATGAGATGCTGGGGCCGCGTTCAGAATCTTGAGTTTCAGATCGAGCATGTCAAATACTCCAGCGACTATTGCGGGAGGGATTGTGACATGAATTAGTTGACCTTCCCAAAGCGCCCGCAAATGAGTGTTTGGGAATTGTGCTTAATGGCCATGCGAAGTTGCTCGAATGAGCGACGACGCTTCCCACCGAAAGACAAGACAGCGAAGAAACTAGTGGTCTAGATCGCGTGAACTGTTGTCTTGAAGCGTTTGCGCCGGCTCTATTCATTTAATGTGTCTATATAGACGAGGCATCTGGGCCGAAGGGAGCGAGCGGTGAACCTAGCGACATTGATGAAGAAGCGGGCTGAAGAGGGAAATCCTGTTCGTGTTGCCTTGATCGGAGCTGGCAAGTTCGGTTCGATGTTTCTGACTCAAATTCCAACGACACAGGGCATGCACCTTGTGGCAGTCGCCGATCTATCCGTAGAACGCGCGCGGGCTGCACTCAAGAATTCAGGCTGGCCGGACGAGCGTTATCGGGCCAATTCTTATTCCGATGCGGCCAAGAATGGCACGACCTTTGTGACCGAAGATGTGATGAGCCTCTTCAGCGCCGCAGAGGTGGAAGTTGTCGTCGACGCCACCGGCCACCCCGAAGCTGGAGTGAGCCGTGTTCTTGCGGCCCGCGAC
Source organism: Boseongicola sp. (assembly GCA_029287375.1). Taxonomy (GTDB): domain Bacteria; phylum Pseudomonadota; class Alphaproteobacteria; order Rhodobacterales; family Rhodobacteraceae; genus Boseongicola. The sequence goes on along the minus strand of JARFRG010000126.1, from coordinate 2,382 downwards.
GGCGGGAAACATATCGTTATGGTCAACGTCGAGGCGGATGCATTTGCCGGTCCGGCGCTGGCCAAACGGGCAAGCGCGGCCGGCATTGTCTACTCTTTGGGATATGGCGACCAACCGGCCCTGACCTGCGAACTTGTGGATTGGGCGCGCACAAGCGGGTTCAAGGTTGTTTCTGCGGGCAAGGGCACACGATATCTGCCGCGTTTTCACCACTCAACGCCAGAGACATGGTTCGATAATTTTGGCCTCAGTCGCGAGATTGCAGAGATGGCCGGAATGAACAGCCGGTTGCAAAACTCCTTTGTTGACGGAACGAAGTCGGCGATCGAGATGGCCGCGATCTCAAATGCCACGGGGTTGATGCCGCCTTCGGACGGTCTGCTGTTCCCGCCCTGCGGCGCCCATGACCTGTCTCGGATCATGATCCCGAAAGAGGCAGGTGGCGTGTTGGAAGGCATTGTCACGTTAACTCGACGATCGGTTCAACGATCCGTAATTGTCGTTGAATGAGCAAGATAGGTTCCACGATCTTGCAGTAAACTGAGACTGGTTCGAATTTGTCTGACAGCATCACCAAGCCGTCTGGCCACTGGTGCGCGCCGGTTGTGTATATTAGCGTTGCGCCGTCATGACCGATATTCTCTATTCCTTTCGACGTTGCCCTTATGCGATGCGCGCACGCCTTGCCTTGGCCGTGAGTGGTCATCAGGTCGAGCTGCGGGAAGTCGTTTTGCGTGACAAGCCCCAAGCGTTTTTGGACGCGTCTCCCAGCAAGACTGTGCCTTGTCTGGTGTGGTTCGGTGGCGTGATTGATGAGAGCTTGGATGTCATGGTTTGGGCGCTGGAACGGAACGATCCGAACGGGTGGCTTGATATGCCAAAGATCGGGTTTGATTGGATCGAGCAGGCGGACGGGCCGTTCAAAGAGGCGCTGGACCGGACTAAATATGCCAACCGATATCCGGGGACCGATGCGCTTGAACAAAGAGCAAAAGCGTCCGAGTTTCTCAACGATCTGAACGCACAGCTGGACGGGTGGATATTTGGGCGACCCTGCCTCGCTGACTTTGCGATCCTTCCGTTTGTGCGCCAGTTTGCCTTTATCAATAAGCCCTGGTTCGACGAACAGGCATGGCCAGCGCTCCAATCCTGGTTGGATCAGTTCCTTCAGTCGGATCGGTTTTTTGCGATGATGTTGAAGTATCCGCAATGGTCGCCGGGAGATGTGCCGACGTACTTTCCAACCTTGGTGGAACCGGATTGATCACCGGACAAATCTGTTTCGTGATTTCGGCGATAGGCAAGCGTGCTTCTTTGAATTATTGAGGGTCCAAGGCAACGGGGACGGCCGAAGAGGGATAAAACATGACGACGCAACCAGAAGCGCGCGCCGCATCCGGGGAATATCTGAAACGCCACACTGAAGCATTGATCAAGGATATCGGATACGCGCGAGCGTGCGAGGCGTCGGGCAAATCCAAGGCAACCCTTGGGCGGTACGCCTCGTTGGCACCGGAAAATTCGGATCGCTATATTCCGGTCAACGTCTTGCTCGACCTTGAACGGGTTGCTGCGGTGCCTTTTGTGACCAAGGCACTGGCCGAGCTTCAGGGTATGGGGATTGAATACGACGAAAGTCGCGGTGACCCGACCGGCGTCCTGAATAGCGATGTGATCAAACTGTCGCAACGCTTTGCAACACTGATGGGCGAGTACAATCACTCGATTGAAGATGGTGTGATTTCGCTTAATGAGGCGCGCCGACTGTTGGATGAGACAAATGCGTTGCAGCAGATCCTGATGGACATGAAGCTGCATCTTCAAAGCGGATGATGATCAAAATAAAATGGGGATTGGATGAAAGGCATCCAACCCCCAGTCTTACGACCATGCGATTTACACACATTGGCACGAAACTGTTGCGCCCCCACACAATACTGGCCGTTTTGGTACACACGACTTAACCACCTCGGCCGCGCGACGCGTACACCACGCGACCGAGGGGATCGGGCCCAGAGACAACGGGGATGTTCGATGCCGACCCGATGACTAGAAGGTAGGGATCGGGCGCAAAGCGGATAATGGGAAAAAATCCGAAAACACGTCATTTTCAGAAACCGAGACTGCAGGAAATAAAGGGCCGAAACTCATGATCGAGACTTTGGAGCGATACGCCGAACAGGGCCAGACGGTTCTGCTTGATTGGATAACATCGCCTGCAGCTTACGCCCAATTCGGCCTGTTGATTGCCGCGTATGTCTTGGCCATCGTCATGTCGGCTTGGCTTCGCCCCAGGGTCGATCAACTTGTACGCCCTGATGAAGCGAACCAGTCGAGCTTTGCGACTATGCGCCGGTTCGGTTTGATGTTTCTGCCGCTCTT
>JARFRG010000072.1 GCA_029287375.1 Boseongicola sp. | reverse complement strand
CAACTTATGGACCGAAATGTCCATATCGAACTCACGCGTCCCGCGGCGGAATGGCTGGCGAACAAAGGGTACGACGACAAGATGGGCGCGCGCCCGTTGGGTCGCGTGATCCAGGAGTGGATCAAAAAGCCTCTGGCCGAGGAGCTGCTGTTTGGCAAACTTGCCAAGGGCGGCATTGTGAAAGTCGGCGTGAAGGACGGAAAGCTGGATCTTCGCATCGAACACAAGACAAAGCGGATTTCTCCGAAGAAGAAGCCACCTCTTTTGACGGCCGACTAGGTCTCTGATAATTCTGTGAGGGCTCCGCATTTGTGGGGCCCTTTTTTTGTCGACGACAAGGGTTTGTCCAGACAGTCATGTGGGAGGGACGCCGTGTTTGCGCGCTTGTTGGATGCGGCAATTGTTCAAACAGTCCGCGTTGTCGCGATTGGGCTAAATCCCCGTCTTGCCCGCGCAAATTGGAACTACAACGACAAGAAGTCGCTGCCAAACCCAGCCGACCCTTATACGGTCGAAGACAAATGGATGTGGCGCAAGCTGATTGATCGCAGCCCTGTCTTTATCGAAATTTCAGACAAACTTGGGGTGCGAGGATGGCTTGAAAGGCATGGTATTTCAGTCAAGACATCCGAGGTGATTTGGGCCGGCTCAGACGCCCGCGAAATCCCGGACGCCGCACTGGAGGGCGGCGTTGTGGTAAAGGCCAACCACGGGTCAGCAATGAACATTTTCTTACCCGAGCCCCCCGAAGACCGCGATGCTATGACGGCAAAGGCGAATTCATTTCTGACACGCACCCACGGAGAGCGCGCGGTGGAATGGGCGTATTCTGCCATTGAACGGAAGATTTTTGTCGAACGGTTTCTTCCGAATGCCACCAGCGAGATCAAACTATATTGTTTCGGGGGGCGCGTGGCACGTATCGTGGCCATATTTGATCGGCTTGGTGAAACCACGGCGGATGTTTGGGTGCCGGACGTTGGCGATACATTCAAGCGAAGCAGCGTGAACGCCGTGGTCGGCGAGGGTCGCGCGGACCGCCCGCTTCCGGCGTGCACAGATGCTGCGATAGAAATTGCAAAGGAAATCGGCGTTCATTTCGATCACATACGCGTCGATTTCATGAGCGATGACATGTCGCTTTGGCTTGGTGAACTGACCGTCTACAATCTTTCAGGGAACTTCCACGGCGTGCAGGCTGATGAGAAAGAAGCGCTGAACCGGGCCTGGGATATTCGCAAAAGCTGGTTCCTGACGACGCCGCAAACCGGGTGGCGCAAGATTTATGCAGCCGCGCTTTTGCGCCGCATCAACGCTCGGTCAGTTTAAGTTCGATCCGGCGGTTCTGCGCGCGGGCCTCGGAGCTATCCTCGGGATTGACCGGGCGATATTCACCAAAGCCCGTTGCCGCAAGACGACCCGGCGGAAAGCCCAGCTCATCCGTGAGATATTTCACGACCGATAGCGCGCGACCCTGGCTGAGTTCCCAGTTGTCGGCAAATTCGCCTGAGCCACCCAAAGGTACGTTGTCGGTGTGGCCGTCCACACGGATGATCCAGTCGATACTGCTTGGGATCAGCACAGCGACTTCGGCCAAGACGTTGGCAACGCTTGCGATCTGATTTTGACCTTCGGCAGAAAGTGTGGCCGAGGCGCTTTCGAACAAAACCTCGGACGAGAACACAAAGCGGTCCCCGACGATCTGGATCTCTTCGCGGTCGCCAAGCACCTGCCGCAAGGTTCCAAAGAACTCGGAGCGGAAGTCTTCGAGGTCTGCCACCTGATTTTGGAGCCTTTCGGCCTCGATCCGTAGTCTTTCTGCTTCGGCGGCTTCCAGTTCGGCGGCCCGTTTGGATTCTTGTGCCGCGCGCGCAAGAGCCGTGTTCAGTTGCGACCCCAAGGCTTCGATCCGCACTTGCGCGTCGCTGTCCGCATCTGCGGCAGCGTCCAGAAGAGCCTGCAACGAACCCAGCTCGGCTCGCAAGGCCGCGACTTGTTCATTGAGGACGGCAACTTCGCGCTGGCTTTGCGCCGATAGGGATTCTTCCTCGGCCAATTGCGCCCGTGCGGTGGACAACAAGGCCGCCTGACGTTCGCTTTCGGTGAGGATATCCGTGGTCGTTGTTTCTGCGGCCAGTTTTGCGGCCAAAGCTGCGGCAAGCTGGTCACGGATCGACGCGGTGTCGGCGCTGGCTTCACGCAGTTCGACCATCTCAGCGAGAAGGGCGTCACGCTCGGCGGTCAGCGCGGCAAGGCGGCTGTCTGTCTCGTCGGCCGTGGCCCCGAGGTCGGCGAGACGGGCCTGTGCGGTTGAAAGGTCCGTGCGCAAGGCGGCAAGTTCGGCCTGCGCTTCGTCACGCTCGAGTTCAGCGATTTGCAGCAAATCCACCAGTTCCGATGCACGGGATTCCGCGTCACCCAGAGTGGCCTCACGGTCGGCGAGAGCTGCATCGCGGTCTTCAAGCGTCAAGAGCGCCTCGGTCAGACGGTCATTCAACTCGGATTCGACGGAATTCGCGGCAGCAAGAAGGGTGAGCGTGTCTTCGGCCTGTTTGCGCTGTTCCTCTAGTGCCAGGGACATGGCTGTCAGTTCGGCGTCTGCGTTTTCAAGTCGTGCGCGCAGGGCCTCGGCGGCGGCGGCTTCGGCAAGGCGCGCTTGTTCTTCGGCGCTGAGCGCGCCTTCGGCGTCTGCAAGCCGCGCCCGCAAAGCCTCGGCGGCTGCCAGTTCACGCAAGCGTTCTGCCTCGACGCTTTCCAATTCGGCCGTCAGGGATGCAGTGCGCGCGTCCGCCTCGGCCAGATTGGCAGCCGCCAGATCATCATCGCTTTCGGCGGCTTGCAACGCTGCCAATGCGTCGGACAAAGACGCCTCGCGCGCCGCGACTTCGGCCTGAAGCTCGGCGGTGAGGGCTTCGAATGCGTCGCTGCGTGCAGCCGCAAGGCGCGCGGTTTCCACTTGCACGTCGATTTCGTCGCGCGCCTGCGCGAGCGCCAGTTGCATGGCTTCCTGTTCAGAGATCAGCACAGCCTGCGCGGCCTCTAGATCGTCGATATTTGCAGCAAGCTCAGTGCCAAGCGCACGCGCATCGTCGCGCTCAGAGAGCAGCGTCGCAACCTGCGCCTCGAATGAGGCAATCGCGGCGTCGCGTTCGGACAGGGCGCGGGCCTGGCTGTCGATCTGTCCGGTGAGGTTTGAGATCAGCGCACTCTGGCGGTCACTTTCCGACTGAAGCGACGTCAGATTGTCCTCAAGGCGCGAGGTTTGTTGTTGGGACAAACCCAAGGCAACAGAGAGCGACGTGACCTCGGCGGCAAGTTGGTCAAGTTCGGTTTCTTGTCCCGTGATCGTCTCGCGTTGCACGCCTTGCATGACCATAAAGATCGTCAGGACGAACATCAAAACCAGAAGAAGGGCGGTCATCGCGTCCACAAATCCGGGCCAGATCGCCCCCGACATGCGTTGCGACGATCGCCGGGTCAGTGCCATCGCTTAAACCGATCCGCCGGCGCGGTCGCGACCGAGATCGCGGACGGCCTTTGTGAGTTGCGCCAGATCCGTGCGCAGCTCGCCCAACGATTCCTGTCTCCCGGCGGACATTTCCTCGAGGATCCGCAGCATCTGCACATCCATCGAACGCAAGCGCATACGGCTTTCAGCGTCCACTTGCCCGGTGCCTTCGGTGACCAATGTTTCAATCGCTTCGCTGAGGCGTTCCTGACTGTTGATCACTGCCGACATATCGGGGCCGCTGTTCACGTCGCCCTCTCCCATGCGGTCGGCCAGTCGCGATACGGCATTGGCAAGCATCCCAAGGCGATCTTCGGCGGCTTCGCGGCGCGACGCGGCTTCCTCGTAGAAAGCCTGCATCTGATCAAGGCGTTCGGCCATATGTTCAGCGAGCTGCGCGATTGCACCGGTGTCGACGCCGCTTTCGCCAGACTCGTCGTTGGAATACCCGATGCGCGTAATGCTCGACAGCCATTCTTCCAACTCGCGGTAAAAGCGGTTTTGGCCGTGGCCCGCAAACAGTTCAAGCAGGCCAACCACAAGTGAACCTGCAAGACCCAGAAGCGACGACGCAAAGGCGACGCCCATACCGCCAAGCTGCGCTTCGAGGCCGGTCATCAGGCGTTCGAATACCGCAACACCGCTGTCGCCTTCCTGAGGCGCAAGCGAGCGAATCGTATCCACGACAGCGGGAACGGTTGTGGCGAGACCGTAAAAGGTTCCCAAAAGACCCAGAAAAATCAATAGGTTGACGAGATACCGCGTGATGTCGCGTGCTTCGTCGACCCGGGTTGCAACAGAATCCAGCACAGATCGTGTTGAGGACACCCCAAGCTGCATCCGCGCCCCACGCTTGCGAAGCAAGGCGGCAAGCGGCGCAAGCAGCCGCGGAGCTGCGGTGAATTGATGCCCCGGGCGGTCTTTGGCGAAGCCCTCGATCCAGATGACCGAACTGACCAACTGATAGACCTGCCAGAAACAGGCGAAAACGCCTATTACAAAGACAAGCGCGATAAAGCCGTTCAGGTAGGGGTTCGCCAGAAAGACAGGTGCCACCTGCGGATAGGCGATGTAAGCGCCGCCGCCGACAAGTGCCAATACAAGTAGCATCGTCAGAAACTGACGATAGGGTTGCGTGAACTGTAGCTCGACCTCGCGGTCCGGTTGGTCCATGTGGGGTCCGGTCCTGACGCTGTTATGTTCGGGGCAGAATAGGCGAAGGCAGGCGCGCTGCCAACCTCAATCGAATCATGTCTTGGCCACGATGTCACGCACGCGTGTGTTCAGCCATTCAAGCTCAGGGTCGTCGATGCCAAGATCGGCCAGATGCGTGACGGTATTCCACAAATACTCGGTATTGGGTCCGCGCCCGCCCACCGCATGCGCAATGATCTGGGCCTGTTGTTCAAGCGCCATCCCACCGACGTATTGAACGTGGTCCGTGTCGACGACATAGGCCAGCGCAAGAACGGTCTGGCCGTCGTCGAATGTGACCGGCAGCAGCCTTTCTATATAGGCGGACGAGATCAATTCACGTTCGCGCAAGTAGTCGACGGTGGCTTGGGCATCCGCATCCGGAACAGCGAAGGCCACACCGACACAGGACGCGGCCTCATGCGGGTCAAGCGCCAGAACCAGGCCGGGATCATCGTCAGTGCCGCGGTGGTGGATCGACGACATGCAAAAGCTACGCTGATAGCCGGCCATCGTCGCGAGACGCCGTTCAGCAACCGGGAACCCGGGGTTCCAAATCAGTGATCCATAGCCAAAGACCCACAAGGGGGTCGCAAGTGTCTCTGGTCCTTCGTTCATATCGCCACTAATACGGAGCCAGTTCGCAAGGGGAAAGAGGCAAATGGGCCGATTGATTGCTGGGGTTCTGGTGGTTGCACTTGCGTGGATGTCGTGGTGGGCCTTTGGGTCGTCCGCGCTGGATCGCGCACTGACAGCATGGGTCGAAGAGCGCCGCGCAGAAGGCTGGGCTGCGGATGTGGCCGATATCGATGTCGCCGGGTTTCCAAATCGCTTTGACACAACGCTGAGCGACGTCCGCTTGGCCGACCCTGACACCGGCGTCGCATGGTCTGCGTCGTTTCTGCAGCTTTTGGCGCTAGCCTACAAACCGCATCAGGTCATCGCCGTCTTGCCGGGCGAGCATCGCCTCTCGACACCGCTGCAAACTTTCACTTTTACCCATGATCAGGCGCGCGGTTCGGTTTTCATGGAGCCAAAACCCTCGCTGCCTCTGGAACGCTCGACTATCATTGTCGACGCGCTCGAAGTTGCATCCTCGCTTGGCTGGTCTGCCACACTGGAACAGGGGCGCTTTGCAACAGAACAGGTTCCCGCGCGGACCAATGCACATCGCTTCGGCGCGGAATTGACCGGCTTCCGGCCCCCGAATGCCACGCGGACTTTGCTGGACCCGGCGGGGCTCTTGCCTCAGGCTGTTGAGCGACTGAGACTGGATGCAACAATTGGCTTTAACGCCCCGTGGGACCGCGCTGCAATCGAAACGGCGCGCCCACAGATCATCGATATTGACCTCTCTGATCTGTCCGCTGAATGGGGCACCATCACCTTCCGCGCCGCGGGAGCGATAACCGTCGATGACCGAGGCACGCCAAGCGGCGAAATTTCGATCAAAGCAGTGGACTGGCGCCGGCTTCTTGAACTGGCGGTGGCAAGTGGATTGGTGGTCGAGACGGTTGCGCCAACACTAGAGAGAGCGCTGGAGTTTCTCGCCGCCCTCAAAGGCCCGTCCGACACAATCGACGCCGATCTTACGCTTCGCGCTGGCAAGGTCTTTCTGGGGCCTATCCCAATCGGCGACGCCCCGAAGATTGTGATCCGCTAAGGCTTTCTTCTTGGCCCAAATACTCCGGGGTGAGGCCCAAAGGCCGAGGGGCAGAGCCCCTCAAACCCCTTAGCGACAGTAGGGACCGCTGCGATAATCAGCGACGTCAAAATGGAAATGATCCTGATGGTGCCGATCTGCGTCCGGCCCCAGAACCGTTCCAAAAGGCCCGCAGGCTGCGCGATGCATCCGCCGCAGGACACGACTGTCATCGCCACGCCATCCGCGCAGAACGCTGATGCGTTTGCCGCTCGCCAGTACGAAACTTGAGATATCGATCGCACGTCCCTGTGCGTGTTCGGACAGGCGTGCGCCCGGACGGCTATTGCGCGTCCGGCAAGCGTAATGTGACGCGACCGTCAACTCGAAAAGCCCACCCCCACGTCGTCCGATTGCCGGAACCGCACCCACGCGCACCCAGCGATCCAAAGCACGTGCCGTTTGCATCGTCATGATCGCAGGTCGCGACAAGCGCACGCCGGCCACTTCGGAGACAACCCAGGCATCGCGCACACCGCAACCGCCCGGCCCCGTTACGGGTGCACGTTTCGTGGCGACCAATCCCGGCAAATCGGCATTGTTGTTTCCGCCCCCACAGGCAACCAGTGCGAGTAAGGCCAAACCTGCCACAAACTGCTTCATGTCTTTTTCCCGCCCCGGCCAAAGTCTGGCGCATCAGTGTCCTGGCCCGCCTCGATGATCCCACGACGAATGGCGCGTGTGTGGGTGAAATAGTCGAACAAATGGTCCCCGTCGCCGGTTCGAATAGCGCGCTGAAGCGCAAACAATTCTTCGGTAAACCGGCCAAGAATTTCAAGCGTCGCTTCCTTGTTGTTAAGGAAAACATCGCGCCACATCGTCGGGTCCGACGCGGCAATTCGAGTGAAATCACGAAATCCCCCGGCAGAATATTTGATCACTTCGCTGTCTGTGACTCGTCGCAAGTCATCTGCCACACCGACCATCGTATAGGCGATCAGGTGTGGCGTATGGCTGGTCACCGCAAGAACAAGGTCGTGATGATCCACGTCCATGGTTTCGACGATGGCACCCATGGCTTCCCAATATCGGGTCAGGCGGTCGACGGCATCGGGATCTGCGCCGTCGCCCGGAAGAAGGATGCAGTAGCGGTTCTCGAAAAGTTCGGCAAATCCTGATCGCGGCCCGGAATGCTCTGTTCCGGCAAGGGGGTGGCCGGGGATGAAATCAACATGATCCGGCAGGTGCGGCGCGACTGCGTCCACGACGGCGCGTTTGACCGAGCCCACGTCAGTGACCGTCGCACCATTGGCAATATGGCTCCCGATCTCGCGCGCGACTGTTTCCATTGCACCCACTGGCATTGCAAGAACCACAAGGTCTGCACCGGCAACGGCTTCGATCGCTGTGTCGACCACGCGGTCACAAAATCCCAGCTCTCGGGCGGTATCGCGTGTTTCACCCGAACGGGCAGTGCCGACGATTTCACCGGCAAGGCCTGAACGACGCATTGCATGTGCCATTGACGAGGCAATGAGGCCAAGACCGATCAGCGCAACGCGGTCATAGATCTGAGTCATCGCGCACCCTCCCGAAATCGTCTGATCGAAGCCACAACACGCGCGCAATCGGCTTCGGTTCCGATGGTTATCCGCAGACCTTCGGGGAACCCATAACCCGCCACTTTGCGCACCAATATCCCATCGTGGCGAAGTGCTATTTCGCAGGCCTCTGCCTCGGTTTGATCTTTGAAGCGCGCCAAGACGTAGTTCGCAAAACTAGGGTCGGACGAAATCTCCAAATCAGCCAGCGCCTCGGCAAGCCACGCGCGAAGCCGCGCGTTTTCGGTGCGGTAGAAGTCGGCCGATGTGCGGTCGCGCATGGCCGCCTCTGCCGTCGCAAGCTGTGACACACCAAGATTAAACGGGCCACGCAGACGATTTAGCGTATCGATCACATGGGTCGGTCCATAGGCCCACCCCACCCGAAGCCCGCCAAGCCCGTAAAGCTTGGAAAACGTCCGCGTCATGACGACGTTCTCACGTGCATCAACCAAGGATGCCCCGCCATCGTAGTCTTGGGCAAATTCAGCGTAGGCCCCGTCGATCACCAGCAAGACATTGTCCGGCAAGTCACGCGCCAACCGTGCCAGATCATCGGTGCCGATCATCGTGCCGGTCGGATTGCCGGGGTTGGTGACGAACACCAGACGCGTCGCACCCGTTACGGCTGCGAGAATTGCATCGACATCCACCACACGGTCACGTTCCGCCACCACGACCGGTGTCGCGCCTGCGCCCAGAGCCAGAATGCGGTACATCGCAAATCCATGCTTTGTATAGATCACCTCAAGACCGGGCGCCGCATAAGCCTGACAGAGAAACATCAGGATTTCATCCGACCCGGCACCGCAAATGATGCGCGTGGTATCCAGATCATGGACCTCGGCAATTGCGCGTCGCAGGTCCGCATGATCGGTTGACGGATAACGGTGGAGAGCCCCCGCCGTCTCGATCAAGGCTTGCCGCGCAGCCTCGGGCGGCCCAAACGGATTTTCGTTCGAGCTTAATTTCAAAACCTTGTCGAACCCGTCCAGATGGCTTTCGCCACCTTTGTAGAGAACGATCTGGTCGATGCCGGGTTGGGGTTTTATCGAATTGCTCATTGCTCTCATTCCACGTCCGCTTCTTCCTAGCGGCGCGCTCCCGTCAAGACCAGCGGCGATCTCGTACAGGGGTGCGGACCATTGCACAGCAACCACATGAGAGGTTCCGCTCTCGCACTCCACACATGAACCTCCGCGTGTTCGCCCAAGACGCCACTGGTTTCACCCTTTCGAAAATACCTGAAAACCGACCCAATTCGGCAAGAGCAACCAAAGCTAGGACGCTGCTTTCACTTCAAAAGCCGCCGCCATCATTGCCCGTGTATAGGCGGATTTTGGTGCGTCAAACACCTGCCCCGCATCGCCATGTTCCACGACATCGCCCTCTTTCATGACGATCACCTTATGGCTCAACGCCCGCACCACCTTCAGGTCATGACTGATAAACAGGTAAGCCAGGCCGTATTTCTGCTGAAGATCCCTGAGCAAATCCACAATCTGAACCTGCACCGTCATATCCAGCGCGGACGTCGGCTCGTCCAAGACAACCAGTTTCGGTCGCAAGACCATGGCCCGCGCAATAGCAATGCGTTGCCGCTGACCGCCGGAAAACTCATGCGGATAGCGATGCATCATTTCCGGCTCAAGGCCGACCTCTTCCATGATCTCGGCCACCATCTCGCGACGGTCCCGTCCAGCGTCGACACTGTGGATCGTAAGACCTTCCGAAATAATCTCTTCAACGGTCATCCTTGGACTGAGAGACCCGTAAGGATCCTGAAAGACGATCTGCATATCGGCGCGCAAAGGTCGCATATCCCGTGACTTCAGCCCCTGGATATTGCGCCCCATAAAGCTCACCGGACCGTCCGACGAAATCAGCCGCATGATTGCCAACGCAAGCGTCGTCTTGCCAGACCCGCTTTCGCCGACAATTCCGACAGTCTCTCCTGCGCGCACCGATAAAGTCGCCGCATTCACTGCCTTGATGTGGCCGACTGTACGCTTCAAAAGCCCGCGCTGGATCGGGAACCAGATGCGCAAGGCGTCGGTTTCGGCAATCACGTCTGCACCATCCGGCACAGGCAACGGTGTTCCGGTCGATTCCGCACTTAGCAACATTTGCGTATAGGGATGCGACGGCGACTGAAAAATCTCGGCCGTTTTCCCGCGCTCGACGATCTCGCCATCTTTCATCACGCAGACGCGGTCAGCGAACTTGCGCACAATCCCTAAGTCATGAGTGATGAACAGCATCGACATGCCAAGGCGTTCTTTAAGCTCGGCCAACAATTCAAGAATTTGCGCCTGTATCGTTACATCCAACGCCGTTGTCGGCTCGTCTGCGATCAGCAACTCAGGTCCGTTGGCAAGCGCCATCGCAATCATCACACGTTGCCGCTGGCCACCGGACAATTGATGCGGATAAGCGCCAAGTCGCAGTTCCGGATTCGGGATACCGACTTGCTCAAGCAACTCGATAATCCGCGCGCGCGCCGCCTCCCCTCGCAATCCCTGGTGCAACGTGACAGCTTCTGCCAGTTGCTTTTCAATCGTGTGAAGGGGGTTAAGCGACGTCATCGGTTCCTGAAAAATGAACGAAATGTCATTGCCCCGAACACGACGCAGTTCGGATTCCTCTGCGCCGACCATCTCGGCACCCTCATAGGTGATTGAACCAGAAATCTCGGCGCTGTCTCCCAGCAATGATACCGTCGACAGAGCCGTTACAGACTTGCCTGATCCGCTTTCACCCACCAGAGCAACCGTCTCTCCGCGTCGCAAGTCAAAGCTCACGTCACGCACCGCATGGGTCAACGCGCCGTCCTGGCGGAACCGGACGTTCAGCCCCCGCACATCCAAAATCACTTCAGACATGGACGCGCCCCCAAAGCCAATTTCACCCTTTCAGAAATACCGCAGGGGGAGCGCGCAAAGCGCGTGGGGGACAGCGTCCCCATTCTCTCGCGCGCACAAAAGCGTCGCGCAACCACGACCAGGCCAGCCATCATTGGAAAGTCTTTCGCGGATCAAAGGCATCACGCACACCTTCAAAGATAAACACCAGAAGCGATAACATGATCGCAAAGGTGAAAAAGCCCGTGAAGGCAAGCCAGGGCGCCTGCAAATTCTGCTTGGCTTGCAGCGTCAGCTCTCCCAGGGACGGGGCCGATGACGGCAATCCGTAGCCAAGAAAATCAAGCGAGGCGAGCCCGCCGATTGTTCCCGTGATGATGAACGGCAAAAGCGTCACCGTCGCGACCATGGCATTGGGCAACATGTGTCGGAACATGATGGTGGAATTGGACACACCCAAAGCACGCGCTGCGCGGACGTATTCAAAGTTTCTGGCTCTTAAGAATTCTGCGCGGACCACACCAACCAGCGACGGCCATCCGAACAGGACAGACAAGAAAACCAGCATCCAGAAACTGCGTCCGAAAATCGCAAACATGATGATGATCACGTACAGCGAGGGGGTAGAGGACCAGATCTCAAGCATGCGTTGAAACACCAGATCAAGCCAGCCACCGAAGTACCCCTGAACCGCCCCCGCCGCGATGCCAATGATGCTGGCACTGACGGTCACGATAAGCGTGAACAGGATCGACAAGCGAAACCCGTAGATCACCCGCGCGGTCACGTCGCGTTTGGTGTCATCGGTCCCAAGCCAGTTATTCGCGTCGGGCGCACTGGGTGCGGCACCACGGATGTCGACAATCGTGTCGTAGCGATAGGGAATGACGGGCCACATCAGCCAGCCTTTTTCGATCTCGACACCATCGACCTGCCCGGTTTCATCGGCTTCGGCCATTACGCCTTCGGGGTCATCATAGCAGGTCTCGATGCCGCCGGTGCGGATCAGACATTCGACGTCCTCGTATTGATACTGCGCCTCGATCGGCAGATCGCCTCCGAATTCGGTTTCGGGGTAGAAATTGAAAATCGGCATGTAGATCTCGCCGCGATAGCTGACAAAGATCGGTTTGTCGTTGGCAATGAATTCCGCCAGAAGGCTGAGCCCGAACAGGATCGAAAAGATAATGAGCGACCAATACGCCCGCCGGTTCCGGGTGAAATTCCGCCAGCGGCGTTGATTCAAAGGGGATAGCCACGGCCTGCGGCGTGGGATTGCGTTCGCTGGATCAGCAGGGACTTCGAGGGCGGGATCGGGCATGGCCATCGCTCAAACCTCCCGCTTTTCAAAGTCGATGCGCGGATCAACGAAAACATACATCAAATCCGAAAGGATCCCGACCAGCAAACCGACGAGGCCAAAGGCAAAGAGCGTGCCGAAAATGACCGGATAGTCCCGCGCAACGGCGGCCTCAAAGCCAAGCCGCCCAAGCCCGTCGAGAGAGAAGATCGTCTCGATGATCAGGGACGAGCCAAAGAATATTCCGATGAACAATGACGGGAAGCCCGCGATCACAATCAACATCGCATTGCGAAAGACATGGCCATACAGCACTTGTTTTTCTGACAGGCCTTTGGCCTTTGCGGTAATCACGTACTGTTTCTTGATCTCGTCGAGAAAGCTGTTTTTTGTGAGCAATGTCAGAGTTGCAAAGCCTGAAATCGACGAAGCGAGCACCGGCAGGAAGATGTGCCAGAAGTAATCCAACACCTTTCCACCTGCAGACAACTGGTCGAAATTATCCGAGGTCAAACCACGCAGCGGGAACCACTGGAAATAGGAACCGCCCGCAAACAAAACCAGCAGCATGATCGCAAACAAGAAACCGGGGATCGCGTAGGCCACGATGATCAAGGCGCTGGTCCAAGTATCAAAGCTTGATCCGTCGCTCACCGCTTTGCGAATACCAAGAGGTATCGAAATCAGATAGGCGATAACGGTCGACCAGAGACCTAGCGTGATAGAGACCGGCATTTTCTCGGCCACCAGATCGATCACGGAAATCGACCGAAAGTAGCTTTCTCCGAAATCAAAGCGGATGTAGTTCCAGATCATCTGTCCGAAACGCACATGCGCAGGCTTGTCGAAGCCGAATTCTTTTTCCAGCTCGTCAATAAATTCCTGCGGCAAGCCGCGCGCGCCGACATAGCCACCGTCGCCTTGACCCTCAAATGTTTCCGAACCACCGCCTGAAATGCTTTCAAAAACATCCCCCTGCCCTTCGAGGTTGGCGATGATCTGTTCGATGGGGCCGCCCGGCACAAACTGAGTCAGCGTGAAATTAATCACCATAATCCCGAACAGCGTCGGAATGATCAGCAAAAGCCGCCGGAGAATATACGCGCCCATGTCCCCGTCTGTCCCTTACAATGCGCCCTGATCTCTCAGGAGCGCCTCCGCATCTGCGTCATGCCACCACCAGCTGAACTGACCAAGCGCAAATGGCGGAAATCCCTCAGGATGGCGGAACATATTGTAGTAGGCGACGGTGTGTTTGTCCTTGAACCACTGCTGCACCCAAAAGCCCTCGGCGCGTAAGACGCGATCAAGCGCGTGGGTTGCTGTTGTAAGTTTTTCCAGCGTTTCTGCAGCGGCAACGACTTCCATGAGCTGATCGACCGCATCGTTTTGAAGGCCCATCAAATTGCGTGAGCTGTCCTCGGCCGTTTCGGACCCGTACCACTGCCGCAAACCAAAACCAGGCTCAAACCCCATCGAGAATGTATGGTTCACGAGGTCGTAGTCGGCAGTGCGGCGGCGGTCGATATACTGGCTGATATCGACACGGTCCAAGACTGCATCGATGCCAAGTCGCTTTAGGTTTTCAATGTAAGGATTGATGATCCGATCAAACGCCGGGCTGAACGACAAGATTACAAGGTTCAGAACCTCTCCGTCTTTGCGGCGGATACCATCGTCGCCAGTGATCCATCCCGCCTCGTCCAACAGAGCAGCGGCGCGGCGCAGATTGCGACGGTCAAAGTTGCGCGGCCCGCTAACCGGCGCCATGACGGCATCGGCTGTCAGGATCGACGCGTCCAGCAAACCGTTGTCCACAAGGGGCTGCAAGATTGCGACTTCTTCCGGGGACGGTGTCCCGGTGGCTTCGAGGTCAGAGTTTTCCCAGAAGGAATTCACGCGCTCGTAAAGGCCAAAGAACAGCGACTCGTTGGAGAATTCAAAATTGAACATCAACCGGACGGCTTCGCGGACACCGGGATCCTGCCATTCGGGGCGTCGCAGGTTGAAGACAAAGGATTGCGCCGATCCAATTGTGCCGTCCGAGATTTCAGTCTTGATGACGGATCCATCGGTCACACCGGGGAAATCGTAGCCAGTCGCCCAGTCCTTTGATGAGTTTTCTACTCGAAAGGTATATTCCCCCGCCTTGAACGCCTCTAGTGCCGCCGAACTATCCGAGAAGTATTCATAACGAATGCGATCAAAGTTGTTTTGGCCGACATTGAACGGCAAATCAGCACCCCAGTAATTTGGATTGCGGGCGTAGATAATCTGTCGTCCGACATCAAAGCTGTCCAAAATGTAGGGCCCAGTTCCCAGAAACGGCTCGAGCGTGCTTTCGTCGATCCGTGTGCCGGTGTCTTCGAACCAGGCTTTCGAGAACATCTGAGTACCACCGGCGAAACCGATCACTTCCCGGCGTGGAGCATCTTCGGCAAAGTTGAATTTAATTCTGTATGTGTCGAGAACTTCAACGCTGTCGACGAATCCGCGCACGACATTCACATATTCCGGCAGGCCCTGCTCCATGAAAAGGTTGTGTGTGAACGCAAGATCTTCGGCACCTGCGGGCGAGCCATCCGAAAAGGTGATGTCCTCGCGCAGATCAAAGATCACCCAATCTCTGCTCTCGGGATACTCCATCGTCGTGCAAAGATAGCAGTAGACGCCATAGGCGTCGTCCGCGGTGCCGGTAAGAATGCGCTCGTACATGACATCCATACCTGAGCCGGGCACGCCCTTGCGGGTGTAGTTATTGAAGCTGTCGAAATTGCCCTGCGACCATGTACTGATCTCGCCGCCTTTGGGCGCATCCGGATTTACATAGTCCAGATGCGCAAAGTCAGGTCCGTACTTGATGGCGCCAAAGTTGGAATAGGCGTGGGACACGGTGATGGTCTCGTGTCCATCTGCGCGTGCCAGCGAAACCGTTGCCAAAAGCGTTCCCGTGACAAGTGCTGCAGCGGCCATCCACTTCAGCGTTGTTTGCGGCACCTCTTGATCGGCAGAAATCGCTATGGCGCGGGGGTGGCGTGGCGTCATCGGGTTTATCCTCCATCTCGTCATATCCGGTATATTCGGACATACACTCACAAATGTAGCTAGTTTTTCATTTGTCTAATGTTCAAGGCCGTGGCTCTGAATATTTGGTGAATACACCGTGCGCAGCAAAAGGGCCGGACGCAACAGCGACCGACCCTAAAGTGCCAAAATCGTGATAAAAAGGTTATCCGCCAGTAGCTTCGAGATAAGCAATCAAATTCGCGCGATCTTCGATATCCGGCATCCCGCGATAGTTCATCTTTGTGCCGTCCAGGTAACGCGATGGTGCCGTGAGGAATTCGTTTAACGCCTCTGGTGTCCAGTCGCCTTCGAATTCTGCCATCGCCGTCGAATAGGCATACCCCTCTGCCGTGCCGATATCGCGACCGACGACGTTTGCAAGATAAGGACCGGTGCCGTTCGCGCCGGTCTCGAGTTTGTGACAGGCCTGACATTGCCGCCACAGACGCTCGCCTGCGCCCGCTTCTGCGGTTGCAAAAACATCAGCAAAGGCAATTTCGACC
This sequence comes from Boseongicola sp., assembly GCA_029287375.1. Lineage (GTDB taxonomy): Bacteria > Pseudomonadota > Alphaproteobacteria > Rhodobacterales > Rhodobacteraceae > Boseongicola. Next base: position 1,524 of record JARFRG010000072.1, on the reverse strand, counting down.
ACGTCTTCCGCGGGCTCGTCGCCTTCGACTTCAATGGTGTATGCTTGGTGATGCTCGTCGCCGTGGCTTGGGTGGTAAATGAATTCCGCCGCAAAGCCGCCAAGCAAAAAGACAAGAAAGGTGCCGCACAGGCCACCGACCGCCTTGGTCATCGTCATCGTGTCGAACATGTCGCGTCCAGTTCCCTCAGTGTTTAACGGGTATCTATCCGCTTCCCATGTTGGGCTTCAAGGGATAACACCTGCGACCGAAAGCCTTTTTGTCACAGCGAGACGGAAAAAACACGAGATGAGCGGACATATTGCATTCCAGGGGGAGCCCGGCGCCTATTCCCACCAGGCCTGTATCGAGACACGTCCGGGCTTTGTTCCGATGCCGTGCCGCACGTTTGAGGACGTGATCGACGCCGTCACATCGGGGGCCGCCGAACTGGCCATGCTGCCGGTTGAAAACACAACATACGGACGCGTTGCCGACATTCACCGCCTTTTGCCGGACAGTGGCCTGCACATTGTCGACGAGGCCTTTGTGCGCGTGCATATCAACGTGCTTGGCGTAAGCGGAGCATCGGTCAGCGATATCAAAACCGCCTATTCTCATCTTGTCTTGTTGCCGCAATGCGCACGTTGGCTGAAGGAAAATGATGTCAAAGGGGCGGTGAGCCCGGACAATGCGCGGGCAGCGCGTGACGTGGCCGAAGCTGGTGACAAGACCATAGCGGCCCTTGCCTCTGAGTTGGCGGCCGAGGTCTACGGTCTGGACGTTCTGGCACGCCACATCGAGGACGAAGACCACAACACGACGCGGTTTCTGGTGATGTCCAAGACCCCTGATCTGACACGGCGCGGCGATACCATGACCACAACATTTGTGTTCCGTGTGCGCAATATTCCGGCGGCGCTTTACAAAGCTATGGGCGGATTTGCGACAAATGGCGTGAACATGACCAAGCTGGAAAGCTACATGGTAGATGGGTCGTTCTCTGCCACACAGTTTTATGCTGACATCGAAGGACACCCCGATGACGAAAACGTCCAGCGGGCCATGGCCGAACTGGATTACTTCACCTCCGAGATCAAAATCCTTGGTGTCTATCCGGCGGATCCAAAACGTCGGTAGGGCGCTGTGCTATCAACCTTCGCGAACGACGTCTTAACCGCTCAAGCATTAACCTTAACACCGATTAACCTTAACGCTCCCCCAAGCCTTGGTCCGTTACAAAAAAGAGGCCCCGTTGTCGGGACCTCTTCACTCTTTTCAAAATACCTCAGGGGGGTGCGCCGCAAGGCGCGCGGGGACAGCGTCCCCAAAACCCCTTAGTTTACTGTGACCCAACGAAGGATAAAGAAGTTGTCCGGTCGTTGTGTCATCGAGATGTTGTCTTGCGTACCCCAGACCAATGGCTGCACGTAAAGCGGCACATAGGCATGCTCGGACTGATAAAGGCCGACGACCTCATCAATCATCGCCTGACGGGACGCGGGATCAAGTTCGGACTGGATCATAGGTAGCAATTCGTCGAGT
>JARFRG010000043.1 GCA_029287375.1 Boseongicola sp. | reverse complement strand
CTGAAGCGGCCCGCCAGGTCGATATGCGCGCCGAAACCTCCGGTCAGGTCATCTCCGATCCGCTGCGAGCCGGAGCACGCGTCGAAGAAGGCGATCTTCTCTGCCGTCTCGATCCCGGCACCCGCGCCATTGCCCTAGCCGAGGCGCAAGCCGGCCTGCGCGAGGCCATCACGCGTCTGCCCGAGGCCGAAGCCCGCGTCGCCGAAGCCCGCGCTCGCCTCACCGAAGCCGAAATCAACGACAACGCCGCCGAACGCCTCTCCCAAGGTGGTTTCGCCTCTGAGACCCGTGTGGCGCAGGCCACCGCAAGCGTCGAAGCCGCGCGCGCAGGCGTTCAGGCCGCCGTCAGCGGCGTCGAAAGCGCACGCTCCGGCATACAATCCGCCGAAGCCCGCGTGGCCGCTGCCGAAAACAACCTCGAGCAACTCGAAGTCCGCGCGCCTTTCAGTGGCATTCTGGAAACCGACAGCGCCGAAATTGGCTCGCTTTTGCAGCCGGGATCGCTTTGCGCGACGATCATCCAGCTTGATCCGATCAAGCTTGTGGGCTTTGTGCCTGAAACCATAGTCGACCGCGTAAAATTGGGTGCCGTTGCGGGCGCACGCCTCGCCTCTGGCCGCGAGGTCGTGGGCCGTGTCTCCTTCCTCAGCCGATCGGCAGATCCAAGCACCCGTACTTTCCGCGTCGATGTCGAAGTGCCAAACGCGGACTTCTCCATAAGCGACGGCCAGACCGCAGAAATTGCGGTCCAGTCCGATGGCAACACCGCGCACCTTCTGCCGCAATCGGCGCTTACGCTGAACGACGACGGCGACTTTGGCGTGCGTCTTGTGGTCGACAACGTGGCCACATTCGCACCTGTCATCCCGCTGCGCGACACCACCGAAGGTTTCTGGGTGGGCGGGCTGCCGCAAATCGTCGATGTGATTGTCGTGGGGCAGGAATTTGTGACGGACGGCGTGCCCGTGATCGTCACCTACCGCGAGGAAGCCACCCAATGACCGGCATCGTTGACTGGGCCGCGGGCCGTGCGCGCATGGTTATCGCCTTTATCCTCCTGTCGCTTCTGGCGGGGGCGCTGGCCTATGCGGGCCTGCCCAAAGAGGGTGAGCCCGACATCGAAATACCCGCCCTTTTCGTCTCCGTCCCCTTCCCCGGCATTTCGGCCGAAGACAGCGAAAAGCTGCTGGTCAAGCCGATGGAAACCGAACTTGCCGATCTCGATGGCCTGAAATCCATCTCCGGCACCGCCTCTGAAAGCTATGCAGGTGTGGCGCTGGAATTTGAATTTGGCTGGGACAAGACCAAAATCATGGCCGACGTCCGCGACGCCATGAACAGCGCCGAGGCGCAATTTCCGGCAGGCGCTGAACAGTATTCGATCAACGAGATCAACTTTTCGGAATTCCCGATCATCATCGTGAACCTGACGGGCGCGCTGCCTGAACGCACGCTGCTGCGCTACGCAAACGACCTGCAAGATCGCCTCGAAGCCCTCGAACCCGTCCTCGAAGCAGGCCTGACCGGCCACCGCGACGAGATGGTCGAAGTCATCATCGATCCCTTGCGCCTCGAAGCCTACAACGTCACCGCAGGCGAGTTGATCAGCGTCGTCACCAACAACAACCAGTTAATCGCCGCCGGAGAAGTCGAAAGCGCAACAGGGGCCTTTGCCGTCAAGATCCCGTCGTCTTTCGATGAACAACAAGACATCTATAACCTCCCCGTCAAAGTCGACGGTGACCGGGTGATCACACTTGGCGATCTTGCCGACATTCGCCTCACCTTCGAAGACCGCACCGGCACCGCGCGCTTTAATGGCGACACCACCGTCGCGTTGCAGGTCGTCAAACGCAAAGGCTTCAACATCATCGACACCGCCGCCCTCGTGCAGGCCGAGGTCGAGGCAGAACGCGCCTCATGGCCGCCCGAACTGCAAGAAGCGATCACCGTCGGTACATCCAACGACCAGTCCCGCACCGTCGGCTCCATGGTCAGCCAACTCGAAGGCTCAGTCCTCACCGCCATCGCGCTGGTGATGATCGTCGTCCTTGCCGCGCTCGGTGCGCGATCCGCTCTGCTCGTGGGCTTCGCGATCCCGACGTCGTTCCTTCTCTGCTTTGCCTTTCTCGCGCTGATGGAAGTCACCGTGTCAAACATCGTGATGTTCGGCCTGATCCTTGCGGTGGGCATGCTTGTCGATGGCGCAATCGTCGTGGTCGAATACGCAGACAAACGCATCCAGGAAGGCGCAGGTCCGATGCACGCCTTCGTCGAGGCGGCAAAACGCATGTTCTGGCCTATCGTGTCGTCCACAGCGACCACGCTCTGTGCATTCTTGCCGATGCTGTTCTGGCCGGGCGTTCCGGGCCAGTTCATGGGCATGTTGCCGGTCACTCTTATCTTCGTTCTGACCGCATCGCTGGTCGTGGCCCTGATCTACCTGCCCGTCATGGGCGGCGTCGCAGGCCGGATGAGCCGCACCTTCGAGCGCTCCTCAAACGCACTGCGCCGTTCAACCCCGTGGTGGGTACGCGCCCTCTTGGTGCCGCCATCGCTCTACCTGATGTTCCTCGCCGCAATGCAAGTCCTGAACCCCGAATACCTCCTCGGTGACGGCACTGGCGCTGGCGGCAGCATCTTTGGCGCGCTGCTCTTTGTCGCGGGCGCCATGCTGTCATCCATCACCCTCGGGGCCTCCCGCATCGAGCGCGCCGAAAAGCCGATCAATGCCGGCCACCGCCGCACCGCTTTTGGCCACTTCATCAAATTCATCGCCGGCAACCCGCTTATGCCCATCGTGTCCATCGCCGCCATCGGCTTTTTCGTGGTCTCGGTCTTTGGCTACTTTGGTGCCAACAATAACGGAGTCGAATTCTTCGTCGAAAGCGAACCGGAACAGGCCATCGTCTACGTCCGCGCGCGTGGAAACCTTGGCCTCGTCGAAAAGGACACTCTTGTCGCACAAGTCGAAAACGTCATCCTCGACACCAACGGCATCGACAGCGCCTTCGCATTTGCGGGTGCAGGAGGCCTCAATGCCAACACCGGGGGGGCCACTGGCCCCAATGACACGATTGGACAAGTCCAGATCGAACTGATCCCGTGGGAGCGGCGCAGCGACTATGCGGACACCCACGATGTGACGCTCGCGGAACTTGACGGCGACGCGGTGCTGGACAACCTGCAAGCCCGCCTCGACCTTATCCCCGGCATCAAGGTCGAAATCCTCAACCTGTCACGCGGCCCGGCGTCCGGCAAACCTGTGCATCTGCGTCTCAAGCTAGATGATTGGGACCAGCTTCTGGCAACCACGGCCATGGTGCGCGAAAAGTTCGAAAGCACGCCGGGTCTGGTCGACATTGAAGACAATCTGCCCCTGCCCGGTATCGACTGGCAAATCAACGTCGATGTCGAAAAGGCGGGCCGCTACGGCGCGAACGTGGCCGCGGTCGGCGGCATGGTGCAACTTGTGACACGCGGTATCCTGCTGGACACCATGCGCGTCGACAGCTCGGACGAAGAAGTCGAAATCCGCGTCCGCCTGCCCGAAAAAGACCGCGTGCTGTCCACCCTGGATACGCTGAAAGTGCGCACCGCCGATGGCCTTGTGCCGCTCTCGAACTTCATCACCCGTGAACCGGTGGCGCAACTGGCCCAGATCAACCGGGTCGATCAGAAACGCTATTTTGACGTCAAAGCTGACGTCACACCGAACCTTGTGACACTGGCAAACGACAGCCGCGTCGACATCGCCGTCGCGCGCGTGGTGGAAACCCCCGAAGGTTACACCACCTACGAGTTGGTGACACTTCTGAACGACGCCACGCGCGCCGACTACACCGAGTTGCTGGCGGACGACGCCCTGTCGCCAACACCGCTCAACGCCAACGAACGCATTGCCTTCCTGACCGACTGGTTACAGACGGAAAATCCCCTGCCCGCAGGCATGGACTGGGAATGGACCGGCGATCAGGAGGAACAGGAAGAAAGTGCCGCGTTCCTTCAGGTCGGCTTTTCGGCGGCGCTTGGTCTGATGTTCATTATCCTGCTGGCGCAGTTCAAGTCGTTCTACAACGCAGGCCTCGTGCTGCTGGCGGTCGTCTTG
>JARFRG010000189.1 GCA_029287375.1 Boseongicola sp. | reverse complement strand
ATGGATCGATTTTGCCCGCAGTGAACGCGCGAAATGGAACGCCTATGTCGCTGAAAATATCCGCCCGGGCAATCGGCCCAACTCATATGCCCAGGCCATCGGCGTCGTGAACGCACTTTGCGACAAACGCGACCGCGTTGTGGCCGCAGCCGGAGGCCTTCCAGCCGAAGTTACAGCCAATTGGCGCACCCTTGATGTTGGCACTGTCGACGTAGAATTCGGGTTTTCTTGCATGGGCTATGAGATTGCCGGGGGCTGGGGCGCACGGATCGCACAATCTGAAAAAGAGCCAGAAGCAGACACCATCGTCTTCACCGGAGACGGCTCGTATATGTTGATGAATTCGGACATATATTCTTCTGTTTTAACACAGAAAAAGCTGATCATTCTTGTCCTCGACAATGGCGGCTTTGCCGTGATCAACAAGCTGCAGAACAACACCGGAAACGAAAGCTTCAACAATCTCCTCGCGGACAGCCCTACGATCCCCAACGCGTTTCCCGTCGACTTTGTTGCTCACGCAACCTCGATGGGCGCGAACGCCGTTTATACCGACACACCCGAACAATTGGCCGAGGCATTCAAGACCGCAAAAGCCGCCGACAAGACATCCGTCATCGTGATGAACGTCGACGCATACGAGGGGTGGACGACCCAGGGCCACGCGTGGTGGGAGGTCGGCACGCCCCATGTGACGGACAATCCCAAAGTGCGCGCGGCGCATCTCGACTGGGAATCCAGGCGATCAAAACAGCGCAAAGGTGTGTAATGGACGTCCTGGAAGGCATTAAGAAGAACACCTTTGTCGTCGTGGGTCGCGTCGGAATAGACTTTTCACCCGAACCGGCGGGAATGGCCATCGAAGACGCCACATCGATGATGGTTGGAATGGGCGGTTCGTCGGCGAATATCGCGGCGGGATTGGTCAAATTCGGCTCCAGCGCCGCGCTTGTAACCCGCGTTTCGGACGACGCGATCGGGCGATATTGCGTAAATCAATTGGCCCACTACGGCGTGGACGCCGCCCACGTAAAACCCATAGCCGGTGAATTTCGCAACTCTCTCGCGGTCTACGAAACCCGCGTGGAAAACCACAATTCAGTGATCTACCGCAATGGCGCGGCGGACTTCCAGATGAGCATCGAAGACGTCGAAGCCGTTGATTACACACAATATGGTGCGCTGATTACCGCAGGCACCGTCTTTGCCGCAGAGCCATCCCGCACGGCCGCCTTCCGCGCTTTCGATCTGGCAAAAGCCGCCGGTCTTCCGGTGATTTTCGATGTCGACTATCGCCCGTACAGCTGGCCCTCGCCGCAGGTTGCCGAAGAGGTTCTGTCGAAAGCGGGTGCCATGGCCGACATCATCGTCGCGAACGATGAAGAGTTCGGCTTTATGGCAGGTGGTATCGAAAAGGGGCTTGCCAAGGCGCGCGACCTTGCCGCTACGACCGCCGCAATTGTCGTCTACAAAATGGGCCACCTCGGTGCGATCACCATTGCAAACGGCACCGAAACCCCAAGCGGCATTTACCCCGTCGAGGCCGTGAAACCGACTGGCGCTGGCGACAGCTTCATGGCCGGTTTCATTGCCAGTCTTGCCGCAGGCCGCCCCTTGCACGAAGCCGTAATGCGTGGTTCAGCCTGTGCGGCGATTGTCGTCGCAAAACCCGGCTGCGCCCCGGCCATGCCGACCGAAAATCAACTTGAGGCATTCCTTGCCTCTCACCCCGGACCAAGTGTTCCCGACGTCATCTGAGAAGGATAGACCCCATGCATATCGCCCCATTTGACAACCAGAACACACCCATCGTCGATGTGGACGACGGCCTTGTGCCACTGAATTACTTCAATATCGTCAAATTGAAAAAGGGCGAAAGCTTTGGCTACGCCGTCCCCGGTTACGAAACCTGCATTGCCCCCGCTACCGGACTGCTTGATGTGAAAGTCGAAGGCTTTGACGCGAAAAATCTCGGCGGCCGCGGCGTTGATGTCTGGGACGGCGAACCCGAAGGCGTCTATGTGCCATCCGGCATGGAGGCGACATTCACCTGCCTGTCCGACACCGCCGAAGTCTTTATCGCAGGCGCAAAATTCGACGAGGTTCTTGAACCCTTCGCGGTGCGCGCGGACGAGATCGACTTTGTTCAATATGGCTCGGACGACACGAAAACACACCGTAAAATCAAGCATATACTTGGTCAAAAGCAACACGACCGCGTTGGTCGCTTGCTGGTGTCGGAACTTTACACCGTCGGTGCCGGCGGCTGGTCTGGCTTTCCAAGCCACAAGCATGACACCGACCGCCTGCCGCTGGAAACGCGCCACGACGAGACGTATAATTTCCGCTTTAAGCCGAACTACGGCTCGGGGCTTCAGATGCTTCAGCGGGCCGATAACGAACCGGGCGACGCCTATCACATTGTCGATGGCTCCACGATCTGCATCGACAAAGGCTACCACCCCTGCTGCGTTTTGCCGGGCTACGAGATGTACTATTTCACCATTCTCGGCGGCCTCAGCCAACGCTCGCTGGTTCAGTATTTCCAGGAAACCCACAAAGATCAACTCCACACCATTCCCGGCATCCTCGACATGGTGGCCAAGTTCAAATGACGCTCGCAACGCTTGCCGATGTGCTGCAACCCGCGCTGAAAGGCGGCTATGCCGTCGGCGGTCTTGTCACACTTGGCTGGGAAGACATGCGCGCCTACGTCGACGCTGCCGAAGCCGAAGGTCTGCCGGTGATCTTGCAGGCGGGACCATCGTGCCGCGCGCACACGCCCCTGCCCGTTTTGGGTGCCATGTTCCGCAATCTTGCCGCACGCGTTTCGGTCCCGGTCGTTGCACATCTTGACCACGGCTATACGGTCGAGGACTGCAAAGCGGCCCTTGACTCGGGCTTTACTTCGCTGATGTTTGACGGCTCGCGCAAGCCACTTGCGCAGAACATCGACGAGACCGCACAGATCGCCGAAATGGCCCATTCCGCCGGGATTTCCTGCGAAGGCGAGATCGGCTTTGTCGGCTATAGCGACGGCGAGAACTCCCTTGGCACTGATCCCGCAGAGGCCGCGCAATTTGCCCGTGACACGCACGTCGACGCGATGGCGATCTCGGTTGGGAACGTGCATTTGCAGCAAAATCAGGAAGGTGGTCTCGACGAAGATCGCATCCGCGCCATAGAGGCCGTGACCGACATCCCGCTGGTGATCCACGGCGGCTCGGGCGTGCCGTCCGATCAGCGCAGGCACCTCGCGCGCACCACGAAAATCTGCAAATTCAATATCGGCACCGAATTGCGCATGGCCTTTGGAGCCTCGCTGCGCGCTTCACTTGTTCGCGACCACGACCGCTTTGATCGTGTGCAAATCCTCGCCGAAGTCGAACCCGACATTCAAATCGCCGCACGCCGCGTTCTGCGCGGCCTCGCTGCCGACTAGGAAAGGACAAACCTGTGGTTTCTATCGGTCTTTTGGGCTGCGGACGGATCGGCCAGGTCCATACGCTTAGCCTGTCGCGCATCACATCCGCCCGCCTCATCGCTGTCGCCGATGCGGTCCCTGCCGCCGCCAAAGCACTCGCTGCCTCAAGCGGCGCGGACGTTCGGACGGCGGATGACATAATCGCGGCAACTGATATTGATGCCGTGATCGTGGCGACGCCAACGACGCTTCACTACGACCAGATCCACGCCCTTGCGGCTGCTGGCAAAGCGATCTTTTGCGAAAAACCGATTGATCTGTCGTCCGAACGCGCTGCCGAATGTCGCAAAGCGGTCAAAGCCGCTGGTGTTGGCTTTTTCACGGCCTTC
>JARFRG010000180.1 GCA_029287375.1 Boseongicola sp. | reverse complement strand
CCGTCGTCGCGTTGACCCGTGATGTGAAGCGTCAGGTTGATCTTTGCCGGTGCAAAGACCTTAACCATCGTCGTTGGCAACTTTCAGCGGCGGAACGCCCTCTTCTTCAAGCACAAGGTCAAGACCGACATCCAGCTTGCGGCGAATGCGGTCGGCATCGACGTCATCCGGATCTGTGTCGTCGGTGATAAAGGACAGGGCGCGGTGCCATTGGAATTCCGCCTCGCGAGACCGGCCAACGGCCCAGTACACATCACCCAGATGATCATTAACGATCGGATCGACGGGTAAAAGTTCCACCGCGCGCTCCATGTGGCCGACGGCTTCGGCGTAGCGGCCAACGCGGTACAAACCCCACCCAAGGCTGTCGACGATATAGCCGCTGTCCGGGCGCTGTTCGACGGCGCGTTCAATCAGATCAAGCGCTTCGTCGAGGTTTTCCTGCATCTCCAGGAAGGAATACCCAAGATAATTCAAGACCTGTGGTTGCTCTGGGCGCAGATCAAGGGCGGCCCGGAAATCGGCTTCGGCGTCGTTCCAGCGATCAGTGCGTTCGTGGGCGATGCCCCGCGCGAAATAGACAATCCAGTGCTGTTCCTGCGGTTCCCCGATCAGCTCAAGCGCGCGTTCGTAAGACGCAAGCGAAGCCTCAAAATTCTCGGTCTGGCGCAGGGTGTCAGCCAACGCGATATGAACCGAAGCGATGTCGCCGTGGCTTTCGGTGAGCCGTTTGAGAACCTCAATCGCGGCGTCGGTGCGATCGGATCGGCTCAGAGCCGCCGCACGGCCAAGTTCCGCAGCATAATACACAGGAGATGTGCGCGGCACGGTGTCATAGACTTCGGTCGCAAGGTCGTACTGATCAAGGCTTTCAAGGATTTCCGCAGTGGCCAATAACGCGTCGATATGATCGGGACGTATTGCCAGCGCCATCCGCGCATACAACAAGGTATAAGCGTCTTGCGCCTCGCCGCGCAGCGCGCCGCCGATCGAATGATAGATCTCGGCCACCCCGTCCGCCGGGGTTCGCACGGCATCAAACGGCAGTGTTTCTCCGGCCTCAAGCGCAGTTTTAAGCGCTTCGATCTGCGGCGTCAGGTTCGCGCCAAAGGTGGCTTCCATAAGATCAAGCGCGACCTGAGGCTGCTCAAGCTGGCTGAGAATCTGTACATAGGCGATGATCCCGCGAGGTGTCAGGCGAATGGTGGTGCCCGCGTCGCCCGCAAAAATCGCGGCGGCGCCTTCGTAGTCACCGACCGACCCAAGCGCGAGTGCTTTGTGATAAAGTCCGAATGCCTCGACGCCCTGATTTCCCGTGACCGCATCGAACCCCGCAAGCGCGTCGCTCATACGGCCCGCGCCAAGTTCGCCCCAGGGACGCAGCAGGCTGTCGAACAAGGGTCCGACTGTCATTCCTGCGTCAAGATCAGCGAGAAGCCCGTCCCAGTTCCCACGCTTGGCAGCGTCACCGGCAAGCACAAGGGCTGCTATTTGACTGTTTGTTCCCGTTTCAGTGAGACGGCGCGCAAGGGACGCGGCCCGATCAAGATCGCCAAGAGCGACATAAGCCGTCAGCCCGTTTTCCAGCAAAACCGGATTGCGGCCATCGCGCACCAGCGCCCTGGTGAATTGCTGCGCGGCTTCGGCGTAGTCGTTGGCGATCATCGCAGACCGCGCGGCAAGGTAGTTGCCCGAGGCAGGCTCGGACACAGCCGGGGTCGCAACGGCCAGCGCTGCAGCAATCATCAGGGGTCGGATCAACGGCATCAGGCCATCCTTATTGTCGCATTTGCTGAAAAACGTAGTCCTGCCGACGCCAGTAGGCAATGCACGGCGGCATTATGACCACCCCATATGACGCAGGTGTTACATATTGGGGTAATTCGGCCCGTCTCCGCCCTGCGGCGTGGTCCAGACGATATTTTGCGACGGATCCTTGATGTCGCATGTCTTGCAGTGGACGCAATTCTGGAAGTTGATGACGAATTGCTCGTCGATAACCTCGTAAACGCCCGCCGGGCAATATCGCTGCGCCGGCTCGCCGTATTTCGGCAGATTCACCCCGATGGGAATGCTGGCGTCCTTTAGTTTCAGGTGCGCAGGTTGGCTTTCCTCGTGGTTTGTCATGGAAAAACTGACGTTTGTGAGGCGGTCAAAGCTGAGCTTTCCGTCCGGCTTTGGATACTCAATCGGTGCAAAGTCAGCCGCGAGCCCGGTGCTTTCGGCATCGTTTTTGCCGTGGCTGACGGTTCCCAAAAGCGAAAATCCAAGGGTATTCGTCCACATATCAAAACCGCCCAGGGTCAGCGAAGCAACAAGCCCGCTCTTGGACCACAACGGTTTGACGTTACGCACTTTTTTCAGGTCTTGCCCGATGGGCCCCTCTTTCAGTTCCGTCATGTAACCTTCGAGCTTGTCACCGGATCGACCTTCATTGATGGCCGCAAACGCGTGTTCTGCGGCGGCTTTGCCCGACAGCATCGCGTTATGGTTGCCCTTGATGCGCGGCACATTGACGAGACCAACGGAACAGCCAAGCAAAGCGCCGCCCGGAAACGCCGCCTCGGGCATCGACTGATAACCGCCTTCGGTGATCGCGCGCGCGCCATAGGCCACGCGCTTGCCGCCCTCAAGCAGCTTGGCGACCATCGGGTGATGCTTGAACCGCTGAAATTCCATGTAGGGGTACAAATGCGGGTTCTTGTAGTTCAGGTGAACGACGAAACCGACATAAAC
>JARFRG010000169.1 GCA_029287375.1 Boseongicola sp. | reverse complement strand
GGTTGTTTTTTGACGTGATCCCAAAGGCCGTGGACGAGTATCATCAGCAGCTTCGAGCCTATGTAACGCAAGACGAAAAAGCGCGGCTGGCCAATCCGGTTTTCCATATTCATCAGGGCGATGTGCCGGTGTCGAATATGGTCGTGCCGTTCGCGATGCTATTGAATTTGGCGTCCGTGTCAGGAGCCAAGGATAAGGACGCTCTTTGGGGCTTTATCGGCCGCTATGCGCCAGAGGCCACGCCCGAGACGCACCCGGATATGGATGCGGCAGCGGGCCATGCCGCGCGCTATTTCAACGATTTCGTACGCCCGACGCGAGAGTTTCGCGCACCAAATGATGTTGAGCGCGCGGCGCTTGAAGATTTGCGCGCCCGGCTTGCCGTTTGGGACGGTGGCACGGATGCGGAAGAGCTACAGTCAATGGTTTTTGCTGTCGGCAAAGAACACGGCTTTGAGCCTCTGCGCGATTGGTTCAAGGCGCTTTACGAGGTGCTGTTGGGTGCCTCGCAGGGGCCGCGTTTTGGCGGATTTATTGCGCTGTACGGAGTGCCGGAGACGATCGCTCTTTTGGATCGGGCCTTGGCGGGCGAGTTGGCCTAGGGCGGTTTTTTAGAACCAATCACCTGTGAACCGCGTATTCTGTTAAAGAGAATATGCGGGACAGGAGAGCGACATGCGTCGATTGGTTTTTGGAATTGTGTTTTGGATCGGCTGGTCCGGGTCGATCTTTGCCGCCGACGTCTTGCCTGCGGAGCCTGCGATTGAGGACACGATCCAAGGTCAGATCGAGGCGTTTCAGGCGGATGATTTTGCCGGAGCGTTTGATTTTGCCTCGCCGAATATCCAAATGCTGTTTCGCGACGCCGACAATTTCGGATCAATGGTCCGGAACGGCTATCCGATGGTTTGGCGCCCCGATGAGCTTCGGTTTCTGGAATTGCGAGAGATAGCCGGGAATTTGTGGCAAAAGGTGCTGGTTCGCGACGGCGCGGGTGTTGTGCACATTCTCGACTATCAAATGATCCAGACAGCCGATGGTTGGCGCATAAACGGCGTGCAACTTTTACGGACGCCGGATGTGGGGGCCTGAGCGCCGTAGCGCACGCATGTTTTATAAGGGGTTAACGCAATCCCGTTAAACCCATTGCCCGACGCCGGGGGAAACCTGGCCTAATCACGAAAGCCTGTGTGACCGTCCTTTTGGTGCGGTGCGTCTCTTTTGGGGGCTGGCTTTCGTCGTTTTTGAAAAGGGCGTGAGAATGAACAAGGCGATCACCGACGGACTGCTCTTGATGCCACCCGGGTTTGCGGCGGGTTTGAATGTCTGGTCAAGCGGCGACGGCACGCCGGGGTCGACAACATATGACACGATTGGCACAGCGGCGGTTGTGCCGGGGGATACCGATTTTGGTTCGTGCCTTGAGGTGTTGAAGACCGATAGCGTTCAACAGGTTCGCCACACCGGAGAAACGAGCATTTTGCCGGGCTGCTATTTGCGCGTGACCGCGCGCGTCAAGGCGATTGCCGGGGCTTTGCCGACAGTGCGGATCGGTGGTTGGGCTGGTCAATCCGGCGGGGTTGAAGTGGCAGGATTGGTGACGACGGGGCCTTCGGTCACGCTCACGAGTTATGGTGAAGTCGTTGAAGTTTCTGCAATTATCGGGACTGGTCCGAGAACTGGCGTTGACCTTTATTGGGGCGCTCCAGTTCTTTATGGGCATTTTGGAATTGATCTGACCGGACCGTCGGGCGGCATAGTTCGTATCGATGACATCGAGATTGAGGATGTCACATCTGTCTTTCACCGCGTCATGATGGATTGGGTCGACGTCCGCGATTTTGGAGCGGTCGGCGATGGCGTGGCGGACGATACAGCCGCGTTTCTGGCTGCAAACACTGCCGCTGCGGGCCGCGGTATTCTGGTGCCGGAGGGTTCGTATTCGCTCACGGACAGTGTGACGTTGGAATATCCGGCGCGATTTGTTGGATCGGTTGCGATGCCCGAGAGTAAGCGCCTGATTTTGCGCCGTAATTTCGATCTTCCAAGTTATGCCGCGGCATTTGGAGATGAAGTCGTTGGATTGAAAAAGGGTTTGCAGGCGCTTGTAAATTTCGCGGATCACGAAAGCTTTGATCTTGGCGGACGTCGTGTTGAAGTGTCTGAACCGATTGATGTGGCGGCAGCGGCGGGGACTGAGACCTACGAAATCCGTCGTGTTATACGCAATGGGCAGTTGAACGCCGTGCCGGGCGCGGCGTGGGACAGTGGGGTTCTGACCAGTCAGGCGACCTATGTCGCGGCGCAGGCAAACACGCTGACGGCGGTGGCCAATGTTGCCAACATTGAAGTCGGATCGCTTGTCACTGGATCAGGCGTGGGACGCGAGGTTTATGTGTCGGAGACGAACGTAGGCGCAGGGACAGTGACGCTGTCGCAACCTCTGTTCGGGGCTGCGGCGACGCGGATTTACACATTTACGAGATTCCGGTACATTCTTGATTTTTCTGGCTTTTCCAAGCTTTCAAAGTTCACTTTGACAGATATTGAAATCCACTGTCAGGGCGTTGCCAGCGGCATTCTTTTGGCCCCCTCGGGCGAAACCTTTCATCTGAAAGATAGCTTTGTCACCAAGCCGAAAAATCGCGGTCTCACCAGCCACGGAATCGGGTGTCAGGACTTGCAGATTGACCGCTGTCACTTTGTGTCAGACGAGCAAGCGATTGCGGCAACGTCGCGGGTTTCGCTTGGGTTTAATGTGAATGCCAATGACGCGAAAATTCGCGACAGTCGTTTCCAACGCTTTGGTACGACGATGGTCTTGCACGGAAATGGCCATCTGATTGTCGGCAATCATTGGTTTCAGGGGGACAATGTGACGGACGGACCGCGGGTTGCGGGTCTTGTGTTAACCTATCCCAACGTGAAGTCGGTGATCACCGGGAATTACATCGATAATTCGTTTATTGAGTGGACCAATGAGCATGATGCTGCCCCCGAGTTCTCGTCTGAGTTCTCGTTCGGCGGACTGACGGTGACGGGGAATATCTTTACGGTGAACGATGCCGCATCGTATTTTTCGTGGATGGTTTTAAAGCCGTTTGGTCCGGGACACTTTCTTCAAGGGCTGTCGGTCACGGGAAATACGTTCAAGTCACTGAATGGAACGACCGAGCGCGTTGAAACGGTGGATGACAGCATTGCGGCGCTTGATTTCGCTCTGACGCGCAACGTGGTGTTCGCGGCGAATACGTTCAACGGCATTGGGCAGAACACGATCAATCCGGTGACGCTTCAGTTCGATCAGCTTTCGGCGGCGACAACTTGGACTTTGGATGTTTCGGGGTATCTACCGTTTGGCGGGCGGGCGCGAGAAGTGACGTCGGTGGTGACCGAGGGCGCCATTGAAAACGCGTCTTCCGAAGCGGTTTTCGCGATGCCTTATGTGACGACAGAATCGGGTGCGGGGAACAATGAGGTGGCGTTGACATGGCCCGAACCTGTCAAAGGGCGGGTCCATGTCACGGCGCGGGTGGATCGACCGATCTGAGCGAGAGACAATTGCATTTGGAGGGCCGATCAGCATTTGCTGGTCGGCCTTTGGCGTTCAGGCCTCGCGTGCGGCGTTCAGCCAAGTGTTGATCGCATCGATTTCAGCCTTGCGTGAGGTTCCAAAAAATCCGAACTCCAGCGGATAGGGGTCTTCGTCGGTTAGCAAGACGATCCGCTCCATACGTGTGCCTTCGGACCAGTTTCCCTGCCCGGCGGCAGATCTGATTTTGGCAAAGGGAAGCAAGATTTCGGTGGCATTGGTGACGCGGGCAATCCGGCGATGCATGTGGCCGCTTTCGCGATCAAAGGTGATGCGCTGGAACGGGAAAAAGTGCCACGCTACGAGAGTTGTTCCAATCCCGCACGCGCCCATTGCAAGGGTTTCTCCCGTGCTTCCGGTTGCGCCTGTGAGGGCGGCTGAAATGGCCGCGAGCCCCATGAGCCAGAGGCATGTGGTCAGGACGATAGGGCGGTCTTCTAGGACCAGTTTCGACGCGTTATTTTCGATGATCTTCATAATCGTAAATCGTCGCGTGACAGGTGAAAGGCTTTGCCGAAACCGCCATTCAGATGCGCGTCGATCGGTGCAAGGCGGACCATATGGAAGTCGGTGAAGTCTATGTAGAGTTTGGCTTTGGGTTGGTGCGACAGGTAGAGGTCGATCCGATCCTGGGTCTTGTCCACAAACTGTGCGGTGACCTGAAGTGTCAGTCGCGGGTGCGTCAGTGGGTCGCCGCGAGGGCCGGGTTCTCCGATTAGGAGCGAGGCTTTCGGGGACTGCCTTAAAGCTTTGGTGTGGAAAGACAAATCCGAAACGAGGGTCATAGGGTTGCCTTCGGTGTCGGTTGTGATCGCAATGCGGGTGACCATCGGTGCGCCGTCCCAAATGACGGCGAGCGCCCCGAACGATGCGTTATTGATCAGGTCGCGCGCAAGCGCGCGGGCGTCGTCATCGGTGGGGCGGATCGGACTTTTGGCCATGACGTCAGGTTCTGCGCGCGATGCAGTCGATTTCGACCAGAGCGCCGACGGCCAGCGCGGTGACACCGACTGTGGTGCGCGCCGGGCGTCGGTCGGCGGGGAAGTAGCTTTGGTAACATTCGTTAAAGGCGGCGTAGTCGCGGTCGAATTCGGTGAGGAAGCATCGACATTGAACGACGTGGCTGAGGTCCATGTCCAATTCTGCGAGGATCAGTGCGAGGTTTTCCATCACGCGTGCGGTCTGTGCTGTGACGCCGTCGGGCAGGGGCGCGTCCGGGGCGTTCGGGTCGGTGGGCATTTGCCCTGTGAGGATGACCCAACCATCGGTTTCAACGGCGTGGCTGAAGGGTGCGACGGGGCGGGGCCCGTTTGCGAAAAGGTGGAATTCGGGGGGCATGGCGGCGTCCTTGGTGGCGGTTGGTGCCAGAGCATCGCACGCAGGACGTCACTGTGTCGACGGGGATTGTCAGGCGATGGGGGTGACGAGGCAGGCGCGGAAGCGTTGGATTTCAGGCGCGGCGTCATCGAGTGGGAAAGGGAGCGCGATGTCTCCGAGAAGTGCCGTTGCGGTTTCGTTGAATTCAAGGCCGTTCAAGACGTTGCCAAAGCCTTGGTCGCGCACGGTGAGGGTTTGCCCGTCGAGGGTTTGGCGGTCGGTCGTGATAGTGAGCGCGCGGGGGCCGTCAAACCGCATGCCGAAGACCGGGGCGTTGGGCCACGGAACCGCGGAAGTGACGGCGATTGCGTAGGGCTCGGGCTGGCGCGGGTCGTAGGTGAGGGTCAGGTCTCCGTCCGGTGTTTCATGGGTGACGGTGCAGACCGGAGAGGCCGTGAACTCCCACGCGGTGGCAGGGGTGGCGAGCACGGCGAGGGCGATGAGTATACGCATGACGGAGATATAGTCCGGCATTTGCGCGCGTCAGCCTTTCATTTCGGCAATGTCGAAATCTATGTGGATATGGTTGCCGTCGGGATCGAAGAAATTGACCTGAACAATGGGGAAACCGGGCACCGTATCAAGACTGTGGTCGATGCCGTGGGTGTCAAGAAGGGTGCGGAATTGGGCGAGGCCTTTCGCACGGAAGGCAAAGTGTTCGAGGGTCAGATTTGATCCAGCCGTCACTGGCTTATCGAGGCCGACGAGGTGGATGTAGGCCTGATCACCGAGGTAGAGCCAAGCGCCCGGAAAGCCAAAGTCGGGACGTTTGCCGGGATGGAGGTCGAGGATATCGCCATAAAAGGCAATCATCTCGTCGAGTTGCGCGGTGCGGACGTTGACGTGGTCGAAGGCGACGATGGGCATGGGCGGACCTTTGGGTTTGGCTTGGGCCAGCGTCCCGCAGTAGGGTTTGAATTGCAAGCTTTGGAGGGTGCAATGACGCGGGAGGCAATCAACAGGGTCGGTTCGGCGACTAGTTTGGCGGTTCTTAAGCAATTGAATGTGCGCAGGCTCTTGTGGAATTGGCCCTTTTTATGGAAGCAAAGACTATTTAGGTATAAAATGCGGCGTTAACGGGTAAACAGCGGGTTTAAGCGCGCAGTTAGTATTTGGGGTCAACGCTTTAGTTGCCAATGGATGTCCTAGGTCGAAACACACTTCTGCCAAAAAAACACAGGATTTGAAGTTACGAGTCCGCCAAATTTCGAGAGGTAGCACCTTTGTAAATCCGGTGTTCAAGACTTGAGGGTTTGAAGTAATGAAGCCAAGAAACGTCAATGTGCCGGACTTTCCGCAAGTGTCGATCTTCCATATGATTTACAACCATATTGATGGACTGAAAGAGGCAATGGAATCTTCACTTCTTCAAGAC
>JARFRG010000116.1 GCA_029287375.1 Boseongicola sp. | reverse complement strand
ACGCACGGCTGTCCAAGCTGCTCGTAGAGCACGCCTGTGCCAACTTTGTAAGGCTTTTTGTCATCCGGTGCGACGCGTGTGCCCTGAGGATAGATAATCAACTGGCCGGGCTCGGCGCGCCCTTTTTCAACGTCTTCTTGCATTCTGGCGATAGCCGCGCCGCGTTTACCACGGTTGACGGGAACACAGCCGATACGCAGCGCGTATTGTCCGAGAAATGGCGCAAACATGAGCTCGCGTTTCATGATGAATTTGCCGCGTGGAATGGCGGAATAGATCACGATGATGTCGAAGAACGACTGGTGTTTCGCGGCGACCATGACCTCATCGGTGGGCGGTGTGCCGCGCACGTCGATCTTGAGACCTATCATCCATGAGGCGCACCAGATCACAAAACGGCACCATGCGTGGCAGGCTTTCACCGCGTATTTTGCGTTCCAGATCGCGAAGGGGGCGAAGGCAATCGCATAGGTCAGCATCGAGACGTAGAGCATCGCGTTGAACAGCAGGGAGCGGGCGAGTTGGAGCATTATCCGGCCTCATTCAGACGGCGCGCGGCGGCGGCGCGGGTGGCGGCGAAAGCAAGAACAGCGGCGACAAATGGAACGAGCGCGGGCCAGATCCATTCGGCACCGCGAAAACCGACAGCGCTGGCGAGGCCTCCGCCTGCGACGGTTGGGATCAGCGCAACGGCGATCAAACCAAACACAACCCCAACGGCCGCACCGGCCAGAGTGCGCAGGGTGAACCGACGCGTGAAGGCGCGCGAGATATAGCGGTCTTCGGCCCCGACAAGACGCAGGACGTCGATGACCTGACCATTGGCCGAGATTGCCGCGGATGCGGCAAGCGCGACGGTCACGCCAGTAACGGTTGCGATAAGGATCAGGGCGATCAGCGAAAGGGTGCGCAAGCCGCGTGCCGCATCGACCATGGGCGCGCGCCAACGGCCGTGGTCGTCGTAGACGGCGCCGGGTGCTTCGGCGGACAGGCGTTGGCGCAGGCCTATCACGTCGGGGCCACCTTCGGTCAGCGTGACATCGATCAGGATTGGAAGGCGCAGGCTTTCGACCGGCAGATCAGAGCCGAACCATGGCTGCAAAAGCAGCGCCTGTTCGTCGTCTGTGAGGCGGCGCGTCGCCCCAATGCCGGGGGTTTGCGACAGGATGGTTTCGACCGTGTCAGCCTGAACATCAGCCATTTCGGCCGGGGCGGAAATGCGCACAGTGGCAGTGTCGGCAAGCGAGGCCTCCCAGTCAGCCGCCTGACGACCGGCAGAGAGCGCGAGGGCAAGGACGAAAACCGCGAGGAAGGCCATCGCGGCGGCGCAGGCGATGGTGAGGATAGCCGTAAAGCCCGTGCGCGGGACCACGCTTTCGGCGGATGTATCGCCTTTGACCAGAGCGAGGAGCGCGCTCACAACTCTGCCCCCGCAAGTTCCACCGTGCCGTTGCCAAGCCGCAAGACACGCGCAGAGACACGCGTTTTTGCCTGCCTTATCAGAGACATATCGTGGGTGGCGCAGAGGACTGTCTTGCCCAGACGATTGAGTTCGATCAAGAGACCCAGGATCTTCAGTGACATCTCCCAATCGACGTTGCCAGTGGGTTCGTCAGCAAGAATAATGTCTGGCGACAAGATCACGGCGCGGGCAAGGGCGGCACGTTGGCGCTCACCACCGGATAATTCCGGCGGGCGGTGATTGGTCAGCGCGTTGAGGCCAACCCAGCTCATCAGATCGGCCATATCCGCGCGCGCGGCCTCGACGTTGCCTTGGGATACGGTGACCGGAAGCAGGACGTTTTCCGCAACGCTGAGGTGGTCGATGAACCGACAATCCTGATGCACCACACCGATACGACGGCGCAGTCGGGCAATGGCGTTGCGGTCCATTTGGCTGGTGTCCTGGTCAAAGACGGTGATCCGGCCTTCGCTTGGTGACAATTCGCCGTAGCACAGTTTCATAAGCGAGGTTTTGCCCGCGCCTGATGGCCCTGTGAGAAAATGGAAGCTGCCCGGCGCAAGCTGAAGCGACACGTCCCGAAAGAGCGTGCGGCCGCTGTAACTTACGGCAACGCTGTTGAGCGCAATTGCGGATGGATCAGCCATGTTGCGATGCTTTTGCCTTAGTCGCGGTGTCTGTGCAACGACGCTTTGAGTTCCGTGATGAAAGTGGTAAACAGCCGTGAACGCCGAAACGGATTGTGAAGAACATTGATC
Organism: Boseongicola sp.; assembly: GCA_029287375.1. GTDB lineage: Bacteria > Pseudomonadota > Alphaproteobacteria > Rhodobacterales > Rhodobacteraceae > Boseongicola. The sequence goes on along the minus strand of JARFRG010000116.1, from coordinate 3,337 downwards.
CGGCGGCACCGAGGCGATGAAGAGCAAGGGCAAAAAGATGCGATTGATCTGTCCCAATTGCGCGGCGCAATACGAAGTCGATGCAACGATGATCCCCGTTGAGGGGCGTGACGTGCAGTGTTCGAATTGCGGACATACATGGTATGAACTGCCGCCCGCAGCACAAGTTGCGCAATCTGATGGCGCACCTGACGTCGAGTCCGAGCCGTGGGAAGCCCCTGAAGCCGAGCCTGAGCGCGCGCCCGAGGTTGAACCGGAGCCGGAGTTTGTAGCCGAGGTTGAGGCCTGGGAAACGGAGGCGGACGCAGAGCCAGAGCCAGAGCCAGAGCCAGAGCCAGAGCCAGAGCCAGAGCCAGAGCCAGAGCCAGAGCCAGAGCCAGAGCCAGAGCCAGAGATCGAATCCGAACCGGTTCTCGCTGTCCAGCCGGAAATCGAACAGGACGTGGAACCGGAGACCCCCGAGGACTCTCCCGAGCCAGTTACAGCGTTTGCATCGGACGACTTTGAGGACGAGGACGACGACGATCAGGATGACTCCTGGGACTGGCCGGAAACCCGCGCCGTAAACCCTGACGAAGAGACGCCTCTTGCAGCCGCACCAATCCGGCCCAAGAATATGCGCCGTCCGTCGGATGTTGCAGCGCTTGATCTGTTGCGCGAAGAAGCCTTGCGCGAGATGGCCCAGCGAAAAACCGAGACGCCGTCAACGATTGAGGTTCAGACCGATTTCAGCCTTGAAGAACCCGAAGACGATATCTCTCCGTCACGGGCGTTAAAGGCGCGGATGGCACGGCTTGATACCCGCGATGCGCTGGCCGAGGCCGAAAGCCAATATGTCGAACCGCGACGCGAGTTGCTGCCCGATATGGAAGAAATCAATTCGACGCTGCGCCCTGAAACGGACGATGCCTTGCGCCGCGCCCGGACCCCGCAAGAAGAAGTCGAGCACCGCAAGGGCTTTCGGATAGGGTTTATCGCGTCGGTCGGGATCGCCGCATTGATGGTAATCGCCTATGTGTGGGCGCCGTCAATTGCCTCGACTTTGCCTGCAACGGAAGGTGCGCTGATTTCTTATGTGGATGCAGCGAACGCCGCGCGCGATGCGTTGGACGCTTTGTTCAGCGGCGCCTGATCAGCTTTAGTTCCGGCTGCGCGTGACTTTGCGTTTCTTGCTGGCGGCCCTGGTCGCTTTGCGGCGCGGTGGTCCGCCCCGGCGTCGTTGCTTTGGAGCGCGTTTGGGCGCTTTGCCATCGACCTCTATCAATTCAAGAATGAGACCGCCGGTGACAGGCACGGCTTCGGCCAATCGCACGGTGACGCGTTGACCAAGGCCAAGGGTCAGCCCGGTGTCCGACCCTTGAAGCGTTTGACTGTCTGCGTCGAAATGGAAGAATTCCGACCCCAGCGAGCGCACCGGGACAAGACCGTCGGCGCCGGTCTCGTCCAGTTTGATGAACGCTCCGAACCGCTGGATGCCGGAAATGCGGCCCGTCATTTCGGCGCCAATGCGGTCCGACAAAAACGCGGCAAGGTATCGGTCAGTGGTATCGCGTTCGGCGACCATCGAACGACGTTCGGTGTCTGAAATATGTTTGCCGGTTTCTTCGAGAATTTCTTCGTCGTGATGGGTAAGTCCGTCGTCGCCCCATTTGTGCGCCGAAACAAGCGCGCGATGGACTATCAGATCGGCGTAACGGCGGATCGGTGATGTGAAATGCGCGTACGATTGCAGGGCGAGGCCGAAGTGGCCGAAATTTTGCGGCGCGTAATAGGCTTGGGTCATAGAGCGCAGCGTCGCGATATTGATCTGCTCGGCATGATCGGTACCGGCGGCAGCGTGCAGCAAGTTATTGAGATGCGCGGTTTTTAAGACTTGCCCTTTGGCAAGGTTCAGTCCGGCGGACTGTGCCGTTTCGCGCAAAGCGTCAAGTTTTTCCGGGTTTGGTTCTTCGTGAACTCGGAACAACAGCGGTTGTTTTCTGGCAACCAGCGTTTCGGCGGCGGCGACGTTGGCCAGCACCATGAATTCCTCGATCAGCTTATGCGCATCGAGGCGGTCTTTGAAAGAAACCGAAGTGACGCGGCCGTCCTCGTCCAGCACGATCTGACGCTCGGGCAGATCGAGATCAAGCGGCTGGCGCGCCGCGCGGGCCTTTTTGAGTGAGGCGTAAGCGGCGTAAAGCGGCTTTAGCACATCGTCGAGAAGTTGCGCAGTTTTGTCGTTGGGCGTGCCGTCGATGGCATCCTGGACTTCTTCGTAGTGGAGAGAGGCCGGAGATTGCATCAGGCCCCGCACGAACCGATGGCTGATCTTTTCGCCCGCGGCGTTGATCTGCATGGAGACGGCGATGCAGGCGCGGGGCACGCCTTCGTGCAGCGAACAGAGATCACCTGAAAGACGGTCCGGCAACATCGGCACCACACGGTCAGGGAAATAGGTGGAATTTCCGCGCTTGCGCGCCTCGCGGTCCAGTTCGGTACCGGGGCGGATGTAATGGGCAACGTCGGCGATGGCGACCCAGACGACATGGCCGCCCGCGTTTTTTGGATCCTCATCGGCATGGGCGAAACAGGCGTCGTCATGATCGCGTGCGTCGCTTGGATCGATCGTGATGAGGGGCATATCGCGCAGGTCTTTGCGCCCTTTGAGGCCAGCGGGTTTCATTGCGTCGGCCTCGGCAATGGCCGCGTCGGGAAAGGTGTCGGGGATGGCGTGCTGGTGGATTGCGATGAGCGAGACGGCTTTGGGCGCAGAGGGGTCGCCAAGACGGGTGATGATGCGCGCTTTGGGCAGGCCCATGCGATCTTTCGGTCCGGCATGTTCGGCTTCGACCAACTCGCCGTCCTTTGCGCCAAATGTGGCGTCCGAGGCGACGCGCCATTCGCGGTCGGTGCCTTTGTCGATGGGCAAGATGCGCCCACCTTCGGCGTGTTTTCGGAAAATCCCGAGAACGCGCAGCGGGTTGGCCCCGATGCGGCGGATCATGCGCCCTTCATAGGCGTGATCATCGGCCTGCACTTGCGCGATGCGGGCGAGGATGCGGTCGCCCTCGCCCAGCGCCGGATCCGAGGCGCGCGGGATCATAAGGACGGTTGGCTCCGCACCTTCGCCCTGCCATTCCAGGGGGCGGGCGAAAAGATCGCCATCCGCGTTCGGACCGGTGACTTGCAGCACCGAGACAGGCGGCAGGCGTTCGGGATCACGGTAGGTCTTGCGGTGCTTTTCGAGATGGCCCTCGTCGGACAGTTCTTTCAGCATGCGTTTGAGGTCAATGCGCGCAGCGCCTTTGATGCCAAAGGCCTTGCCGATGTCGCGCTTGTTGGTCCGGGTTGGGTT
>JARFRG010000078.1 GCA_029287375.1 Boseongicola sp. | reverse complement strand
CCATTTGCCGACTGGAAGCACGCGCATCACACCGACAAGGAGCGTTATAACCAGCTGGAAAGCGAGTTGGGCGGTGTGGCGCGCCGAATGTTGATTTCGGGCATGCACGTCCACGTGGGGATCGACAGCAAGGAAACGCGTGTCGATCTGATGAACCAGATGATATATTTCCTGCCGCACCTACTTGCGTTGTCGACTTCATCGCCGTTTTGGCAGGGGTTAGATACCGGACTGGCTTCGTATCGTTTGACGGTGTTCGACAACCTGCCGCGCACAGGCTTGCCGCCTAGGTTCTCGAGTTGGGGGGAATACGAGCGCACAGCGGGCATTCTGACCGACCTTGAGATCATCGAAGATACGACAAAAATCTGGTGGGATTTGCGCCCGTCGCATCGCTATCCCACGATTGAAAGCCGCATTTGCGACGTGTCCCCGCGACTGGAGGATGCATTGACGCTTGCGGCCATGACCCAATGCCTTGCGCGGATGCTCTGGCGGCTAAGCCGAAACAACCAGCGGTGGCGGATTTATGATCGGTTTCTGGTCGGTGAGAACCGCTGGCGGGCGCAGCGGTTTGGGGTGAACGGCGGATTGATCGACTTTGGACGCGGTGAGATCGTCTCGCTGGTCGAACTGACGAATGAATTGCAGGAACTCGTCGAAGAAGATGCCGGCATTTTGCGCTGCACCGAAGAGCTTGCCCGCACCCGTGAGATCGCGGCCAATGGCACCAGCTCGGATCGCCAGCGCGGCGTCTACGCCGGGCGCCGAGAGTTGGGCGATGATCACGACACGGCGCTGATCGCCGTCGTGCAACACCTGATCGAAGAATTCACCGCAGATTTGTAACCGCGAGGTCCGTGCCAGCTTCTCTTGGCATGTCTGCCTCGCTATGCGGATGACTGTGGGACGCGTGCAACGAGGGAACGCATGAGCGAGATTACCATTTCCAAAGACGGTGCCTTGGGACGGATCACGCTGAACAGACCCGATGCACTGAACGCGGTGACGTTTGATATGGTCGCCGCGATGTCCGCCGCCCTGCCCGCTTTCGCTGCAGATGACAAGGTTGCGATGTTGGTGATCGATGCCGCGGGGGACCGGGCGTTTTGTGCGGGCGGCGATATCGTCGAGATCTATGCCGCGCTAAAGGCCGGTGATCCCGAGGTCGCGCGGGCCTTTTGGCGAGCCGAATATCGCCTGAACGCTGCTCTTTTCACTTTTCCAAAACCCGTTGCCAGCTTCTTGCAGGGCTTCACTATGGGCGGCGGTGTCGGCGTGGGGTGTCATGCGTCACATCGGATCGTCGGCGCTTCGAGCCAGATCGCGATGCCAGAGGTGTCGATCGGGTTGGTCCCGGACGTTGGCGGGTCGTTATTGCTGGCTCGCGCCCCCGGTTGGGTTGGTGAATATCTGGGTGTGACGGCAACACGCATGTCGGCAGGCGATGCCATTTTCGCCGGGTTTGCGGACTATTACATCGACGAAGCCCTTTGGCCTGATCTGATCGACAGGCTTGTAAAAACCGGCGACTGGGAGGCGATTGATCGCGCCGCCACACCACGCCCGGCCAGCAAAATTGAGGCGCAATTAACTGACATTAATACGTTTTTTGACGGCGAAACGATGCATGATACAGTTGTGCAGCTTGAGGCGGCCACGAGTGACTTTGCCCATGCGAGCTTGGAAAAGATTGCGCGCAATGCACCTCTTGCGATGGCGGGGGCGATGGAACTGGTGCATCGTGCTCGTGTGCGCGACCGTATCGAGGACGCGCTGAAGCAAGAGTTTCGGTTTGCGTATCGGCTTGCGACTCAGGGTGATTTCCAAGAGGGCATCCGCGCCGCAATCATAGATAAAGACCGCACACCGAAATGGGCGCATGATGCGCCGGGCAGGCCATCTGCAATGGAGGTGGCGCAAATGCTGTTCCCGCTTGGCCCGGAAGAGCTGTCATTGGAGGGCATGATTTGAAAATCGGATTTATCGGATTGGGCAATATGGGCGCGCCAATGGCCGCCAATCTTGCGGCGGCCGGTCACGATGTGATCGGGTATGACACGATGGCAAAGCCCGAGGGCATTGTCATGGCGGCGAGCCCGACCGAAGCGGTCGCGGGCGCGGACGTGGTGATCACGATGCTTCCCAATGGGGCGATTTTGCGTGCAGTCGCGCTTCAGATCCTACCGGTGATGGAGCCAGGAACGCTGTTTCTGGATTGCTCATCGGTTGAGGTCGAAACTGCGCGCGCGGTTGCCAAACAGGCGGCCGATGCCGGAATACTTGCGCTGGATGCCCCGGTCTCTGGCGGGGTTGGCGGTGCTGCGGGCGGAACGCTTACCTTTATGGTTGGCGCCAGCGACGAGGCCTTTGCCCTTGCCGCACCTTTATTCGACATCATGGGGCAAAAGGCGGTGCATTGCGGTCCGAACGGCAACGGACAGGCCGCCAAGATCTGCAACAATATGATCCTTGGCGCCACGATGATCGCCACCTGCGAGGCCTTTGCTCTGGCAGACAAGCTGGGGCTGGAGCGGCAGGCGATGTTCGATGTGGTGTCGACATCCTCCGGCTATAGCTGGTCGATGAATACGTATTGCCCCGCACCCGGCGTCGGGCCGCAGTCGCCCGCGGACAATGACTATAAGCCGGGATTTGCAGCGGAACTTATGCTGAAGGACTTGCGCCTCTCACAGCAAGCCGCAGAAGCCGCGGACGCGGACACGCCAATGGGACGCACAGCGCGCGACACCTATGCGCAGTTTGTCGAAGGCGAAGGCCGCGCGGGCATGGACTTTTCGGCGATATTGCCGTGGTTGACGCAGCGCAATCGGCGATGACAGTGGCTTTGTTGTGGTTGATTGATCTTCGTCAATGCGCGGAAATCAACAAGGGCTTACATATTCTGTGAAACTTTAAGGGAAGCGTACAATGCTTGCGAAAAATGTTGGAAAAATAGATCGTAATATGCGGATAATTGTCGGAATTGCTCTGTTGGTCGCGTTCTTTGCGTTTCCCGACAGCGGCCTGCGGTGGCTGATGCTGATCGGCATTATACCACTTGTCACAGGGCTGATGGGCACCTGCCCGATCTATTCGATCTTTGGCATTTCAACCTGTCCGACAAAGTAAGTTGGCAGGCCAGATTATACCTTGGGTGCGGCTTCCTTTTCGGGGAAGAGCATTGAAAATGTTGGGATAATTGCCCGTGTGACGACGGGGATCAGAGCAAGGCCAAGCGCCAAACCGATGATCCCGTCGATCAGGGCAGTAACCGCCCATTCAACGAATCCTTCTGCGGTTGCAGACAGGCTCGCGACGGCGACGGCCATTTTGTGAATTGTGTCAAAGGGCCAATGCCAGCCCAGAACATCGACGCCGTGAACGATGATGCTGCCGCCGACCCAAAGCATCGCCGCCGTGCCGATCACCGATATCATGGTCATGATCGCAGGCATGGATTTCACCAGCCACCGGCCAAATGACCGCGTGGCCTGCAAACGGCCGATCTGGGACAGCTTCAATCCGGCATCATCCATTTTCACCAAGAGTGCGACCGCGCCGTACACCAGCGCGGTAATGCCAATCGCGACGATTCCAAGGACCACGGCAGAGGTCACCCAGTCGTCGCTTTCGATGGCGGCCAGCGAAATGGTCATGATTTCAGCCGACAAAATAAAGTCGGTTTTGATCGCGCCCTTTACGCGCTGTTCTTCCAGATGCGCCGCATCGATTGGTGCAGTCTCTTCGATGTGGTGAACGTCTTTTGGATGCAACGCATGCCAGATTTTTTCGGCACCCTCAAAGCAAAGATAACAGCCGCCCAGCATCAAAAGTGGTGTCACGAGCCAGGGCAGAAACGCATTGAGAAGCAACGCGGCAGGCAGCAGGATCACCAGCTTGTTGAAGAAAGAGGCGCGTGCAATTTTCCAGATGATCGGCAGTTCGCGGGCGGCAGGCAATCCGGTCACGTATTTCGGTGTCACGGCGGCGTCGTCGATCACAACACCCGCTGCTTTGGCCCCCGCTTTGGCGGCGTCATCAAGCACGGTGGCCCCGACTTTGGAGCCAACCTTGGCAGCTTGCGCGGCAATGTCGTCGACCTGCGCTGCTGCAAGTTTGGCAATTGCTGCCACATCGTCCAATAGCGCCAACAGACCGCTCATTTGGTCCCTTTCCGTCTTATCCAGCCTCAATCCGACACATAGCGCCTTGTTCTCGGGAACCAAAGCCCCCCTTTGACGTCCTTTTACCAGCCCGGCAAAACGCTTGGATTGCCGTGGGGTCAATCGCGCTACCTTGTATTCTGAATACTTCGATATAAACGGTTTAGTACGGGTTCGTCGCCGCGCGGAAAACAAGGATTGGAATTGCAGTGAAACGGCTTAGCCAGTCCCCAACAGATCCGGCATTCGTGCAAGACCCCTATCCGTTTTACCGCGTCGCGCGCGCATCGGGGGATTTCGTTTATTGGGAAGAATACGGGATGCCCGTTGCCACGACCCACGAAGCGGTGGACCGGATCATGAAGTCGCGCAAAATGGGGCGCGAGGTCCCGCCTGAACGACAAAAGCCGATCCGACCCGAACTGGCCGCGTTTTATGCGGTCGAAGATCATTCAATGCTGGAACTTGAGCCGCCTCGCCATACGCGACTGCGCGGGCTTGTTTTGCGTGCCTTTACGCGAAACCGTATTTCCGGTCTTGGCCCCGAGATTTCCGTCATCGCGGACCAACTGATCGATGCCTTCCCAGAGGAACCCTTCGATATTCTGGACGCCTTTGCGCGACAGTTGCCGGTAATTGTCATCGCCCGCCTGCTTGGTGTGCCGGAATCCATGGCGCCCCAGCTTTTGTCATGGTCCAATGACATGGTTGCGATGTACCAGTCGCGCCGCACTGAAGAGGTCGAAAATCAGGCCGCGCGCGCTGCGGGTGCGTTTTCGGATTTCATGCGTGGATACGTCGAAGAACGCCGCGCCACGCCGGCCAATGATTTGATTTCACATCTGATTGCCGCCGAAGAAGATGGCGAGAAACTGTCCTCGGACGAGCTGATCACCACCTGCATTTTATTGCTGAATGCCGGTCATGAGGCCACAGTTCACAGCATTGGAAGCGCCATACGCCATCTTGCGGGTCACAGTCGGGTTCACGAGGCGATGCTGCCGGAGCGCATTCCATTTGCGGTCGAAGAATGTCTGCGGTTTGACCCGCCGCTGCACATGTTTACGCGTCACGTCTATGAACCTGTCGAGATCATGGGCACGCGTTTCGAGCCAGGTGACGAGGTGGGCTGTCTGTTGGGGTCGGCTTGTCACGACGATGCCATCTGGCCGGACGGCGACCGGTTTGATCCGTTCCGCGATATCATCAAAAACACGGCGTTCGGGGCGGGCATCCATTTTTGCGTGGGCGCGCCATTGGCCCGGTTGGAAATGCAGATCGCATTGCCTGCGCTGTTTTCGCGGTGCCCGAATTTGCGCATCATCGAGCCGCCGCAGATTGCAAATCTCTATCACTTCCGCGGGTTAGAGCGGCTTGTGGTAGAATGTCCGCGTCGGTAACGGATCAGATCGGCAGCATCGTGGTGGATTTGATTTCCTCCATCGAAAGCAAAGCGGTCACGTTGTAAATCTGAACCTCGGAAATCAGAGCCTGATAGAACTCATCGTAGGCCCGCGCGTTTCTGACCCGGACCTTTAAGATATAATCAATGTCGCCCGCGAGACGATGCGCCTCCATGACTTCGGGTCGTTCTTTCAAGGCTTTGAGGAACTTTGCCTGCCAGCCCGCCTCGTGAGCGGAGGTTCGGATCAGCACGAAAAAGCACGCCTCAAACCCGAGAGCCTCGGCGTCCAGCAAGACCGTTTGCTGTCCAATGATCCCCGCCTCGCGCAATTTGCGAATCCGGTTCCATACCGGTGTCTTTGACGAGCCGACCTTTTTGGCAATTTCATCCAGCGATTGCGCGGCATCCGCCTGAAGCGTCGCAAGGATTTTCCGATCAAGCTCGTCTAGCTGGGCGGCCATTCCATCTCCTTTGGTCAATCAGAATACTTTCTCCCAATACTCCCTATTTATGCACATACGTTCCTTTTAGCAAGCAGTCACTCGTAATTATCGGAATTTTATTCTACATTCTGATCAAGAATTGATGGAGCAGGCCCCAGATGAAGCATTTTCCCGTTTTCCTCGCTGTTGAAGGTCGCCGCATCGTCGTGTCGGGCGGCGGTGAGGCCGCTTTGGCCAAACTACGACTTTTGCTAAAGACAGAGGCCCGTCTCAGCGTGGTCGCGGCAAATCCGATAGACGCGATCAGGAAATTGGCGGTTGCGGGTCGGTTAACACTCATTAACCGCGCGATGGAGCCGGGCGACGCCATGTGCGCATCGCTGTTTTACGCTGCTAACGATGATGACGCAGAAGATGCGCGCGTCACGACGCTTGCGCAGGCCGATGGCGCGTTAACCAATTGGGTCGACAATTTGGGCGAAAGTCAGTTCATCACGCCTGCGATCGTGGACCGCGATCCTGTGACCGTAGCGATAGGCACCGAAGGCGCTGCCCCGGTTCTGGCACGGTCGATCAAAGCCGATCTGGAGGCGCGTCTGCCGCGCGCTTTGGGAACATTGGCGCGGGTGGGAAAAACCTTTCGCGGCGCGGTTGAGACCTTGCCAATGGGACGCAAGAGGCGCGCGTTCTGGTCCGAATATTACGACATTAAGGGTCCGCAGGCGTTTGATGAAGGCGGTGAAAGCCGGTTGAATAGTACGCTGGAAGCCCTTCTGAATAAACATCTTTTAAAGACGCCGGTCGTGGGGCATGTGTCGTTTGTTGGTGCCGGCCCCGGGGATCCTGAGTTGTTGACGATCAAGGCCCGTCGCGCGTTGCACGAAGCCGACGTGGTGATCCATGATCGCTTGGTAACACAAGAAATTCTGGAACTTGCGCGGCGTGAAGCCCTGATCATCGACGCCGGTAAAGAGGGCTTTGGCCCGTCAATGACGCAGTCCGACATCGACGCTTTGATCGTCGAGCACGCTTTGGACGGCGCGCATGTGGTACGCCTGAAAGCCGGGGATCCGACGGTGTTCGGACGCCTTGATGAAGAGATCGATGCGGTTAATGGCGTGGGCGTCGCGTTTACCATAATTCCAGGCATCACTTCGGCTTCGGCGGCGGTTGCATCTATCGGTCAGAGCCTGACCAAGCGCGATCGCAATTCTTCGGTTCGCTTCGTAACGGGCCACGACATGAAAGGCTATGCCGAGCAGGACTGGCGCAGCCTCGCAGCACCTGGGCAGGTTGCAGCCATCTATATGGGCAAGAAAGCCGCGCGATTTGTACAGGGGCGCCTGATGATGCATGGCGCGGCCGCGGATACGCCCGTGACGGTGATCGAAAATGCATCGCGGCCCGACCAACGCGTGCTGGAAAGCCGACTTGCGTCGCTTCCTGATGACATCTCAGCCGCCGATATGAATGGCCCTGCCCTTATTTTGCTAGGTCTTGCGCCACGTGCCGCGCTGACACTGTCCGAGACATTTCACGAGGAGATCGCGCTATGAGCCGTCGCCCCTTTACCCCGAAAGTCGTCACCGCAAACGAGCTGATTGACGGCGATGCAGTTTGGTTAACCGCCTTGGACAGTTGGAGCCGCGATATGGCTGAGGCCGAATTGATTGACGACGAGGCCATCGCGCAGGACCGTCTTTTGTTTGCCCTGTCACAGCCGGACGTGATCGTGGGTGCCTATCTGGCGGATGCAAAAGCGTCAGGGAATGGTGCGGCTCCGGTACATTTTCGCGAAGAGTTCCGCGCGCGTGGGCCATCGAATTATCTCCACGGCAAACAGGTCGGAGTAAAAAATCATGTATAAATATAACGAATTTGACGAAAATTTTGTCCGTGAACGTGTGGCGCAATTTCGTGGCCAGGTCGAACGGCGGATTGATGGGTCATTGACCGAAGATGAGTTCAAACCGTTAAGATTGATGAACGGCCTCTATCTGCAATTGCACGCCTATATGCTGCGCGTGGCGATCCCCTATGGCACGCTGAACGCCGCTCAGATGCGGCAGCTTGCCTATCTCGCTGAACGCTGGGACAAGGGCTATGGCCACTTCACGACGCGGCAGAACATTCAGTATAACTGGCCGAAACTAAAGGATGTTCCCGACATGCTGGACGCTTTGGCGGATGTTGGCATGCACGCGATCCAGACATCAGGAAATACGATCCGCAATGTGACGGCGGATCATTTTGCGGGTGCTGCGGCGGACGAAATTGAAGACCCGCGACCTGTGGCTGAGCTGTTGCGGCAATGGTCGACGGATCACCCTGAATTCCAGTTCCTGCCGCGAAAATTCAAGATTGCCGTCACCGGATCGTCGACAGATCGCGCCGTGACGAAGGCGCATGATATCGGGCTTCGCATGGTGCGCAATGACGCCGGAGAGCCAGGGTTTGAGGTCATTGTCGGGGGTGGTCTGGGCCGCACGCCAATGATCGGCAAGGTCATTCGCGCGTTTCTCCCAAAGGCCGATTTGCTGCCTTATTGCGAGGCGATTGTCAGCGTCTACAACCTGCTGGGACGGCGCGACAACAAGTACAAGGCCCGCATCAAAATCACCGTGGCCGAGAATGGCTTGGAGAAAATTCGCGACCTTGTCGAAGGCCGATTCAATGAATTGCGTCGTGAATTCAATGGGTTTGACCAGGAGCTTCTTGAAAATATCGAGGCACAGTTCGCGCCGCCAGTGTTTCGCAAAGCGCCGACGCTTGCGTTTGACGCCTACCGCGCGGCCAACCCGGCGTTTCGGTCGTGGTCCGACACAAACCTCGCAGATCACCACGCCGATGGCTATGCGATCGTATCGGTATCGATCAAGAAACACGGAGCCACACCGGGCGATGCAAGCGCCGATCAGATGCGCGTCCTTGCCGATCTTGCCGAAACATATGGGCATGATGAGATCCGGATTTCGCATGAGCAGAATGTGATCCTGCCGCATGTGCATAAATCCGATCTGGCCGCCGTTTACGAAGGTTTACGCGACGCGGACCTCGCGACCGCAAATATAGGTCTTGTGAGCGACATCATCGCTTGCCCCGGAATGGACTATTGCGCGTTGGCGACAGCGCGATCCATCCCGATTGCGCAAGAAATTGCAACGCGGTTCGATGAATTGAAACTGGAACACGAAATTGGTCCCCTCAAGATCAAGATTTCGGGCTGCATCAATGCCTGTGGGCATCATCACGTGGGTCATATCGGGATTTTGGGTCTGGATCGGGCGGGCGTGGAAAACTACCAGATCACGCTGGGCGGCGATGGCACTGAAACCGCGACCGTGGGCGAGCGCGCCGGCCCCGGCTTTTCTGCCGACGAGATCGTGCCTGCGATTGAGCGGTTGATCGACGCCTATCTTGGTATTCGCGCAAGCGGCGATGAGACGTTTCTTCAGACCTATCGTCGGCTTGGGCTGGCCCCGTTCAAGGCTGCTCTGTATCCCGAAAAGGAGGCTGCAAATGCCGCTTGAGTCCCCCCTCGCCCCGGTTGCCGAGCGCGTCGCAGACCTGAACCGCGTCTATGTGCATCATTCCGGAACATCCGTTCTGGAGCGTGCATTGAGCGATCCTCAGGTCGGCACCACGGCGCTTATGTCATCGTTCGGAGCCGAGTCCGTGGTGCTTTTGCACATGGTGTCGGTGATCGATCGCACCACGCCCGTGCTGTTTCTGGATACAGAGATGTTGTTTCCGGAAACGCTCGATTATCAGCGCGAGGTCGCCGAGAAACTGCGCCTGACCAACGTGCAGGTAATAGGACCGGATCGCGACTTAACCTTTCTTAACGATCCAAACAATCGCCTGAACGCAACCAATCCTGACGCTTGCTGTGCGATGCGCAAAACCGAGCCATTGCAGCGCGCTCTCGAGCCTTTTGATGCCTGGATTACCGGGCGAAAGCGATTTCAGGGCGGCAAGCGAACAGATTTGCCGTTCTTTGAGGCCGATGGTGAGAATCGCATCAAGATCAATCCGTTGGCACATTTCACCCGCGAGGATGTTCAAGACTATATCCTGAACAATCGCCTGCCCCGACATCCGCTTGTGGCGAAGGGGTATGCGTCGATTGGCTGTGCGCCCTGCACCACGCGAATTGCCGAAAATGAGGACATCAGGGCCGGGCGTTGGCGCGGTCAGGACAAATCCGAGTGCGGCATTCACATCGTCGACGGAGCCGCAGTACGCCGCATAAAAGAGGTCGCACAATGAGCATTATCGTTACCGACACGGGATTTGAACCCGATCATTGGACGCATGGGTTTACATTGATCGATCAATTGGCGGCGAATGATGCTTCCCCGGCTATTGCGATTGATCTGGCAAGCGATGCGGACCCGTCCGCTCTTGAGGGTCGACTGGACTGGATTGATCTGATCCGGGTTGATTTTCCAAGCTTTGCCGACGGGCGCGGATTTACGATTGCGCGGCGACTGCGTTTGATGGGCTTTCAGGGACGCCTGCGCGCGCGCGGCCATGTAATTGCGGATCAATACGCGATGGCGCGTCGGTCGGGTTTCGATGAGGTCGAGATTGACGCAGATCTGGCGGCACGGCAGCCCGAGGACCAATGGCGCGCGCGCGCCAACTGGACAGCCCACGACTATCAGGCGCGGCTGCGCGCCTGACTGGACTTTAATTGACAGACATCAACGTCTAAGACAAAGGGCGACCCTATGGTGGGCGCGTTATTTTACATGACTGAGCAAACTCCCGTGACCCAGGCAACTGCAAAACAAGTCGCCCTGCCAGACGCGCAGACCGTGACCCAAGTCAAACACTACACAGACCGCTTATTCTCGTTCCGCTGTTCGCGTCCTGCGTCTTTGCGGTTTCGCTCGGGCGAGTTCGTGATGATTGGCCTGATGGGCGATCCCGATCCCGCGACGGGCAAACAAAAGCCGCTGTTGCGCGCCTATTCGATTGCGTCTCCGGCTTGGGATGACGAATTGGAGTTCTATTCGATCAAAGTGCAGGACGGGCCTTTGACGTCACGTTTGCAGCACATCCAACCGGGCGACGAGATCATTCTGCGCCCCAAGCCGGTCGGAACCTTGGTCCATGACGCCTTGTTGCCAGGCAAGCGGTTGTGGCTGTTCGCGACGGGGACGGGCTTTGCGCCGTTCGCCTCGCTCTTGCGCGATCCGCAGACCTACGAGGACTACGACGAGGTCATCATCACACATACCTGCCGAGAAGTTGGCGAGCTGACATATGGGCGCGATCTGATTGAAAGTATCCGCTCTGATGAAATGCTGGCCGAACTTATGGGGGACGGGTTTGCGAACAAGCTGCGGTATTATCCGACGACAACCCGCGAAGAGAGCCCGAAGATGGGCAGGATCACCGATCTGATGCGCTCAGGAGAAGTGTTTGCTGATCTGGGCGTGCCGGAACTGACACCCGAAACGGATCGCGCGATGGTTTGCGGAAATCTGGCATTTAATCTTGAAATCAAAGACATGCTGGAATC
>JARFRG010000108.1 GCA_029287375.1 Boseongicola sp. | reverse complement strand
AGCTGTTCGCGGTATTTTGTGTCGACCTCGTAGCGGTGGCGGTGGCGTTCTTCGATGGTGGTGGTGCCGTAGACCTCGGCGACTTTTGAACCCGGAGTGAGCGTGGCTGTGTAGGCGCCAAGGCGCATTGTGCCGCCCTTGTCATCGTCAACCTTGCGCCGCGAAACGTGGTTGCCCTGCACCCATTCTTTCAAATGGTAAACCACTGGTTCAAAGCGCTTTTTTCCTGCTTCGTGGTCAAATTCCTCTGAACCTGCGGTGTCCATCCCGGCGACGTTGCGGGCGGCCTCGATCACCGCCATTTGCATGCCGAGACAAATGCCAAGGTAGGGAATTTTGCGGGTGCGGGCAAATTCTGCCGCTTTGATTTTGCCTTCGGTGCCGCGTTCGCCAAAACCGCCGGGGACCAGGATGGCGTGGAAGCCTTCGAGGTAGGGCGCGGGGTCTTCGGCTTCGAATATTTCGGCGTCGATCCATTCGGCACGCACGCGGGTGCGGTTGGCCATGCCGCCGTGGGTGAGGGCCTCGGCGATGGATTTGTAGGCGTCTTCAAGCTGGGTGTATTTGCCGACGATGGCGACTTTGACTTCGCCTTCGGCGTGGTGGATGCGGTCTTTGACGTCGAACCAGCGATCGAGATTCGGCTTGGGAGCGGGGGCGATCTGGAAGGCGTCGAGGACGGCCTGATCAAGTCCGACGCCGTGGTAGGCCAGCGGGGCCTCGTAGATGGATTTGAGGTCGTAGGCGGGAATGACGGCTTCGGGGCGGACGTTACAGAACAGAGCGATCTTTTCGCGTTCCTTTTCGGGGATCTCGTGTTCAGAGCGGCAAACGAGGACGTCAGGTTGCAGGCCGATGGAGCGCAGTTCCTTGACCGAGTGCTGCGTTGGTTTGGTTTTCAGTTCGCCCGAGGCCTTGAGATAGGGCAGGAGCGTGAGGTGCATGAAAATGCACTGACCGCGCGGTTTGTCCTGCGAGAATTGGCGGATGGCTTCGAAGAAGGGCAGGCCCTCGATGTCGCCGACGGTGCCGCCGATTTCACAGAGCATGAAGTCGACCTCGTCGTCGCCGACATGCAGGAAGTCTTTTATCTCGTTTGTGACGTGGGGAATGACCTGGATGGTTTTGCCAAGGTAGTCGCCGCGTCGTTCTTTTTCGAGGACAGTGGAATAGATGCGCCCTGACGAGACGGAATCCGTGTTGCGCGCGGCGACGCCGGTGAAGCGTTCGTAGTGGCCAAGGTCGAGATCGGTTTCAGCGCCGTCGTCGGTGACGAAGACTTCTCCGTGCTCGAATGGAGACATCGTGCCGGGGTCGACGTTGAGATAGGGGTCGAGTTTGCGCAGGCGGACCGAGTAGCCGCGCGCCTGCAAAAGTGCGCCAAGTGCTGCTGAGGCAAGGCCTTTTCCAAGCGACGACACAACGCCACCCGTGACGAATACATACCTTGCCATAGTTTGGGATCCTCTCCGCGAATGTCTGCTCGAAGCCGCTGTTCGGTGGGTCCGAATCTACAGCATCACGGGATTTGAGACGTAAAGGATTTAGGAGGGTTTGCCAAGAGTCTGACCCCAATATCTGGGGTCAGAGCAGGACTTTTTGCAAGGTCTTGTGGTTACTCAGCGCGTGGCAGGTCAAGCGCACCGCCGCTTTCGCCAGTGGTCGGCGGCAAAAGCGCATCGCCGGATGGCAACAACGGCTGGTCTGCGGAGGCACCGCCGCCGGCACCGATGCGGTCAAGAACCGAACCCGAGGCCGAGTTTTGCGCAGCGAAAATTGTCAGCGTGAGCGACGTGCAGATAAAGGCGATCGCGAGCATCCAGGTGATTTTGCCAAGCGCCGTAGAGGCGCCGCGGGTATTGACCACACCGCCGCCACCACCGCCGCCGCCCATGCCAAGGCCGCCGCCTTCTGACCGCTGCAAGAGCACCACTCCGATGAGGGAGAGGGCGAGGATCAGATGGACGATGAGGACGACGTTTTCCATGAATGGCTTTCGGCTCGGGTGGTTCGGGTCGCGGGGTATGTATTCGACGCATTCGCATCGCGCAAGGGGTGGTGGGATGGATCGTGATGGGAGAGGGGCGAAAGGGGCGCGGCCCCTCGGCCCTTTGGGCCTCACCCCGGAGTATTTTTACCAAGAAGAAGCTGCGGACGTCAGGTGGCGTTTGCGATGATGTCAGTTTCGATCAGGCGTTGCAGGTCGCCGAAGTAGCCGCCAGAGCGCGCCGGGCGGGTTGGATCGGAGGTGATGGCGATGGTGAGCGCGAGGTCAGGAACCACCGTGATGATCTGGCCGCCGTAGCCGCGTGCCAGGGCGTAGTTGTGGCCGGAGGCGCGTCCGATGAACCAGCCGTAGCCATAGCCAAGACCGGACCAGGGCGACCGGGTGACGGCTGTCAAAGATTGATCGATCCATGCTTTGGACAGAACGCGGGTGCCGTTCCAGACGCCGCGCTGGCGGATCATGTCGCCAAAGCGGGCCATGGCGCGGGGGGAGAGCGCCATTTCGTTGCCACCAAGGTAAAAGCCCTGAGGGTCGCGGGTCCATGCGGGGATGTCGATACCAAGGGGCGTGCCGAGCCAATTGCGGGCCAGTGTGAGCAGGCTGTCGCCGCTGGCGCGGGCGAGGAGGGCGCCAAGGATATGTGTTGAGCCGGTGGAATACAGCATTTGGGTGCCGGGATCAGCGACAAGGGGGCGGGCCAGCGCATTCGCGACCCAGTTGGAGCTTGAGACCCAGGGGCCGTAGTTTGGGCCTGAGGTGCGCTCGAGACCGGCGCGCAGAGTGATCAGGTCTTCGACGGTAATATCGGCAGTACGCGGGTCGGCAGATCGCGGCAAAAGGTCGGGGGCGATGTCGACGATGGTGCTGTTGACGCTGTCGATCACGCGTTTGTCGATGGCGATGCCGGTGAGTGTCGCCACAATGGTTTTGGAGACCGATTTGATGTTGGCGGGTGTGTCCAGCGCCGGGCCGCGCAGACGTTCTTCGATCTGGATGTCTCCGTTTTGCAGAACGATCAGACTGTGGAGCTGGTCCAGGCCGCGTGCGCGCGCCGCCGCGGACGCGAACCGGTCCGCCTGTGCGGCAAGCCGGCCGGGCAAAAAAGTTGATGCGGTGGCTGCGGCGATGAAGGTACGGCGGGAAATGCTCATACTGTTGATATGTGGTTGGCGCGCGATTTGAAAAGGGGACGTCGGGGCTGATCCAGGTCAACGCCGCCTTTGGGCTTTTGTGGTTTGCTTGAGCGGCCATAAAAAAGGAGGCTCTTATGTTCAATAATATACTTGTGGCCGTTGATCCTTCGCACGACGCAAAACAGGATCGGGCCTTGGAAATGGCTCGAAAACTGGCTGATGACACAATGGCGGAGATTTCTGCGCTGACAGTTGTTGAACCAATGCCGCTTCATATTCCGGCGGATTATGGTCCTGACGTTCGTGTTGTCGCAGCCGACAAGGCCATGAACGCATTGCGAAAGCACGTGGGAAGCGAGTCTGAGATACGCACGTTCGTGCGGCACGGTCGGGCCGCGCACGAAATCATTGAGCACGCCAAAGAGCACAACATCGATTGCATCCTGGTGGCCTCGCACCGACCGGATTTGACGGATTATCTGCTGGGGTCAACTGCGGCACGCGTGGTGCGTCACGCGCCCTGCACCGTGATTGTCCTGCGCTAAAAGGGCGTCAGTCTTCGCTGTGGGCAAGTTTTGGCACATCGGAGGCGCCTGCGGAGCCGCGCCCGGAGAGCGATGGATTTTCCATGAAGAAGCGGTGGCAATTAAACGCGTTTTCGCCTTCTGGCGGGCTTGGGCGGTGGAATGTGCCGTCGGGGGACAAAATCCAGCTTTGAGCCGTATCGGCCAGGTTCGCCGCCATAACCTGGCTGACGATCTGGGCTTTGACCGTGGGGTTTGTGGCCTCGACCAGAGTTTCGACTCGGCGGTTCAGGTTACGGCCCATCCAGTCGGCGGACGAGATATACACGCGCGCTTTTTTGTGCGGCAGCCCGTAGCCGGCGCCAAAGCAAACGATGCGGGAGTGTTCGAGAAAGCGGCCAACGATTGACTTGACGCGGATGTTTTCGGACAGGCCTTTTATGCCGGGGCGCAGGCCGCAGATGCCACGGATCACGAGATTGATTTTCACGCCCGCCTGACTTGCGATGTAAAGCGCGTCGATCACGTCGGGGTCGACGACGGAGTTCATTTTGGCCCAGATTTCGGCAGGCTTGCCCGCGAGAGCAAATTCGGCCTCTTCTGCGATGCGTTCGAGAAGCGTGTTTTTCAGCGAGATCGGGGAGATCGACAGGTTGTCCATGCCTTCGGGTTGAGCGTAACCGGACAGGTAATTGAAGACCTTTGTCGCGTCGCGCCCAAGGGCGGCATCGCAAGTGAACAGACTGAGGTCGGTGTAGATTTTGGCCGTAATGGGATGGTAGTTGCCGGTGCCAAAGTGGGTATAGGTGACGAGTTCTCCAGCTTCGCGGCGCACGACGGTCGATATTTTC
The DNA here is from genome assembly GCA_029287375.1 of Boseongicola sp. Taxonomy (GTDB): domain Bacteria; phylum Pseudomonadota; class Alphaproteobacteria; order Rhodobacterales; family Rhodobacteraceae; genus Boseongicola. Next base: position 9,128 of record JARFRG010000108.1, on the reverse strand, counting down.
GCGTGGGTTTTGTAGTTGAGGAAACCGTAGACCACATGCGCGCCCGCGCGTTCCAGCGTGCGCGACTGGCGGATGTTGGCGGCTTCATCAAAGCGGGCTTTGAGTTCCACAAGGGCGGTGACGGATTTGCCTTCTTCGGCGGCTTCGCACAGCGCTGCGACGATGGGGCTGTTGTAGGACGTGCGGTAGAGCGTCTGTTTGATCGCCACGACGTCGGGGTCCCTCGCGTCCTGCTTGAGGAACCGCACCACCATGTCGAAGGTCTCGTAGGGGTGGTGCAGCAGCATGTCCTTTTGACGGATCGCGGCGAACATATCGCCGTTGTGGTCCTGGACGCGTTCAGGCACGCGCGGTGTGAACGCAGGCCAAAGCAGGTCCGGTCGGTCGTCAAGCACAAGCTCCTTGAGGTCCGACAAGCCGATCAATCCACCGAGTTCGACGGTTTCGGCTTCGGTAACGCCAAGCTCTTCGACGATGATCGCGCGCAGTGCTTTTGGTGCGTCGGGTGAGATCGTCAGGCGAACGACTTCGCCGCGCTTGCGCCTTTTCAGGGCGACTTCGAATTCACGGACAAGGTCTTCGGCTTCGTCTTCGACTTCGAGATCACTGTCGCGCAACACGCGAAAGGCGCAATTGCCGTTGATTCTGTAGCCGGGGAACAAGCTGTCGATGTGAAGAAGCAGGAGTTCTTCCAGCGGCAAGAATCGGTGGCTGCCGTCTTTGGATGGCATGGCGACAAAGCGGTCGACCTGCTGCGGGATCGGCAAAAGGGCGCGCAAGGGGCGTTTGTCGGATTTGCGTTCCAGTTGCAGCGCCAGCGAATAGCCCGCGTTTGGGATAAACGGAAACGGATGCGCAGGGTCGATCGCCAGCGGCGACAGGATCGGGAAAACCTGTGCGAGAAAGGTTTTTTCGCAATGCGCCATGTCGGACTTGCTGAGATCTTCGCGCGACAAAAGTTCGATGCCGGAAAGCGCGAGTTCGGATTTGAGGCTGCTCCACACGTCTTGCTGTTTATTGAGCAAATTGCGCGCGTTTTCGTTGATCAGCACCAACTGCTCGGCGGGCGTCAGGCCATCGGCGGCGGGTGTTGTGTTGCCCGCGTGGGACAATTCGCGCAGACCCGCAACGCGCACGGTATAGAATTCATCAAGGTTCGTGGCGGAAATCGAGAGAAACCGCAGGCGTTCGAGGAGCGGCACGCGGGGGTTCTCGGCCTCTTCCAGAACACGCCAGTTGAACGCAAGCCACGACAGCTCACGGTTAAAGAAGCGGTTCGGCGAACGGTCATCGACGCCCTCAATTACTTGGGGCTCGGGAAAATCAGCACTTAAAAAATCAGTATTCATAGCCATAAGACCGCTCTTAACTCTCAAATTTGACGACAGAATGACGACTATCGCGCGTCTGTGTCTAATTTGTCCAGAACACGACGCGCCAGCGGACGTGTGATGGCGCGCTTTTCGGCAAGCGCGGCGGCATCCAGAGCGGCGACAAGACGGTTGATCGCCGCAAAGGAGCGTTCTGAGTGGGTTATGAGCCAGGGGATCAGGTCGGGGGTGATCTGTATTTGGCGGTCGGTGAACAATTTGACGAGCATTGCAGACAATAGCGCATCGTCGGGGGCTTCGATTTGCACAATGTCCGTGGCCAGCATCCGGCTTTTGAGGTCGGGCAGGGCAATGTCCCAGCGGGCGGGCGGCGTCCGTGCCACAAAAAGAATCGGATGGCACTGGGCCGTCATGTGATTGTGGAAGTGGAAGAGCGCCTCTTCCTCTTTGGCACTCGCGGGAAAAAGATGATCCTGCACTTCGATGGCGACGGGACCGTCGATGTCTGGGATGTCGCAACTTGGCATTGCGCCGACGTTGGTGACGGGCAGGCCGCCGTTGGCCTTGGTCCAGACATGGGCAAGATGGGATTTGCCGGCACCCTCGGGGCCGATCAGCGCAAGTTTGCCATTTGTCCATGTCGACGTGTCATCAAGGCGCTGAACGGCCAGCGCATTGGCGCCCGATACGAAGAAGTCGCCGCGCCCCTGTGCGGTGCGCACGGGCAGTTGAAAGGTAAGTTGTTCGGCCATGGCTCAGGGATCGTCTTGGTTTTCGATCCCTTTATAAAGAAGGGAGGACTTGTACTGTGAGATTGCAAAGCGGGTAACGACGCCAATGGATGCCGCGACAGGGACTGCGACCAGCAGACCGACAAAGCCGAACAGCGCCCCAAAGGCCGAAAGTGCGAAGATCAGCCAGACCGGGTGCAGACCGACGGAGGAGCCAACAAGACGCGGTGTGAGAATGTTGCCTTCGACGAACTGGCCAGACTGGAAGATCGCCCAGACAAGGACAATCCAGAGCCAGTCGCCCCAGAACTGAAAAAGCGCGAGGCCGAGGGCCAGGACACCTCCGACCAATGCGCCGACGTAGGGGATGAAAGTGAGCGCCCCTGCAACGAAGCCAACGACAAGGCCGAAGTTCAGGCCGACCACCATGAGGGCAATGGCGTAATAGGCCCCGAGGATCAGGCAGACCGTACCTTGTCCGCGGATGAAGCCTGCCATCGTGCGATCGATCTCGGAGGCGAGCTTGCGGATCGTGGGCGCGTGGTCGCGGGGCAATAGGGCGTCGATTTTTCCGACCATATTGTCCCAGTCATAGAGCATATAAAACGCCACGACGGGTACGATGACGAAGATCACAATGGCGTTCACGACGCCGGAGAAGGAACTAAGGACGGTGTTTACGACCTCGCCGCCGCGCGACTGAATGGTCTCGGCGATGGACGACAAGGATCGGCGGATGGTCGAATTGGCATCGCCAAGATCGGGGAAGCGTTCGGTCAGAATGGTTTGCAGGCGCGAAGCCATTTCGGGTGCAACCGAGATCAACTGCGCTGTTTGCTCGATCAGCAACGGGATCACCAACAAAGCCAGTATGACAAAGATCAGAAGGGCTGAAATGGTGATGATCGCGGTGGCGACCGCGCGCGAGCAGCCCAACGCCTCAAGTCGATCCGCAACAGGATCAAGGAAATACGCGATGGCCGCGCCAAGGACGAAAGGCAGGATCACGTCGCCAAGAAACCAAAGTACGACGAAAAAGACCGCCGTCGCGATCCCCCAATACTTGAGCTGTTGCCGGATGGGCAGGGCCATATCGTGTCCTTGCGTTCTGGTTCAACAGTGGTGTCGCAAGTCAGAGGCGGCGGTGCAAGGGGGAGGTTGCGAGGGCCGCGGCGATGGCCTAGACGACTTGGGATCGAAATCGACCGTGAAAGTGGTGTCCGCGATGCGTCTGAGCCGTTATTTTCTGCCCGTTTTGAAAGAAACCCCTGCCGAAGCGCAGATTGTCAGTCACCGGCTGATGCTGCGCGCAGGCATGATCAAGCAGGCAAGCGCCGGAATATATTCGTGGCTGCCGCTGGGCTACAAGGTGTTGCAGAACATCGAAAAGATTGTGCACGAGGAACAGGTCCGCGCTGGGCATGTGCCAATGCTGATGCCGACCATCCAGTCGGCGGATTTGTGGCGCGAGAGCGGCCGGTATGACGATTACGGGCAGGAAATGCTGCGGATTTCGGATCGCCACGGGCGCGACATGCTGTTTGGACCGACGAACGAAGAATTGATCACCGACATCTTTCGGACCTCGGTCAGCAGCTACAAGGATTTGCCGCTGACGCTTTATCATATCCAGTGGAAATTCCGCGACGAAGTGCGACCTCGGTTCGGGGTGATGCGCGGGCGTGAGTTTCTGATGAAGGATGGCTATAACTTTGATCTGACCAAGGAAGACGCGCTTCATTCGTACAACCGGCATCTGGTCTCGTACTTGCGGACCTACGAGCGGATGGGTCTTCAGGCGATCCCGATGCGTGCGGATGGCGGGCCGATTGGTGGCGATTATACGCATGAGTTTCTGGTGCTGGCCGATACGGGTGAGTCAGAGGTGTTCTACGACGCCGAGATTACGGACCTGAAGTTCGGTGAGCGCGAGATTAACTATGATGATCACGCTGAGTGTCAGGCCGTGCTGGAAGAATTCACGTCACGGTATGCGCGCACGGACGAGACCCACGACGAGGCCGCCTATGCCGAGGTGCCACAGGACCGGCGAAGGTCGGCGCGCGGGATCGAAGTGGGGCAGATATTCTATTTTGGCACGAAGTATTCCGATGCGATGGGGGCCAAGGTGCAGGGGCCGGATGGCAAGCCTGTGCCGGTTCATATGGGGTCACACGGGATTGGTGTCAGCCGTTTGTTGGGCGCAATAATTGAGGCATCCCACGATGATAACGGAATTATCTGGCCTGAGGGTGTGACGCCGTTCCACTGCGGCGTCGTGAACTTGCGCCAGGGTGACGAGGCGACCGACAAGGCGTCTGAGGCTTTGTACAAGTCGCTGACAGCGCACGGAATGGAGCCATTGTACGACGACCGCGACGAGCGCGCGGGCGCGAAATTTGCGACGATGGATCTGATCGGTTTGCCGTGGCGGATCACTGTCGGTCCGCGCGGTCTGAAAAACGGCGTGGTTGAACTGACGGATCGTCGGACCGGTGTCAGCGAAGAAATGGCGCCTGAAAAGGCGGTCGAAAAGGTCGCCGCGATATATGCGCCGCATCGCGCCGAAGTGCGCGCAGCAATGGTGCAGCCGATGGAAAAGCGATCGTTCCACACCTGGATTTGAGGCAGAGACATGGCGAACCAACCGTTTACCGGAGCCGGTACGGGCGCACCTGATTGGTCGATGATCCCTGCGCCGCAAGATGACGGCGCGGCGGATCACCTAACGGGTATGGTTCTTCCGAATGTCGCGCTGGCGTCGACCGATGGCGGAACGATTGCGCTGTCCGATGTGGCTGGGCGGGTCGTCGTTTACATTTATCCGATGACGGGGCAGCCGAACACCGCGCTTCCCGAGGGCTGGGACGATATTCCGGGCGCGCGGGGATGCACGCCGCAGTCCTGCGCATTCCGGGATCACTTTGACGAACTGAAGGCGCTGGGCGTGACGCAGGTGTTTGGCCTGTCTGCTCAGGATACAGATTATCAGCGCGAGGTGGTCGCGCGGTTGCACCTGCCGTTTCCGGTTCTGTCGGACGCCGAGGGGGCATTGCGGCGCGCAATGGCCTTACCGGCGATTGAGGTCGAAGGGCGGGCGTTGCTTTGCCGGATGGCCTGGGTGGTTGAGGACGGGGTCATCGTCAAGGTTTTTTACCCGGTGTTTCCCCCGGATCAGAACGCGGCTGACGTGATGGCGTGGCTGCGCGCCCTTTAAGGTTCTGTTTGCGACATTTTCTGCGACGCGATTGTGACAGATTGCACGCGTTTGCGCGGTAGCCTTCCTCTGAACAGGGAGAGCTGGCGGATGGGCGATCAGTGGCAGATTGTTTTGGTCAGCAGGACCATAGGCGCGGACCGTGGTCGTGCGGCGCGGGGACGTCCGGGGGCGTGATCTGTGACCGCCTGACCCCATTCCCATTTCTCTGGAAACCCACGACATGACACAGACCTCAAACCGCCGTTCTGGTGGTCGCGCTGCGCGCCACGCCCTTCGGAACGCCCCTTTGGCAGAGGATGTTCGCCCAGTGCGCGGAGGGATGGCCGGTGGCCGCCTGAAAGCCCTCAGCGACGCCGAAGTCTTGCGCATACACAAAGCCGCGTTAACGGTTCTTGATGAAATAGGACTGGCCGACGCGCCGCAATCAGGCATCGATATCATGGTCAAGGCCGGGGCGCGTTTAGGCGAGGACGGGCGCCTTCGATTTGCGCCAGCCTTGGTCGAGGACATGCTTGCGAAAGCGGCGCGGGACATGACGGTTTTCGGGCGCGATCCGAAATATGACATGATGATGACTGGCACCAATGTGCATTATGGAACGGCCGGTGCGGCTGTGAATATGGTTGAGCCGGACGGGCGCAGCTATCGCCATTCGACCTTGCAGGATTTGCACGACGCCGCGCGGATTGCAGACCGTCTGGACAATATACATTTTCTTCAGCGACCAATGGTTGCCCGCGATTTACCGGACAATCTGGAGCTGGATCTCAACACGCTGTATGCCTGCTGCACCGGGACGACCAAGCATGTCGGCACGTCGATCACCGAGCCTGCGAATGCGGCCGCCTGCCTTGATCTGGCATATGCGATTGCCGGTGGAGAGGACAACTTCCGCGCGCGGCCTTTTGTGAGCAATTCCAACTGCTTCGTCGTGCCTCCGTTGAAGTTCGCAACGGAATCCTGCGAGGTTATGGAGGCCTGTATTCGCGGCGGCATGCCGGTCTTGCTGCTGAGCGCGGGGATGGCCGGAGCGACGGCGCCCGCGACACTTGCGGGTGCGATCGTTCAGGCGGTTGCCGAGTGTCTTGCCGGCATCGTCTATGTGAACGCCATTTCACCGGGTCACCCTGCGATTTTCGGCACTTGGCCGTTCGTTGTGGACCTTCGGACCGGGGCAATGTCGATCGGATCGGGAGAGCAGGCGCTTTTGACGGCAGGTTGCGCGCAAATGCATCATTTCTACGGATTGCCGGGCGGCGCGGCAGCAGGGGCATCGGATTCGAAGCTGCCCGACATGCAGGCCGGGTGGGAGCAGATGTGTTCGAATGTGATGGCCGGATTGTCCGGGCTGAACATGGTTTACGAAGCCGCAGGCATGCATGCGTCTTTGCTTGGGTTTTGCCACGAGTCGCTGATCCTTGGGGACGATCTGATCGGGCAGGCGTTAAGATGTCTTAAGGGCATCGAAGTGACCGACGACACGCTGGCGATAGACGCGATGCGTGAGGTCTGCATGGGCGGGCCGGGACATTATCTTGGGGTCGGAGAAACACTGGCGCGGATGGAAACCGATTATGTCTATCCGGCACTTGGGGACCGGACGAGCCCGAAGGAATGGGAAGAAAATGACAAGCCGGATTTGATCGCGGGGGCCAGAGCGCGCAAGGACGCGATTCTGGCAGAGCCTTCATTGGCCACATTGGACCCGGCTGTGGATCGCGACATTCGGGCGCGGTTTCCGATCCGGCTTTCGCAGTGAAAGAGGGGCGCTGCCCCTCGCCCCGAAGTGGGGCTCACCCCGGAGTATTTGAACCAAGAAGAAGCGCATGAATTGGAAGTGAGTTGACCGCGCGCGCGGGGCCTTGCATGACAGGGCAAAGCAATGGAGCAGTTATGGCCACGCCCGCGCCCTTTTCCCGATTTGAATTCCTGATTGCCTGGAGATATTTGCGCGCGAAACGCGCCGAAGGCGGGGTCAGTGTGATGACCTGGATTTCGCTTTTGGGGATCATGTTGGCGGTGGCGGCGTTGATTATCACGCTGGCAGTGCGGGCGGGGTTTCGCGACGAGTTTGTGTCGACAATTTTGGGCGCGAATGCCCATGTAACGATCTATAATCAGGCCGTGCAGACCGAAAACGGGCAGGTGAGCCGGGTCATTGCGGATTATGACGCGGTGGCTGAGCGGCTTGCGGCGGTTGAAGGTGTGACGCGTGTGGCGCCTTTGGTGAAGGGTCAGGTCATGGCCGTTTATCGCGATCAGAACACCGGGCTGGAGGTTTTTGGCATCGCGGCGGGTGACCTCGCTGAGATACCGCGAATTGCCGATCCTGAGACCGGAGTGGGTGACCTTGCGGATTTTCCCGGTGGCATCGCGCTGGGGCGTGAAGCGGCGCGATCTTTGGGTGTTGGTGTCGGGGATGTGGTGCGGTTGATTTCTCCCAATGGGGTGCGGACAGCTTTTGGCACCAGTCCGCGCGTCGGTGAATATGAGATCACTTATATATTTAATTCAGGGCGTTACGACATTGACCGAACACGTGCGTTTATGCCGTTCGAGGAGGCTCAGGTGTATTTCAACCGCGAGGGTGTGGCGGATGAGCTGGAAGTGAGCGTCGTCGAGCCAGAGCGCGTTGAGGCATTGGCGGCACCTTTGCGGGCGGCGGGCGGAGAGCGGGCCTTGTTGTGGACATGGAAGGATTCTGCGGGTGGATTTCTGCGGGCCTTGGAGGTCGAGGACACGGTGATGTTCGTTTTGATGTCGGTCTTGGTTTTGATCGCGTCGATGAACATTATCAGCGGCTTGGTGATGCTGGTGAAAAACAAGGGACGCGATATCGGGATACTGCGCACCATGGGTTTGACCGAAGGGTCGATCCTGCGGGTGTTCTTTTTGACGGGTGCTTTGGTTGGGACTTTGGGGACCATTCTTGGCGTCGTCATAGGTTGTCTCTTTGCGGTCTATTTCGACGCAATTCTGGCGTTTGTGAATGGCGCGGCGGGGGGCGGCGTCTGGGATGGCGCGGTGCGAGGCATTTACCGGCTGCCGGCGAAACTTGAGGTGGGAGATGTGCTGTCGGCGGTCGGTTTGTCGCTGTTCCTGTCATGGGGGATCACACTTATTCCGGCGCGGCGTGCGGCGCGTATGAACCCGGTGGAGGCGCTTCGCTATGAGTGATGCGTTGACGCTTGAAGGGATTGAAAAGGCCTATAATCCGGGGCGACCGAATGCTTTGACGGTGCTGGATGGTGCGTCTTTGCGCCTTGCGCAGGGTGAGGTTGTGGCCTTGGTTGCTCCGTCCGGGGCGGGCAAATCGACACTGTTGCACATCGCGGGATTGCTGGATTCTGCAGATGCGGGACGGGTGTCGATCGGGGGTACAGATTACACCGGTTTGTCTGATGCGCGGCGCACAGCGGCACGCCGCGAAGAGGTCGGGTTTATATACCAGTTTCACCATTTGCTGCCGGAGTTTTCTGCCGTGGAAAACATTATCCTGCCGCAGCTGGCCAATGCCGTTCCCGAACGGGACGCGCGCGCCCATGCGATGTCTTTGATGGAGCGTGTAGGCGTCGCGGGGCGCGCTGACAATCGGCCTGCGGCTTTGTCGGGCGGCGAGCAGCAACGGGTGGCGTTTTGTCGGGCTTTGGCGAACAAGCCTCGGGTTTTGCTGGCGGATGAACCGACGGGAAATCTGGATCCGGCGACGTCGGATACGGTGTTTTCGGCGCTTATGGAGCTTGTGCGCGAGACGGGACTAAGCGCTTTGATTGCAACGCACAATCCGGCATTGGCGGCACGGATGGATCGGACGTTGCGGCTTGAGGGCGGGGTTTTGATTGGGGA
>JARFRG010000096.1 GCA_029287375.1 Boseongicola sp. | reverse complement strand
GTGTTGATTTCGCCGTTATGCGCCAGCATGCGGAATGGCTGCGCAAGCCACCACTGCGGGAACGTGTTCGTCGAGTACCGCTGATGGTAAATCGCAAAGGCGCTCTCGAACCGCTCATCTTTCAGATCCGGATAAAATTCGGCCACATCCTGCGCCAGCATCATGCCTTTGTAGATGATCGACCGACACGACAGAGACGCCAGATACAACGTCGGCACCTGAGCCGCCAATGCCGCCTTTTCAACCCGGCGACGGATCACATACAATTCGCGCTCGAACGTCTCTTCATCAACGCCCTTCGAGTTTGAAATCAGGATCTGCTCGATCTCGGGCCGTGTCGCATTTGCCTTTTCGCCAAGCACATCAATATTCACCGGCACGTGGCGCCAGCCATAGATGTAATAGCCCATCCGCAGGATCTCGGTCTCGATGATCGTGCGGCACGTCTCCTGAGCGCCAAAGTTCGTGCGCGGCAAGAACACCTGACCAACGGCCAGCATCTCGCCTTCGCGGGGCTTGTGACCTGTGCGTTCGATCATGTCGGTAAAGAAGTCCAAGGGGATCTGCACGTGAATGCCCGCGCCGTCGCCTGTCTTGCCATCGGCATCCACTGCGCCACGGTGCCAAACGGCTTTCAGCGCATCAATACCATTCTGAACAACCTTGCGCGACCGCGTGCCATCAATCGACACAACAAGCCCTACGCCACAAGACGCATGTTCGTCTTCGGCGCGGAACAACGAATGTTCTGCCATCCACTGGCGTCGGGTTTCTTCGGCGGCGGCCCAGTCTGCGTCATACTTTGTCATGTCAGGTCTCCCAGTTTTCGGAGGTGTTCTTGTCGACGGATCATTCTGACTGGCCCGCCATGTATTCTTCCAGTTTCGCCAATTCCTGCGCCTCGGTGCTTTGTGAGGCACCCTTGAAGGCAGGCAACCAATCGGGGCGGTAATCCACGAAAATTTCTTCCGTCACCCGCAGGCCTGTCTGGTCATCCAAAAGTCCGGCGGCGAGGGTCCGTGGCGGTTTGCCCTGCATTTTCCAATAGAGTGTCGACCCGCAGGTGGCGCACACCGCGCGCTCTCCCCAGGCACTTGCATGATAGGCGCGGAGTCTTTCGGCGCCAGACATTTCCAGATGCTCAACCTCGACCGCATAATATGGCCCACCGCCGGTCCAGCGCTGGCATTGAACGCAATGACAGGCCTGAACGCGTCCGGAAACGTCCGCTTTGAACGTCACCGCGCCGCAAAGGCATTGTCCGGTTCTCTGCACCATCTTCATTCCTCGTTAACCAGAAAGGTCAGCTTTGCTGTCTTGTCTGGTTGCCAAATGCCTAACACCACGCACGCCCGCACCGACGCAATACCGACGTGATACCGACGCGATACCGATTTACTCTGCGGCGACTTTCGCCGCCTGTCCGATATAGTCCAAAATCGCGTCAGCCGCCTCGCGTCCATCCCGAATTGCCCAGACAACAAGAGACGCACCGCGCACAATATCACCCGCCGCATAGACGCCTTCGACGCTGGTCGCATGAGTCTTGAAATCGGCCCGGATTGTGCCCCAACGCGTGACGTCCAGACCCTCGACACCCCAAAGCGTCGGCAGGTCTTCGGGTTCAAATCCAAGCGCTTTAATCACCAGATCGGCGCCTTCGACATAATCTGACCCTTCGATCAACTCCGGCACCTGACGGCCCGTCGCATCCGGCGCGCCAAGGCGCATCTTCTGGACCATGACGCCATCAACTTCGTCGCCGGTAAAGCCCTTCGGTGCCGACAGCCAGACGAACTCCACGCCTTCTTCTTCGGCGTTGGACACTTCGCGCTGTGATCCCGGCATGTTCGCTTTGTCGCGACGATAGAGACACTTCACGCTTTCCGCGCCCTGCCGGATCGCCGTGCGCACGCAATCCATCGCAGTATCGCCGCCGCCGATTACAACGACGCGTTTGCCATCCGCATCCAGCAGCCCTGCGTCAAATTCCGGCACTTCGTCGCCAAACGACTTGCGGTTCGAGGCCGTCAGGTAGTCGATTGCCCGAACGATCCCTTCTGCGCCAACACCGGGTGCATCAAGCTCGCGTGACTTGTAAACCCCTGTGGCGATTAGGATTGCGTCGTGTTTTGCGCGCAGATCATCAAAGCTGATGTCTTCGCCAATGTTGCAATTCAACACAAACTCAACGCCACCTTGCTCAAGCTGATCATTGCGCCGCATCACGACGTCTTTCTCCAATTTGAAACCCGGAATGCCATAGGTCAGCAAGCCACCCGCCCGGTCATAGCGGTCATAAATCGTGACCTGCACGCCCGCGCGTCGCAAACGATCCGCAGCCGCCAGTCCGCCGGGACCAGCCCCGATGATGCCAACGCTTTCAGACCGCTCGGCGTGTGGCACAATCGGTTTCACCCATCCGTTGTCCCAGGCCGTATCGGTGATGTATTTTTCGACCGCCCCGATCGTCACCGTGCCGTGCCCCGATTGTTCGATCACGCAATTGCCCTCACACAGCCGGTCCTGAGGACAAATCCGGCCACAAATCTCGGGAAAAGCGTTCGTTTCCTGCGAGATCTCGTAGGCCTCGCGCAACCGACCTTCAGCGGTCAGTTTCAGCCAGTCAGGGATATTGTTGTGGAGCGGGCAATGCGTCTGGCAG
>JARFRG010000075.1 GCA_029287375.1 Boseongicola sp. | reverse complement strand
CCTTCTCGATGACAGACGCCATCTCATTGAACACCTGCTCGCCCCACCAGGTCACCGCCATATGGTAGGAGTAATCGCAGTTGGCCCGCGTCGATTTATTGTGCCACATCTGCAAAGCATCATGCAGACCCTGCCCCGGCGCGGGCAACGCAAAATCCACAACCATCGTCGTGCCACCCGACAATGCCGCGCGCGTGCCGCTCTCAAAATCGTCGGTAGAATACGTCCCCATGAACGGCATTTCCAGATGCGTATGCGGATCGATCCCGCCCGGCATCACATAACAACCCGTCGCATCCAGCTCAGTATCGCCGGAAAGCCCCTGCCCGATCTCCACGATCACACCGCCCTGCACCAGGACGTCCGCCGCATAACTCAAATCCGCCGTCACAACAGTGCCGTTCTTAATCACGGTGCTCATGGGTCATCTCCCTCTTCTCATTATTGGCCCGGAAATATCCCGGGGGTTTGGGGGCAGAGCCCCCATTCTCAATCCTTGTAATCGGGCTCTTCACGATCAAGCACGCGCTTCATCTCGGAAAAATGCGCAGCCGCCTCATCATGATAAGTTTGCCACTCCGCCGCTGTTTCTTCAGCCAGATCATCCGCCATCACAGCCAGATCCTGCCCGGTCGAATAGGCAAGAACCATGGTCCGCGCAGCCCGCTCCAAATGATACAGCGCGTCCCAGGCCTCACCCACCGTAACCCCGAGTGTTGTCACTCCATGGTTTTGCATCATCACACTTGAATGGTTCCCAATCGCGCCTGCAATCCGCTCACCTTCTTCGCCAGCGGTCGCAATGCCACCAAAGCTCATGTCATAGGCAAGCCGCCTGAAAAACCGCGCCGTCACCTGGTCGATCGGCTTGATCGTCGGGTCTTTCAAGCCGGCCAAGGCGGTCGCATGTGGCGGATGAATATGCAAAGCCACCCGTGCCTGAGGCACATTGCGGTGCAAAGCCGAATGGATCGACCACGCAGAAGGGTCCGGCGCATCCGGACGATCCATCGTCGACGCATCATCTGCATCACAAAGCACTAAATCCGACGCTTTCACCCGGCTCCAGTGGACCCACCGCGGGTTCACCAAAAACTTGCGCCCATCCGCAGACACTGCGGCCGAGAAATGGTTCGCAACACCTTCGTGCCACTCATTTCGGCACGACAACCGGATCGCTGCGGCCAGATCAACGCGGATCGCGGCCTCATCGATATCGCTGTGTACATTCATTCTACAATCCCCGCTGTTTCGACCACGGCATGGAACAAGACATCCGTCCCCGCAGTCGCCCATTCCTTTGAAATATCTTCCGCTTCGTTGTGCGAAAGCCCATCCACACAAGGACACATCACCATCGCCGTCGGCGCCACATCATTGACCCAGCACGCATCGTGCCCCGCCCCTGAAACGATATCCATATGGCTGTACCCCAGCCGCTCCGCCGCATTCCGCACAGCCGCCACACAGCCCACATCAAACGCAGGCGGATCAAACTGCCCCACGATCTCGCTGGAAAATCCGACCCCAATCTCTTCACACAACTTCGGCGCGCGCTCGTTGAACTCAGCCACCATCGCGTTCAGCTTGTCCAGAATATGCGTGCGCATATCGACCGTGAAAACGACCTTGCCGGGAATGATATTCCGGCTGTTCGGATAGACATCGATATGCCCGATCGCCCCCACAGCGTTGGGTTGGTTCTTCATCGCGATCTCATGCACCAGCTCGGTGACAAGCGCCAAACCGCGCCCCGCATTCTTCCTCATATGCATCGGGGTAGACCCCGTATGGCTTTCCTTGCCCGTCACAGTGCATTCGATCCAACGCAGACCCTGCCCATGCGTCACAACACCAATATCGCGACCCTCGGCCTCCAGAATTGGTCCTTGCTCGATGTGCAATTCAAAGAACGCATGCATGTCGCGCGCGCCGACCTTTTCCTCACCCTTCCAGCCGATGCGCTCTAACTCCGCACCGAACTTCTTCCCCGAAGCATCCGTGCGATCATAGGCCCAATCCAATTCATGCCGTCCCGCAAACACACCCGATGCCAGCATTGCCGGGGCAAACCTCGTGCCTTCTTCGTTCGTCCAGTTCACTACAACAATCGGGTGCTTGGTTTTGATCCCCAGATCATTCAGCGTCCGCACGATCTCCAAACCGCCCAGAACCCCCAGAACGCCGTCGTATTTGCCACCCGTCGGCTGCGTATCCAGATGCGAGCCGACATAGACCGGCAACGCCTCCGGGTCAGTCCCCTCGCGCCGCATAAACATCGTGCCCATCTCGTCGACACCCATCGAACAGCCTGCGTCCTCGCACCATTTCTGAAACAAAGCGCGCCCCTCGCCGTCTTCATCCGTGACAGTCTGGCGATTGTTGCCACCCGCAATACCGGGGCCGATTTTAGCCATCTCCATCAGACTGTCCCAAAGCCGGTCGCCATTGACCTTCATATTCGCAGCAGGTGCAGCCATCACGATTCTCCCCGTATCATCCGCCGCCCCTCTAGGGCGCAACATTTTCTGACCAAACGGTCAAGTTCATCGCACCACAGGACACCCATCCGGTCAATCAAAACATCGCCCCAAATCACCCATCACGCGCAGCCCGCGCGATCAGAACGCTCAAAGCGCGATCCGCGCAATCTTCCGGCACAAATATATGATCGTGGTGAAACGCCGCCACCATGTTGCATGGGATATTCTCTGTCGCCAATGCGGACGACGCGGCAGCTGTAAGACCCACGCCCTCTAGCGAGGATGCCACCGTCAGCGTGATCATCCGCATCACAGGGGCGTCCGGTACCAACTCTGCCGGCACGATCAAGGACAGGCCTTCGCGCTCTCGAAACATTGCAATCGCGGCCCCGCGCATCGCGTCCGGCGCATCGTCTGCAAACGTCGCGAAAGCAAACCGCCCCTCGACCAGTTCCGGCGACATTCCAGCGACCATCGCCCTGCCGTCTTTGATCGTCTCTCCCATCACACACCTTTCACATTGCAGGCCCAGTGTTTCCTTCCACACATCGCACTACAACCGCAAATCCACACGAAGGCCCGGCATTCATGCTTCCGAAAGCATTTGACCACTTGGTCAATTCGCATCAGAACGGACGCCGGACGAACAAACGGAGCCGCCCCACGTGACCGAAACCCGCCCGCAAACCCGGATTCAGAAAAAGAACCGCGAAGCCATTTTGGATGCCGCTCTTGAGGTCTTCTCAATCGAAGGTTTCCGCGGTGCTACATTGGACCAGATCGCTACGGCCGCCGGGCTTTCAAAACCCAATTTGCTTTACTATTTCGCGTCAAAAGAGGCGATTTATACCGAACTGTTGTCGAAACTTCTCGACACATGGCTCGACCCATTGCGGGCTTTGGATCCGAACGGCGATCCTATCAACGAACTCATCGCCTATATGCGTCGAAAGTTCGAAATGTCCCGCGAATTTCCCCGTGAAAGCAGGCTATTCGCCAATGAGATCGTCCAGGGCGCGCCCCGCATTTTTGATGAAATCACCGGCCCTCTCAAGGCACTTGTCGATGAAACTGCCGCGCTGATCCAAACGTGGATCGATGCCAATCGTCTTGCGCCAATTGATCCCCACCACCTGATTTTTTCGATCTGGGCGACAACGCAGCACTATGCCGATTTTGATGTTCAGGTCCGTGGCATTCTGATCCCGGATGGCGACAGCCACCTCGATGCGGCCGAGGCCTTTCTCGTCACACTTTACACACGCACCCTCACACCCGTGGCGCATTAACCGAACCTTCACTATTCCTAAGTTAGATTTACGTCTTCGGGGGCGTTGAAGGGGTCGTATGATGATTCCAACTGTCTCTCCGTCTGTTGCGCCGCCCTCGGTTACAACGCAATCCGCGCCAAAACCCGCCCTTCCCCAACAGGCAGAGGCGCCACGCACAAGTGCTGGCGAAACCAGTGCCGCGAACCTACGCGGCGCAATACCGCAAGCCATTGATCCCGCGGACCAGTCCACAGTTGCGCCACGACTGCGAGATCAGGAAACTGCCGAAAAAACCGAACGGAAGGCCGCAAACAAGGACGCACCCGCAGGGCCTCCGCCCGCCTTTGAGGAAACGCTCTTGGCACGACAGGCGCGCATCGCGCTTGATCCGACAGAAACGCCTGTCCAAGATCCGTCGCAAAAAGTGAAAGACCAAGAAGACCGCCCAGATGACCCTGAAACAACGAAGACGCGCACAACACCGCCCGCCCCACCTCCGACACCGACCGAGCGGGCAGAGACAGGTTTCGCCCAAACCAAATCCATCGCCACGCCCGCCATGCCGTCGACTCTGGATCTATCGGCCTGACGTCAAGCGGTCGACACTCTGTACTAAACAGCCATCCTTGCGACCCGTCTCCATCAAGAATTCGACCCCTGACCCGAAATCGCGCTCCGGCGCGTATGCCGAGATCTCGGTTTCCGAGGGATTTGAATACCCGCCTGTCCTCCAGACACCATCAAGGCCCATCACTCAGCGGCTTTGGCCGACGGGTTGTTCGGATGGGTCGTCCAGTTCGCATAATCAGCCTCGACAACCTTGCCCGTGCGCAAATCCGTCATGCCCGGCTGCAACTCTTCCATCGTGATGCAGTCCTCGACGGGGCAGACGTCGACACACAGATTGCACGCCACGCATTCTTCGTCGATCACCTCGAACACCCGACCGGGCTTGATCACAATCGCCTGGTGCGACGTGTCTTCGCAGGCTGCATAGCACCGACCGCATTTGATACAGGCGTCCTGATCAATCCGCGCTTTGGTGACGTAGTTCAGGTTGAGATACTGCCAGTCCGTCACATTCGGCACCGCGCGCCCGACCACCTCTTCGATTGAGGCATATCCCTTTTCATCCATCCATTCGGACAGGCCGGCGTTCAGTTCTTTAATAATTCCAAAGCCATAGACCATCGCCGCCGTGCAAACCTGGACCGATCCAGCTCCAAGCGACAAGAACTCGGCAGCGTCGCGCCAGGTCGTGATCCCGCCGATACCGCTGATCGGAAGCCCGGGCGTTTCCGCGTCCCGCGCGATCTCGGCCACCATATTCAAGGCAATCGGCTTAACCGCTGCCCCGCAGTAGCCACCATGCGACCCCTTCCCGTCAATCGACGGCTCCGGTGACATGGTATCAAGGTTAACAGACGTGATCGACGAGATCGTATTGATCAGCGAAACTGCATCGGCCCCGCCATCAAACGCCGCCCGTGCCGGATACCGCACATCCGTGATATTCGGCGTCAGTTTGACCAGAACCGGCATCCGCGTGTTGGCCTTGCACCACCGCGTCACCATTTCGATGTATTCCGGCACCTGCCCGACCGCTGCGCCCATACCGCGCTCGCTCATTCCGTGAGGGCAACCGAAATTCAGCTCAATCCCGTCCGCCCCGGTCTCTTCGACCTTTGGCAGGATCTCTTTCCACGCCCATTCCTCGCATGGCACCATCAACGAAACGATCATCGCGCGATCCGGGTAATCCCGCTTTACCGCCTTGATCTCGCGCAGGTTCACCTCAAGCGGGCGATCCGTAATCAGCTCGATATTGTTGATGCCCAAGACCCGCCTGTCGGCACCGTAAACCACCCCATACCGAGGGCCGTTCACGTTCACAATATGCGGATCAAGCCCGAGCGTTTTCCAAACAACGCCCCCCCATCCGGCCTCAAAAGCACGTCGGACATTGTACTCCTTGTCCGTAGGAGGCGCCGAAGCCAGCCAGAATGGGTTTGGGCTCTTGATGCCCACGAAATTCGTCGAAAGATCAGCCATCCAAGGCCTCCTTAGTCAGTTCGCACCGCGCGTCAGACGTCCGTAAGAACATCAAACCCTGCAAATATCATTGTCTTTCCGTTGATCGGAACCTCGCCCATGTTGCCCATTGCTGGATCTGACATGGCCGCCTTCATTCCGGTCTCGTGGGTGGCTTTGTCTGGCCACTCCTGCCAGCCAAACACCACAGTCTCATCCGGTCCCGCCTGCACGGCCAACGGAAAAGACGTCACCTCGCCCGGCGGCACCATATTCCCCCAGCATTCAACGATGCGCGTCGCGCCATGGGATTTAAAAACATCCGCCATGCGCGCGGCATGCGCTTGATAATCTGCTTTCTTGGTCGTCGGTACCGCACCGACATAAGACATCACATAGGCCATTTTGGGTTCTCCCCGGTTGTGTCAGCCCATCAGGCTGGCATGAATATCCATCGCAGCGTCACGCCCCTCGGCGACTGCTGTCACGGTCAGATCGTCACCCCCCGCCGCGCAATCACCCCCAGCCCAGACGCCCTCAACACTGGTGCGCCCCGCGCCGGTCACTGCGATCTTGTTGCCGTCCAAAGCGATACCATCCGGCGCGCCCTCAAGCGTTTGCCCGATGGCCTTGAACACCTGATCGGCGACCAGCCGGAATGTCTCGCCCGTGCCCTTCAATCCACCCCTTGCGTCTTCGGTGTATTCAAACTCGATCTCGCGCACCGCACCGTTACCATGCACGGCGACTGGCTGCGCATTAAAGATCAAGCGCACCCCCTTGGAGGCTGCCAAATCCTGCTCGTATCGGCTTGCCGACATCTGCGTGCGGCCACGACGATACACAATCGATACGTCATCCGCCCCTAGCAGCTTTGACTGCACAGCGGCGTCGACGGCAGTCATGCCGCCGCCGATCACCACCACATTGCGGCCCACAGGAAGGGAGGAAAGCTCCCCGGACTGTCGCAAATCTGCAATAAAATCCACCGCATCCAATACGTTATCGTGGTCTTCGCCAGAAGCACGAAGTGCATTCACCCCCCCAAGCCCAAGGCCCAGAAACACCGCATCAAAATCAGAGATCAAACCCTCAAGGCTCAGACCCGCGCCCAACTTTTCGCCAGACCTCAATGTGATCCCGCCAATCTGCATCAGCCATTCAACCTCGGCCTGGGCAAAATTATCGACCGATTTATAGCTCGCGATGCCGTACTCGTTCAGACCACCCGGCTTTGGCCGTGCATCGAAATTCTCAACATCATGCCCGTGCATCGCCAATCGGTGCGCGCAAGCCAATCCCGCAGGCCCCGCCCCCACGACCGCGATCCGCTTACCCGTGGCCTCGCCGCGCGTGAATGGATGCACCCTAGCCGCCATCAACCCATCGGTGG
>JARFRG010000063.1 GCA_029287375.1 Boseongicola sp. | reverse complement strand
CCTGATTTCGGGTCACAACGGTGGCACGGGCGCATCGCCTGCGACGTCGATCAAATACGCAGGCTTGCCGTGGGAAATGGGCCTGACGGAAGCGCATCAGGTTCTGTCGATGAACAACCTGCGCGGTCGCGTAACATTGCGCACCGATGGCGGATTGCGCACCGGACGTGACATCGTGATCGCTGCGATGATGGGGGCCGAGGAATACGGCATCGGCACCGCCGCTTTGATCGCGATGGGCTGTATCATGGTGCGTCAGTGCCAGTCGAACACCTGCCCTGTCGGCGTCTGCACGCAGGACGAAGAGTTGCGCAAGAAGTTCACCGGCGACGCGGACAAGGTTGTGAACCTGATCACTTTCTATGCGCAGGAAGTGCGTGAAATCCTTGCGTCGATCGGTGCGCGGTCTCTGGCCGATGTCATTGGCCGGGCGGATCTTTTGTCTCAGGTCAGCCGGGGTGCTGCGCATCTGGATGATCTCGATCTGAACCCGCTTTTGATCACCGTCGATGGCGCGGACAAGATCGTGTATGACCGCCTGAAAGATCGCAATGTGGTCGACGACACGCTGGATGCTGAGATCGTGCGCGACGCTGCGCGCTTCCTCGATGATGGCGAGAAGATGCAGCTTGGGTATTCCGTAAGGAACACGCATCGGACCATCGGAACGCGCACGTCGAGCCATATCGTCAAGCGCTTTGGGATGCGCAATTCGCTGCAGCCGGATCATCTTAGCATTCGCCTTGCCGGGTCTGCCGGGCAGTCGCTTGGGGCCTTTGCTGCGCCAGGACTTCGGATCGAAGTGTCGGGTGACGCGAATGATTACGTCGGCAAGGGTCTGTCGGGCGGCACGATTGTCGTGCGTCCTCCGAAGGTGTCGCCTCTGGTGGCGGCGGACAATGTGATCATCGGCAACACGGTGCTTTACGGTGCGACAGACGGCTATCTCTTTGCCGCAGGGCGCGCAGGCGAGCGGTTCGCCGTGCGCAACTCGGGCGCCAAGGTTGTGGTCGAAGGCGCGGGATCGAATGGGTGCGAGTACATGACGGGCGGTGTCGCGGTGATTTTGGGGGCAATTGGCCCGAACTTTGGCGCGGGCATGACAGGAGGTATGGCGTATCTTTACGATCCCGACGGCAAGACGACCGAGATGATCAACATGGAAACGCTGGTGATGGTACCAGTCAACGAGGGCGTTTATATGGACGAACTCAAGGGGCTGATTGAGCGGCACCTGAAGGAAAGCGGCAGCGCGCGGGCAGCTGAGATCCTTCAGCATTGGGACGAGGAGAAAACCAGGTTCCATCAGATCGTTCCCAAAGAGATGCTTAACAAGCTTGAGGTGCCAGTGGTTGGGTTCGATCTTGCCATGCCAGCCGAGTAAGCCGGTTGCGATGACAGAACATGCGCGGTCATCGGGCCGCGCATGTTCGTTCTCAGCAGCACAAATCTGCGATAAGCGGGTGAGGCTATGAAACCACAACGGGTCATCTTTGCTCATCTCGCCGGACATCAAAGCTCGGGCGCCAAGATCATGCGCGCTGATCAACTCGCCGCGATGGCAAACGCACATTTGGATGCGCGGCGCTGGACCTTTGAGGTTATGGCGATGCCCCGCGACGGGCAGTTGCGCAAACAACGCGTGATGACCGATGATGTGCGTGGCGCGGTGGTGATCTTTTTGAAACGCGCCTGGAAGGTGCTGGACAAGGATCATCTGGCCAATTGGCGCGACGCCGCACGGGCGCTGGCGATTGACTACGTCGACGCGCGGACGACGCCGCAGCCGGGCGTCGAGATCGACGTCCATATCGCGGCGTCTGCGGCCCTGGAACGCCATCTGAAAGCGGCGCATCCCGGTGCCCGCGTTATGCGACTTGATCATCACGCCGACCCGGGGCTTGCGCCCAGTCCTTCGGGGGATCGTCTGCGACTGTGCTACTTTGGCCGCGAGACCAATCGCACGCTGCCGGACAGTCTGAAACATCGGGTCGAAACGCCGGACTATGACGGCCTTCGGATTGGAGCAGACATCCAGCACGCCATGATGCAGGCCAATATGCACTACGCCCTGCGTGATATGGCGGGCGAGGCAACGCGCACAAGCTTCAAGCCCTTCACCAAAGGCTTCAACGCGGCGGCATGCGGCTCACTTGTGCTGGTGAACGCGGACGTGGACGATGCAGTTGACTGGCTTGGATCAGAATACCCGTTTCTGATCCCAGACTGCAAAACCGACACAATCGCCGCCGCCATCGATAGCGCTGAGACGATGTTCGGCACGCCGCAATGGGATGACTCTCTTCAGGTTATGGAACGATTGCGCGCGCGCATCAGCCCAAAACAGATCACCTCGCAGCTGGAAAACATCCTGAAGACAATCGCGCCCTGATCCATTCTTCTTGGACAAAATACTCCGGGGAGTGTGAGGGGCAGAGCCCCTCGCCCACCGCGACAGGCCGAAGGTATGGCGCAACAAAAAACCGGCGGAACCATTCGATCCCGCCGGTCAAATCTCAAAAAGTGACAGTTTTTAAGCCGCAGCCGCCGCGCGGCTGACCAAGACGTCATCAACCTTTTTCTGCGCGACCAACTCGTCAGTGCCTTCTACGGTCGCAATCTCGCGGGTCAAACGCTCGAGGGCCGCCTCATAAAGCTGACGTTCGGAATAGCTTTGCTCGCGCTGGTCGTCGGCGCGATGCAGATCGCGGACGACTTCGGCAATGGCAATCAGATCGCCCGAGTTAATCTTTTGTTCGTATTCCTGCGCACGACGTGACCACATCGCTTTTTTCACACGGGCTTTGCCCTTGAGTGTGGTCATTGCTTTCGTCACTACATCCGGTGTGGACAAGGTGCGCATCCCCACAGCGGCGGCTTTGTTCGTTGGAACGCGCAGTGTCATCTTGTCCTTCTCGAACGAGATCACAAACAGCTCCAGCATCAAGCCGGCGATGTCTTGTTCTTCGATCGAGATGATCTGACCCACGCCATGCGCCGGGTAGACCACAAAATCGTTTGGACGGAATTCCATTTTCTTAGGCTTATTCATGCAGAGTTTATCCTTCTCGGGCCCCAAATAATTAGACGACAGAACCACGGCGGGAACATAGATATCCTCCCGTCGGTTTCGTCCTGTCGTTGTCGCTGACATTGACGCGGCCTTGTCCCGGTCCGCCTCATCCTGCGTAGTGTATCACCAATATAGCAAAAAAATGACCATTTTCCAAGGCACATCGCAAAATTGCTATGCACCTTAGCGTCATATGAGGTTTCACGCGTGATCAGGTGGCGCGTAACGCCGTCGGATCCTGCGAATCGCCCCTAGCCGCCCTCGCCGGGTTTTTCCGAGAACAGTTCCATCTTGCCAGGCTTGCCGTCCATCTCTTCTGCGGTGGGCAGCGGGTCTTTCTTGGTGATGATGACGGGCCACAACTCGGAATACTTCCGGTTGAATTCGACCCATTTTTCCATGTCCGGTTCGGTGTCCGGGCGGATCGCGTCGGCGGGGCATTCGGGCTCGCAGACACCACAGTCAATGCATTCGTCCGGATGAATCACCAGCATATTTTCACCCTCGTAGAAGCAGTCCACGGGACACACTTCGACGCAGTCGGTGTATTTGCAGGAGATGCAGCTGTCATTGACGATATAGGTCATGGGGCGGTCTCTTAAGAATTACGGTGACTGCCTAGCCCAGCGCTCAAATTCATTCAAGCGGGCCGTCGCGGTAAAGGCGTGCATTGCGGCGATCTTTCCCAGTTGGGCGTCCCTTTCCCTCAAAGCGGGGGTTTTGTGGAACGGGATCCTCGGGCGGCGTCAGATCAGTGTACAATGTTTGCGCTTCGGGGGCCGGACCGCGGCGGGTCGCCAGCGCCTCGACGCGGATCACACGCACACGGCGAGATTGCGCAAACGTCAGAGTGACACCAGCGCGCAGCGCGTAGCTTGGTTTTGAAACCCGATCACCGTCGACGCGGACGTTGCCAGCCGAGACAAGCTTGGTGGCAAGGCCGCGCGTCTTGAAAAACCGCGCCTGCCAGAGCCATTTGTCGAGCCGCTGGGTTGGGGTGGTGTCGTTCACTTCACGGCCCGCTTGGGGGGCCAGCCCCCCAAACCCCCGGAGTACTTTCGCCAAGAAGAATGACGTACGGCCCCACGCCTTACTTGTCTTTCTTGGTCAGCCCCATGAGCGCCTGCGCGAAGGGGTTGTCGGGATCGATGGCTTTTTCTTTGCGTGGCGGGCGGGCTTCGAAGTTTCGCGGTTTGTTGCCGCCGCTTTTGCCAGCGTCGTTGCCGCGCGGCTTGCCTTTGCCTTTTGGCTTGCCGCCGGGTTTGCCCTGCGGGCGTCCGCTTTGACGTTGCTGTTGTTTCTGCGCCCGGTTTCCGCCCCACGCGAAGGTGTAGAAGACCTCAGTAGTGTCGTCCGGGGTGTCTGCGGCTGCATCGGCCGGGGTGTCTTGTTGCGCGGCGGTTTCTTCTGCTTCTGTGGCTTCGACTGGCGTCGCCTCTGGCGCGATTTCTGCGTCGGGCGCTTTGTCATCAACCGCAGTTGCAACTGCGGCCTCGGCGGCGACCGGTTTGGACTTTTCACGCGTCCCGCGCACGGCGCTGTAGCCGAGGCCTTCCATCAGATTTGAAAACTGCTCAAGCGTCATGCCCGTGATCGACAGCATGTCGGGGTTGGCCTCGAAACCGCCACGACTGTCTTCTTTGCGCAGCATATCCGCGAGGCGTTCCAGCATATCGATGCGGATCGAGCGCTCGCCCGCCTGTTTATAGCCGGCCAACAGAGCGTGATTGGCAGGCGTGCCTTTCGCGGTCGGAATGGTCACAAGGCCCGGTGGCGGGCTTTCAGGGAATTCGTCAAGGTTGTTGGCCAGCGCCCAAAGCACGAGGCGCAGGCGGGTCGGGGCCGGTTTCAGCAAGAGCGGCATGAAAATGGTAAACTGACCGAACCGCACACCGTGTTTGCGCAGCACCGAACGCGCGTCCTGATCCAGCGTCTTGACGTCGTCCGCGACATCACGGCGATCAACGACACCAAAGTTCTCGACCATGCGAAAGCCAAAGCCCCGCGCAAGACCCGTCAGGGTTTCGTCGCGCTGGATGTTCATCAGCGGCTCGAACAGGGCCGCGACTTTACGGTCAATGAAATGCTGAAGGCGTCGCTGGACCTTTTCAGCAACGTCCGCGCCTGCTTCGTCGTCAACGAAGGCCTGCGCGCGGGGTTTCAGCGCATCGTCGCCGACAGTGAGCTTGCCGATGGCGTGCTCGCCCCACATGAGGCCGCCTTGTTCGGTAAAGTCCATTTCGGTGTCCGGCGCGTTGTAAAACCGGTCTGCACGCAAATGGAATTCTGGCTGAAGCGCCTGAATCGCGGCGGAGCGGATGGTTTTCGCTTCGTCCCCTGTCGCTGTGGCATCCTGGTGGAAGCGGAATCCCTCGATACGACCGACGAACTGATCTTCGACCGTGACTTCACCTTTATCGTTAACTTTGGCCACCAGGCCCTCCTTCTGCTTCAACCGCCGGAGCAGAACTGACGTCCGCCGGTCGACAAATCTTTGTGTGAGCGCCGTGTGCAACGCATCTGACAGGCGGTCTTCTACAGCGCGCGTGGCGTCGCGCCAATGACTTTCGTCCCGACACCACCCGTTTCGTTGCGCCACATAGGTCCAGGTGCGGATATAGGCCAGCCGTTTTGACAGGGCATCGATGTCTCCGTCGGTGCGGTCAATGCGGTTGATTTTCTGCGCAAGCCAGTCGTCCGAGACCTTTCCGTGTTCGTGGAGAAAGCCAAAAATGGTTTCCACGAGCTGTGCGTGTTCCTGATGGCTGATCCCGCGAAAATCGGGGATGCGGCAGACGTCCCACAACAGTTTGACCGATTGGCCATCGCTTGCGCGGGCGCGGACCTCGGCAATTTCGGACAGGGATTTCAGGGTCATCAGATCATCGGCTTCGCGGGCGCGCACGAGCCATTCGTGATCGGCACTTTCTTCTAGCGAGCCAATCAGGCGGTCGATACTGCCGAATTGCAGGCT
>JARFRG010000272.1 GCA_029287375.1 Boseongicola sp. | reverse complement strand
GGGTATTGGCGACCCGAGAGAGACCGCCGATTGCAGACTTGAGCATGCTCTTGGCCCCTTCTCGGGTCGTATTCTTGGTTTACGGCTGGGTCCAGTCGCGGACGCCGACGAAGCCTGCGGCCTCAAGCTTGGAAAGGTAGGACGCCAGCATCTCGGTGCCCGGTTCGCCCTTTTCGTTCAGCGTGGCGGCCCATTCCTGAGCAATGTTCGGTATTGCCGCGGCCCAAGCTGCTCGATCTTCCGCGGAGACTTCAACGATCGTGCCACCTGCTGCAACGTAAGCTTCCTCGGCGGCGGCTGCGCGGTCCATCGCTAAACCGGCGAGATGGTCGCGGTAGTCAATGGCGACGGCTTGCAGCACCTCTTTGACCTCATCGGGCAGGGTGTTCCAATAGTCCTGATTTACGGTCACGGTTTTTGAGTTCACCGCGCCAAGATCCGCACGCAGCATGTAGGGTGCCACTTCGGAGATCTTGAAGGTCGCGGCAGCTTCTGGCCAGAGCATGCCGGCGTCAGCCAACCCGGTTTGCATCATATTGTAAAAATCGGTCAGACCTCCGCGCACACCGGCGGCATCCTGAATGCCTTCGAGGTAGCGCAGGTTCATACCTGCACCGGCCACTTTGAAGCCAACGAGATCATCAATGCCCGCCACTTCCTTGGTTGAGAACAATTGGTAGCTGTTCAGCACAACGCCAGTTGCCAGATAGACTTGGTTCTGTGCGGCAAACTCGTTTTGCATGGCAGGGTATTCGCGTGCAATCTCGTCAATTGCCTTGGCAACAGCGCGCGCATCTGACGACACAAACGGCGTTACTGCGGACAATCCCTGGCTCGGCAATTTCGACGAATGGAAGATCGTTGTGACAATACCAATGTCGCCCAAACCCAGCTGGATACCCTCGAGAACCCCGCGTGGCTTCACGATGGAACCACCGTAGTTTTCCTGCCAGTCCATGACGTAGTTGCCATTTTCGGCCAGACGGCGGTCAACTTCGGGAATGAAGAAATTTGTGAATTCCTTCACCCAAAGTGCGCGATCAGGGTAGCCGTCGATAACGACTGCCGAAATGGTCTCCTGCGCGGCGACGGGCAAGGCCGTCATCGTCGCAATAGCAACGCCCATGAGTGTGCGTCGTGTCAGTTTCCTCATTGTTTTTCCTCCCAGAAAAGCGGGCGTGGCTTGCCCGGTTAAATTCAGTTGGTTTTGAGCCAATTGACTGTCAGATTTGTGCCCGCTGCTTCGAACAGTTTGGCGATTGCGCAATATTTTGCGGTTTCTACCCCGACCAGATCCAGTTGCTCCTGACTGGCCGGGGTGCTGCAGTTCACCGTGAGTGTTATATTGGGAAACGGCACGTCGATCTCTTCCTCCATGAGAACGCCGCGCCGATCGAACTGGCAGTTTGCGTTGATTGTTACGTCGCCCAGATCAATCCCAAGGCGATGTGCGTTTTTGTGTCCAATGACATTCGTGCATCCGATCAGGGCGGTCATTGCAGTCTCTGTCGGTGAGGGACCAAGATTGGTGCCGCCGCGCTCTGCTGGCTCATCGATCACGACGCTGAGGTCGCGCACTGGAATCTCGGTGCGAGCATGCGTGGCACACGTGGCTGTCGCGCGATAAGTCACGACGGTTTTCATCTTGATAGCCATTTTTACTCCCTCAGATCACACTACAGACGTCATCAAACGCAAAACGCGGCAGCTTCTGAAACAGTGCCGTTTCATCCGCGTAGCCGATGTTGCACAAGAAGTTGGACTTCAGGCTTGTGCCGGAAAAAAACTCTTCATCGACAATCGCGTTCGAAAATCCAGACATGGCCCCGACATCAAGACCGACCGCACGCGCGGCAATCATGAAGTAAGCGCCTTGCAACGTCGCATTCCGATAGGCGGTGTCTTCAGAGTAGTCCTCATGGCCGTCAAACAGATGTCTGCGATCCTCATGCGGGAAAAGGAACGGCAGCTTGTGCCAAAAATCCATGTCCTGAGCAATAATCGCAGTGACCGGCGCGCCCATCATCTTGGCGACATTCTTGGGCTTCAGCGATTTTGACAATCGCTCTTTACCCTCTTGTGATTTCACGAAGATAAACCGCGCCGGCAGCGTGTTCATCGATGTCGGTCCACTGATTGTAATATCGAATATCTCTTCCAAAAGCCCTTCGGGAATGGGCTTGTCGGTCCAGGCATAATGCGACCGCGCATCTCGCAGGATCAGATCAATTGAATCGTCCGAAAGCCTGCTGATGCGGCTGCGCAGCGCGCGGTGATCAGCCTGAGCCGCAGCCCGCAATGCATCCAGTTCTGCGCCAGTAGGTGCGCTCATTCTGCAGCCACCTTTGTCGAAAAATCCTTCTCGTCCACAATCGGGTTCGAGCAAATGCCGATACCTTCGATTTCGATGTCGACGACTTCGCCCGGCACAAGCCAGCGAGGATTTGGTTTTTTCGCGTGTCCGACGCCCGGCGGGGTGCCCATCGCAATGAGATCGCCAGGCTCCAAAGTTGTATATTCTGAAATGGTTGCGATGGTTTGCGCAACCGACCAGATCATGTTTGCGGTGTTTGACGACTGGAGGATTTCCGCGCCGACACGGCTTTCGATCTTAAGTCCTGCGGCACCTTCCGGCACCTCATCGGGCGTGACGACGAAGGGGCCAATGGCTCCGGTGCTGTCGAAGTTTTTACCCGGTGTCCACTGATGCGTTTTGCGCTGATAGTCACGCACCGACCCATCATTGAAGACCGTATAGCCGAACACATGGTCCAAAGCGTCCGCCTCAGAAATGTGACGCCCACCCTTGCCAATGATGAACATCAGCTCGGCCTCATAGTCGAGCTTGTCAGAGCACGACGGTCGAACCAGAGGCGCTCCTGCGGGCATGATCGAGTTCTTGCCACGCATGAAAAGCGCGGGATAATCGGGGATATCGTAGCCGCCTTCTTTGATGTGATCAGTGTAGTTCAATCCAAGGCAAATGATCGTCCCTGGTTCGGCAACCGGCAGAGCTGGTGTGATCGACGCCAGTGGGACGCGGGCCGCGCCGTCTATTTTCGCCGCCACTGATTCTACAAGCGAAGGATCAGAAATCAGGGCCATCAGGTCAGAACCCACAGTTGCATCAAGCGCCGTGAGATTAACGGCTTCGTCGCCCTGAACTGTATACACCGCAGTGCCGTTCTTTGTTTCCCCGACCAGGTATTTCATGCGTTCTATCCTTGTAAGTTTCATCAGTTTCTGCCTACTATATTAGCAGATGTCAATAAATATCGATATTTTTATGCGGATGGAGAAAATCTCATGGTTGCCTGGGCGGACTACAAAGCAGAAGCAAAATCGCGGGGCGCATTGGCGTTGGAACTCTATGTAGCCATCTCTACGCCCGCCAAAGAACCGCAGGACGTTAAGGCGTCTTTGCCTGATCATTTGGCGTATCAGGCAAAGCTGGAACGCACGGGATCACTGGCCTTTGCGGGGCCTATGTCGGATGAAAGCGGTGCGCATATGCAAGGCATCGGGATGATCGTTTACCGCGCGGAAAGCCTGGATGCTGCCCGGGCGCTCGCGGAAGGCGATCCGATGCACCAGAGCGGGGCGCGGACTTTTGTGTTGCGACGATGGATGATCAACGAAGGTTCTTTCAGTGTGTCTGTCGGGCTATCTACCAAGCAAGTGACGCTGACTTAATAAGGGATCCCGGCATGAATATGATGGACGACACTGGTGGCAGAGAAACCTCTGCAACACGCGCGGCCTATCTATCCCTGCGCAAAATGATCCTGGTGGGAGACCTTCCCCCTGGCCAGAAACTTAAAATCGAGCAATTGCGCGCAATGCTCAAAATGGGCGCCTCGCCCATTCGAGAGGCTCTGAGCCTGCTCACATCCGATATGCTGGTCGAACGAATTGATCAGCGCGGATTTCGGGCCGCGCCCGCGAGCATTGCAAACTTTGAGGAAATTCTGACGCTGAGGTCCGCACTTGAAGACATGGCCCTGCGCCAGTCCATCGCACAGGCGACCTCTGAGTGGGAAGAACTCCTTGTCCTGTCTCATCACAAAATGAAGCGCCTTGCGGGCGCCGACACCTTTGAAGACGCCCACAAGACATTCCACATGACACTGCTCAGGAATGCTGAGTCCCCTATGCTGGAACGGTATTGCAGCCAGCTTTATGACCTCAACATCCGGTACCGATATCTGGCCGCAGGCGGTGCCGGTTATCAAAGCCGGGATATCGCCGCAGAGCACGAAGATATCTTTGATGCGGCCGTGCGCGGCGACGCTGAAAGCGCTTCTGCCGCATTGCTCAGCCACTACCGTTTGACTGGCGAGTACCTCACGACGCAGCTTGGCGCGCTGTAAATCCGGTCAGCGCAGGACGATTGAAGGACAAAGAAATGACGGTGCAGCGCAATCGATTCTTGACGGACATGCTGTCCACCCTTTTTGATCGCAGCGACCGTTTACGCGGCAAAAGTGATGCGCGTGATATCCAAGACCTGTGTCGCGCCTTGCTGTCCACAGAAGGCGTGATTTCGGGTCAGGCGCTGGCCGCGACGATTTTTGATCGGTATCGATCGCTGTCGGACGCCGAGAAACACGCATTCTTCACGTTTCTGAATGAAGAGCTTGATATCGACGCACATACCTTGGCCACGCTCGCAACAACATATGCAAAGGATCAAACCCAAGAAGCCTTTGTCGCTCTTTCAAAGGCGGCAGAACCCGGCCGTCAGGAACTCCTGCGTCGCTTGAATCAGCCCATGGGTGCCACCGCTGGTATTGTTGCGATGCGGGTCGACTTGCTGCGCATCCTCAAGGACAATCCACAGCTTGCGCGCACAGACCACGACTTTGCGCACCTTTTGCGCAGTTGGTTCAATCGCGGTTTTTTGGTGCTCAAAGCAATAAACTGGGACACTCCAGCACGTATTCTTGATAAAATCGTGACCTACGAAGCCGTGCATCAGATCAACGACCTCGATGACCTGCGTCGTCGTCTCTACCCACCAGACCGGCGCTGCTTTGCTTTCTTTCACCCTGCCATGCCAGACGAGCCGCTGATTTTTGTCGAAGTTGCTCTGACAAAAGCGATACCGGGGTCGGTGACCAAGCTCCTTTCTGAAGGACGCACACCTTTAGAGGCCGAGGATGCGAAAGTTGCGGTGTTCTATTCGATCTCGAATTGCCAAAAAGGGCTGTCGGGTATCAGTTTTGGTAATCAGCTGATCAAACAGGTTGTCGCGGAACTCTCGCTCGCCTTCCCGCAACTTCAGGATTTCGTCACGCTATCTCCTATTCCCGGCCTGAACCGCTGGTTGGCTACGCAAACGGATGATCCCGAACACGGTCACGTTGCAACAGCGATCCTCGAAAAGCACGCAGCGCCGAAAGACGTTCGCGCAATGGCCGCCCGTTATCTGATGTTGGCAAAGCGCGATGACGGGATGCCGCTTGATCCGGTGGCCCGGTTCCATTTGGGCAATGGGGCCGAAATTTATAACATCCATGCCGATGCTGACACCTCAGCCAATGGCATCGCGCAGTCCAGCGGGGCGATGGTGAACTACCTATATGACCTGTCGCGAACGCAACGACGCCATGAGGACTACGCCCTGAAATCCGTGATCGCCGCTGCCAAGCCGGCGCACGCCATTTCGACCGCTACACTCTCTGCCAAACCTAAGGAAACTTCATCGTGACCAATACGCTTTACGATGCACTTATTGCTCCACATGCTGAAAATAACGCGATATTTCTAACGCTCGATGATGGGACAGACATAAGCTACAAAAGTTTCGTGTCGCGCGTCGCGCAGATCGCGCATGTGCTGACGGATGCAGGGATCAAGCCGGGCGACCGGGTGGTCGTTCAGGCCCCCAAGCTGATGGACACCATCGCTCTTTACGGTGCTTGTGTCCAAGCCGGGGCGGTCTATTTGCCGCTTAATACGGCCTATACGCAATCTGAACTTAACTATTTCATCGAAGACGCGACCCCTACCTTAGTCGTTTGCGACGCAATAAATGAGGCCGAAATAACTGCGATCTGCGGCGGTGATACGCACGTCATGACCCTTTCCAAAGACGGAAACGGGTCGCTGACAACGCGCGCAGATGCGCAGAATACCGGCTTTCCAACCGTACCGCGTGGCCCTGATGATCTGGCCGCATTGCTTTATACATCCGGCACAACAGGTCGGTCCAAGGGCGCGATGTTGTCGCATAAGAACCTTCTGTCAAACGCCAAGAGCCTGACCGATCTTTGGCAAATCACGCGCGACGACCGCCTGATCCATGCGCTTCCGATTTTTCACACACACGGCCTTTTTGTCGCGTTGAACACTTCGCTTTTGGCTGGGGCGCAAGTGCGCTTCATGGCGGCCTTCGATATTGACACAGTTATCGACGAAATCCCGTCTTCGACCCTGCTGATGGGTGTCCCCACCTTCTATACACGTCTTTTAGGCGACGCCCGGCTGAATCGCGAACTGGTAAAGAACATGCGCTTGTTCGTGTCAGGCTCAGCACCGTTGTTGGCCGAAACCCATACGGAATTCGAAGATCGGACCGGCCAACGCATCCTAGAACGATATGGGATGACAGAGACAAACATGATCACCTCAAACCCATATGACGGTGAACGACTGGCGGGAACTGTCGGCTATGCGCTGCCAGGGACGGAAGTTGAGATCACCGACAACGGCAAGCCGGTTGCACCGGGCGAAATTGGTATGATCGAAGTACGCGGCGATAATGTGTTTCTAGGCTACAGGAACATGCCCGAGAAAACTGCGGAAGAGTTGCGAGAGAATGGTTTCTTCATCACCGGAGATTTGGGCGTGAAGTCCGAAGATGGGCGCATCTCTATCGTTGGACGACAAAAAGATCTGATCATTTCGGGTGGCTACAACATCTACCCAAAGGAAATCGAGGACGTGATCAACGACATCGAAGGAGTCCTGGAAAGTGCTGTTTTCGGCGTCGCACATCCTGATTTCGGCGAAAGTGTCATGGCGGCGGTCGTCTTGGAGGACCCCAAGCTTTGCGCCGAAGCAATAGCCACCTCAGTCGAACCCAAACTGGCCCGGTTCAAGCACCCAAGGCGCTACATCATCACCGACGTGCTTCCCCGCAACACGATGGGCAAAGTGCAAAAGAATGTCCTGCGCGAAATGTACAGTGCGATTGGATCTGGCTGATCATCGTTACATAAGAAATGGATCAGTTGTTCGCCTGCAGACACAGAAATCCGCTCAAACGATTTGCAGCGATCGTGCGCTATTTTCTATGATCCGCAGCGCAAGAGAAAACCGAACACATAGCATCACCGCCAGTCAGATGATCTCGGGACTGGTCGTGAAAATGCGAACTGGGAACGGTTTGGAAATCCGTGCAAGCGCCAACACCTCCCAGCCCCGCTCAGGTCGGTTCTCTCAGCCAAGACCAGGGGCCGCTTCACAAAAGTGACAATCTCCATATCCACATTATGATGGTATCCATGGATGCTGTGACTTCTCTTTTCGTGCGTAAAGTGGTGGCTGCTGCTGGCGATGGTGTCGATGCGGCAGCCTTGCTTCGATCTGCTGGCCTCGATCCGAATGCCAGGGCCGATCCCAAAGCTATGATTTCGGCAACGGTATACTACGAACTGATCGAGAGGATCGCGGGTGAAACCGACGCAACGCAATTGCCGTTGCGAACCGGTGCATCGATGCGATGTGACGACTACGGCGCGCTGGGACTTGCGTTCAAGGCGGCGCCAACACTCTTTGGATCGTATTCGCGTGTGGCGCGTTACGCCCGAATTTGGACAAGTGTTGTCGCCTACGCTTTAGAGCCCGACGGCTCAAACACATGGTTCGTGCTACACCGATCTGGGACGCGGCGATTGGGACTGCGGATGTCCAACGAAGCGACACTTGCCAGTGCAACCGCAATCGCTCGGGAAGTGTCTCAAGACGGCACGTTCACGCCGCTCGAAGTCCATTTAACCCATCCCCAACCCAAAGTGATTGCGCATCATGAGGCGTATTTCGGCTGTCCGGTCTTTTTCGGATCAGATCGCGATGCAATCCTGATCTCGAACGAGAGCATCAACCGAACCAATAAGCTGGGCGATGAAGGTATAACGCAATTTCTGCAGCAGCACCTGGACCAAGAGCTAGCGCTGATAGCCAACACAAAGTCGCTAAATGAACGCACCAAGGATGTGATCGCGCGTGCGTTAAGCGAAGGACTGCCAAAGATGGATGACGTGGCGCGAAACCTTGGCATGAGCGTGCGGTCGTTGCACCGTCGCTTGGCGGACGATGGCCTGACCTTTCGAACGCTTACCGAGAACACACGACAGGAGTTGGCAGAAGCGTTACTACGTGACGCGCGCTATTCAATCGCGGAAGTCGCGTTCTTGACGGGGTTTTCGGAACAAAGCTCTTTCAACCGTGCCTTCAAGCGTTGGGCAGGTGATACGCCCGCGACATACCGCAAAGCGCAGCACAGCCCAGCAACCGCACCCTGACCGCTTTGGTCAATTGGTTGGCAGGATCAGCCAATACTCTGAAGCACCTGATCCCCTACCCCATGGTCATCGCATTCAACCTTGGGAGTTCCAAAATGCACAAGTTCTTAAACCTCACCATCGTCGCCTCCGTCGCAATGTTTGCTTCGAGCGCGTCGTCGCTGGCCGAGACTGGCAGAAACCTCGCGAATACAATCTCGCTTGAAGCCAATCATGTAGACAGCTTCCGAAATTTCGCACCGGAATTGCCGCAGATGCGAGCACGCGTCGCGACGATCAATACCGACTTTGGCTTGCACATAAGCGAAATCGAACCGAGACTCTTTTTCGTCACTGACCTCGTCTATCAATCCGCATTTGTTGTGACCGACGACGGTGTTGTGGTTCTTGACGCGCCGCCCAGCTTTGGAGAAAACCTGCGCAAAGCCATCACAATAACCGCCCCGGATGTCCCAATCACGCATCTAATTATGAGCCATGGTCACCGTGACCACAACGGCGGCGGTCAATTCTTCGCCGACATCCCCGATCTGGAAATTGTGGCGGCTGCCGAAGTGGCGGAAACACTTGAGAAATTCCCGCTTGAGGGCGTTCTGACACCGACGCAGGTATTCGGTTCTGCAAGGGAGCTGACAATTGGCGGTGTTGATATTCAGCTTCAAACGGCCAATTTTCATGCCGAGGACACCGACGTGATGATCTATTTGCCGGACCAGAAGTTTCTCATGGCCGTCGACACGATCACGCCGGGCGAAGCACCTTTCATGAATTTTGGCGCGACAACCAACGTGAATGCCTATTTCGAAAGCTTTGAGACTTTCCTTGAATACGACTTCCAACACTTCCTTTCGGGGCATGTTTCCATACTCGGAAATCGACAAGACGTCGTGACCGCGCGCGACTACGCGCTTGATGTACGAAATACGGTCTATGGTCTGATGTCGGGTTTCAATGATCTGTTCATCAACGGGCTCAAAGCCGTCGAGTTTCAGAACGCAAACTTGGCTTATCGCTTCGCCATGGAGAGCATCCGCGACGATTGCGCCGTGAAGATTATCGACCGCTGGGAAAACGAGCTTTCCGTGGTTGATCTCTGGGCCGACAGTCACTGTGAAACAGCGCTTCTTTACGCCGTGATGCACTGAACACAGCGGGGCGCAGAAATGCGCCCTGCCCCACATTCAACTCTCATCAAAGGATTTACTCCATGTCACTATGGTTATTTCTCCTCATACAGTTCGCGGTCCTCGCCTATGCATTTGTTGGCGGCGTGTTCCTCGCATTTTCCGATTTCATCATGCGCTCTTTGGCACACACCGGTGGCGTGGGCGGCATTGAAGCAATGCAACGCATCAACCGCGAGGTCTTTCGTTGGGTGTTTATGGGGCTGTTTCTGGGTCTGGTTCCCCTCTCGTTGATCATCATTGGCTACACCGCGACCCACTCAGTTGGCCCCGCCTCCATGCTGATGGCACTCGCCGGTTTGACATATCTATTTGGTTGTTTTGGCGTGACCATTTTCTTCAACGTGCCGATGAACGAAGCGCTTGCCGGAATGGACCTGCCAGACAGTGTGACACAGGACTATTGGACCCAAACCTATGTGCCTCGCTGGACGTTCTGGAACACCGTACGGACGTTCGCCTGCGCGGTTTCTGCCGCCCTTCTTTTGTCCGGCTTGGCTTTGTCGGCAAATTCCTAGTTTTATCGGGCATGTTCGAGGAAGTTTAGGATGGCCATGTCCAAAAAATCGAGAACCAGCCGGAAGAAGCTCTTTGCAAACGATCTAGCCGCGGCTTTGAACGCCTGGTTCTTCAACAGAACATTGCCATTCGGCAAAAAAGACGCCCCAGACCCAGCCAAAAAAGTTCTGAGGCTGGGTCAGGTCGCTACATCGGAGAGGTCTTATGATTGCTGCCAATATCTACACAGCGCTTTGCGCAATTCTGATTTGTTTTCAACTGTCGCTCGTCCTTGGCGCACCGCTTGGGCATTTGACCCAAGGTGGGTTTCAACCCGGCGTGCTCTCGATCTCAGGGCGCGCCATCGCCGCACTCTCAGCCGTCCTTTTGGCCGTTATGGCAGTTGTCATTCAGCGGTATGCGCGCAATCGGCTTAATCGGCGGTGGCCAATGTGGGGCGTCCTTTGCATCACGGCATTAACAACATTCGCAAATATCGTAACACCGTCATTCTGGGAGAGAGCCTTGTGGGCGCCCGTTGCGATTGTGATGTTGGTTTGTGCGTTTAGTGTTTGGTGGCAAAGCCCGCTCGGCGAATAAGCCGAACCGAGCGAGCATCGGCAGGCCGGTCACGAGCGGGAAATTTGACGCCCAATGCAGACATTGGCTTGCTCGTGCTGTCTTTTTGTCCCTTAGTTGCGAACGCATCCAACTAGCGAATTGGGGATAGAGAATGTTCGAAGTCGTTTCACCGACCATTCTATTTGGATTCTGCGTTATCTGGTTGGCCGCTGCGATGACACCTGGTGCCAACGTTGCCTTTACAGTTTCAATCTCAAGTCGATATGGGTTTCGTGCAGGGCTCGCATGCGCGGCAGGTTTCGTAACGGGCATTCTTGTCTACTCTTTTATCGTCGCTTTCGGTCTTAACCTTATTTCTCAATGGTTTGGACAATTCTTAGCGATCATGCGCTGGGTTGGTGTGGCATACTTGGTATGGCTCGCATTTCGGATCTGGAATGCACCTGGAGTTGGTTCTGCGTCACACCACGTCGACAAGCCGGGGTTTTGGCGGATTTTGGTGCAAGCCGCGCTTATTTCACTGACAAACCCAAAGGCGATGATTTTTGTTGCTGTTGTTGTTCCTCAAGCTGTTGATGTTTCCCGCCCAGCGTTACCTCAATTGATGATATTGGCACTTTTTGCATCTTTGATGTCTCTTGTGGCCCATAGCACCTATTCGGCGCTTGGATACTTACTGGGGCGTGCCGTGCCCTCGGAAAAAGCCGGGATCTGGGTCAACCGCCTCATTGCGTTGATTTTGATCTTTGGCGCGATAGGGTTATCCCTCGCAACTCTACCTCAAAACATCTAATTGGATCGCAGAGTGTCACTCCAGGATCTAAGCCGCCATTTGCCGCCGGGCGGTCAAATAGCTGCGACTAGCCGAAACCAAAACTCGACGCCAACCAATGCTGATGAAGTATAAACGGACAAAGCAGACGTAGTCACCGCAAATCTGAGTTCTGTTCACTCCACGAGATGTCCCGATGATCAACTCCATGCAGTAACTTTGCGCCTCCGAAATCGGGCAATTGAATGCTCTCCAAACGCTGATTGCCAATCTCAAAGAACCCACGGGGCCTTTTCAACACGCCAGTTCTTGAGGCTTGATAGCTTGTGCAGGCCCAAGCTCTGCACTGATTTTGGCGGCAAGATCGATTGTTTGCGCGCCTATTTTCGACCGGAAACCGCCAGTGAAAACGCGCACAGAGCCGGTCGCCCCAATCGAAAGCGTCGATTCAAATCCGTCCCTCCCAAGTGTGGACGCAACCGAGCACATGCCCCGCTCGATCTCCTCAATGCACTCCGCATAACCTCGTTCGCGGATCAGCTTGAGTTCAGCTTCAAGGTCAACAATTCTCGTAAGCGTGAATTCAGTATAAGCTTTCAATCGGCCTTCGATGTCTTGAGGCAACTCAAGATCGGAATTGAAAGCCAGGACGGCCTTGGAACAAGAACAGGCATGGAGCGGTCTTTTTCCAAGGCCGGGATGCAGGAAGGAGGCGCCCGTTTCAGGGGTCTCAACATGAATGATTTCCACCGCGCGTCCCCTCAGCCGAGACAGGAAGAATGCCACACCCCATTCATTCGCAGCCTGCTTAAGGATCGGCGCGATCAGATTAACCAAAGCGACATCGGATTGATCTGAATGTGCAATCCTTTTGAGGCGCGCACCAATGGCAAACCGGCCTTTCGAAACGGGCTCTATCAGGCCCACACCAACGAGATCCTTGACCAACCGGTAGGCCGACGGCTTGGGAAGATCAGAGTGTGCAACGATATCCGCCACTGACGCTTCGCCCTTTTGTCCAACGACTTCCAAAATCATGGTGAGACGTTCGAGGTGCATTTTCTTTCCTTGCGATAATTATATTATCGTAATATGAGATTATTCTGCACATCGCAAGGGAGGATCGTGATGATGGATGGAGTGTGTTGCGGACCCGGCTACGCCAGCCCTGCCGAAGCCATTCAGGCCCCGCGCGAAAAACTGCTCTATACGATTGCGATCTACACCGGCACAGGCATCCAGAAACCCGACTATCTCGCTACCGTCGACGCCGACCCCGACAGCCCCATCTATTCCCAGGTCATCCACCGCCTTGAAATGCCCGGCATCGGGGACGAGCTACACCACATGGGCTGGAACGCCTGTTCGTCCTGCCACGACGACAGCTCCATGTCGCGCAAATACCTGCTGGTGCCCGGCGTGCGCTCAAACAATATCCACGTGATCGACACCGCCACCGACCCTCACGCCCCGCGCCTTCACAAAGTCATCGACGGCGCTGAAATCAAATCAAAAACCAACCTTTCCGGCCCCCATACCGTGCACTGCCTCGGTTCCGAAATCATCATTTCGTTCCTTGGCGACGCCAAGGGCGACGCCCCCGGCGGTTACCTCCATATGGACAAGAACTTCGAGATCATCGGCCGCTGGGAAAACTCGATGGGCGACATCCCTTTCGGCTATGACTTCTGGTATCAGCCGCGCCACAACGTCATGGTGTCGTCCGAATGGGCCGCCCCCAACACCTTCATGCCGGGCTTTGACCTCGAAGAAGTCGGCCACCTGAAATACGGCCGCCGCCTCCACCTCTGGGACTTCGAAAAACGCGTGCCGATTGAGACGATGTACCTCGGCGAAGACGGTTTGATCCCGCTCGAAGTGAAATTCCACCACGACCCGGACAGCACCCACGGCTTTTGCGGCGCGGCCCTCAGCGCCAACGTCATCCACTTCTGGAAATCGGACGCCGGCAAATGGGAGTGGGAAAAGATCATCGACATCGAAAACGAGCCCCACCCCGAATGGCCCATCCCGATCCCCGGCGTCATGTCGGCAATCCTCGTGTCGATGGACGACAAATATCTCTACCTGAACAACTGGCTGCACGGAGACATGCGCCAATATGACATCACCGACCCTCACAACCCGCGCCTGACGGGTCAGGTCTGGATGGGCGGTCTCCTGAACAAAGCGCCCGAAGTGAACGGTGTTCGCGTTGCGGGTGGCCCGCAAATGTTCCAGCTTTCGCTCGATGGCAAACGGCTCTACGTCACGACCTCGCTGTTTTCCACGTGGGACAATCAGTTCTACCCCGATATCCGCACCCAGGGCGGCGTCATGGTGATGATCGACTGCGACGTCGAAAACGGCGGCATGACGATCAACAAGGACTTCATTGTCGATTTCGGCCAAGAACCAAACGGCCCAAGCCGCTGCCACGAAACCCGCTATCCGGGCGGCGATTGCACAAGCGATATCTGGCTGTGAGCGAAACCTGCACCATCACGCTCGCCAACCGCGCTGGCGCGACCTATCAGGTCGATCCACGCCGCCCGTTGCTGGATACCTTGCGCGAACAAGGCGTCGACCTGCCCTATGGCTGCAAATACGGCGGCTGCATCACCTGTGCCGCCAAACTCCGTGACGGCAGCGTCGACCAGCGCCGTCAGGTTGCTCTGAACAACCGTCAGATCAACGACGGATATGTGGTTTTGTGCGTCGCGCGCCCCACCACCGACTGCACACTCGAAATCGGTGTTGAAAGCCACGACACCCTCTACCGCAATCCGTTCAAGGACCCCTTGCAACCCCATGAATTGAAGGCGGATATCGCCACGCCGAAGGAGGCCTGAGCCATGCCAGCCGCTGCATTGGACGACCTTTACGACTATGACCCTGCCTATCTGGCCGACATCCTGAAATCGGTCAAAACCATCGCGATGGTTGGGGCCAGCGCCGACAAGACCAAATTCAGCTATGGCGTCCTGCGGGTTCTGCACGAAACAGGCTACGACATGATCCCGGTGAACCCCAACCCGAACCTGCACGATATTCGCGGCATCAAAGTCTATCATTCGCTGGAAGAAATCGACCGCCCCGTCGATATGGTCGAGGTTTTCCGCCCCAAGGAAGAACTCTACGCCATCGCCGAAAAAGCCGTCGCCATCGACGCCAAGGTGCTTTGGGGCCAAATCGGAGTCTATGACGACAAAGCCGCGGCCTTGGCCGAAGCCGCCGGTCTGAAAGTCGTGATGAATCGCTGTCCGAAGATTGAATTGTTCCGCCCTTTCTGGAAACCTCGACTTGATTTGAAGATCTGAGGACCACAAGCCAATCCAAAGGAGCGGCGACATGAACGACATGACCCAAGGCGACGACACGATCCTTCTGCGCGAAGACGACGCCGGCGTCACCATCCTGAC
>JARFRG010000264.1 GCA_029287375.1 Boseongicola sp. | reverse complement strand
CATTGTCATCCTTTGCCTGAATACACAGCAGCGCTTTACCCTGCCCGCCAGCCTCGCTAAACCAGCCCGGTCAGGCGAGGAGCGCGATATGGCAAACGATCTTTTCAATTCCTTCATGACCGGCCCCGACGAGAACGGGCGCTTTGGTGATTTCGGTGGACGGTTCGTCTCTGAAACGCTCATGCCACTTATTCTCGAACTCGAAGAGCAATACGAGCACGCCAAGACTGACGACAGCTTTTGGGCCGAGATGAATTTTCTGTGGACGCATTACGTTGGCCGTCCCTCGCCGCTTTATCATGCTGAACGCCTGACCGAGCATCTCGGCGGCGCGAAAGTCTATATGAAGCGCGACGAGCTGAATCACACAGGCGCTCACAAGATCAACAACGTGCTTGGCCAGATCATTCTTGCCCGTCGCATGGGCAAAACCCGCATCATTGCAGAAACCGGTGCCGGGCAGCATGGCGTCGCGACGGCGACGGTCTGTGCAAAATTTGGATTGAAATGCGTCGTCTACATGGGTGCGCACGATGTTGAACGGCAGGCCCCCAACGTCTTCCGTATGAAGCTTTTGGGTGCTGAGGTTATTCCCGTGACGTCCGGGCGCGGCACATTGAAGGACGCTATGAACGACGCGCTGCGCGATTGGGTCACCAACGTGCGTGACACTTTTTACTGCATCGGCACGGTTGCGGGACCACATCCCTACCCAGCTATGGTTCGCGACTTTCAGGCGATCATCGGCCAGGAGACAAAAGTACAGATGATGGAGGCCGAGGGCCGCCTGCCCGACACAATCATCGCCGCCATTGGTGGCGGCTCAAACGCTATGGGCCTGTTCTTTCCCTTCCTTGACGACAAAGAAGTCTCAATCATCGGCGTCGAAGCGGGTGGCAAGGGCGTGAACGCGAAGATGGAGCATTGTGCCTCCCTAACGGGCGGACGCCCGGGTGTATTGCACGGCAACCGGACTTATCTCTTGCAAGACGATGACGGGCAGATCCTGGAAGGCTTCAGCATCTCTGCCGGACTGGATTATCCAGGCATCGGACCCGAACATTCCTGGCTCCACGAAATCGGGCGCGCGCAGTACGTGGCAATTACCGATGTCGAAGCGCTTGAGGCATTCAAGCTGTGCTGTGAAATGGAAGGCATCATTCCCGCTCTCGAACCCAGCCATGCTCTCGCTCATGTGATGAAAATCGCGCCGACGCTGCCGGGTGACCACATCATTTGCATGAACATGTGCGGTCGTGGCGACAAGGACATCTTTACTGTCGCAAAAGCCCTCGGCGTCGATATGAACACCGGCAGCTAAGACTCGTCAATCTTCGCAAGCGTGTGCAATAAGGACATCCAAAGGCACAATATCAAGCGTTCTTGAATGGGTCGCTTCCAGGCGGATGCGAGGGCCTGCGCCTTCCTCCGCGGCTTGCAAGAACCGCGATGCGCATAGGCACCATCGATCTCCTGGCTTTAGACCCTGAAACATGAATTCTGGCCTTGGCGTCGAGAGATCGTTCCCAAGGTATTTCGAAAATACGAGGAACTCTGCCGTCAGAACGGCGCAAACTGTATGTCGCCCAGTGTCTTCTGCGCAAGTGTTGCAGGCTCCATCGCGGAAAAAGCCGGTGATCGGGTCGGTAGAGCAAGATTCAAGCGGGTCGCCCAGAACATTTATCGCAGGGTCTTTTTTCATCGGCACGCTCCCTCAGCACAATAATTAGCCCGGCTCAAAGCCCCGTCCAGTTTATCCAACGTCCGTGAAAATCAGCGCGTGCAATCTCGTGCGTCTGGCCGCCTGGTCACATTGTAAGGTCAACCACCGCACCATTGCCACCGTCCGCCTCCATCGACAAATGCACTAGCGAAGCATCTTCAGTCGCGCGTTTTGCCGCAGCAATCATCGCCGCATCGACTGCAACCCTTGTTGCCTGTGGAAAGTACTGTCTGGCAACGGTGTGAAAAACCACTCGTCCGACAGAAGATGGCCGTTCCAGCTGCTCCGACAACCATTGGCCAGCATCAGCACAGTAAATCTGCGCAGGATTATTGGATGCCAACCCGATTGCCGCCCGTGTCCGTTCCATCCGGTCGGGTTGATCTGGCCAGAGGTAGGCCAGCAGTCGCAATTGGTCTTCCGGTCTTGTCGGATCAAGCGGATTGAGATCGACACCCGTACGCCCAACAATCTTCGGAAGGCTCAATGGTGGCAAAGACCCGGTCCAATCCGGCGACAACCGCACCGGAGAGGTCGATATGCCCATCGTCGCGCGCGGCAACTCAAGGCAAAAGTGATCGGCAAAAAGGTTCAGCCCTCCGCTTGTGCCCAACTCAAAAAGTTCGATCGGTGTGCCAAATCGTTCTTCGACCAACGCAAGTGCTGGAAGAATAGCAGCCGCCCGGCGAACTTCGTTGGTTTGCGGCGCGCTTTCAAGCCATTGCAGAATGCGATTTTGGTGCGCGTCAAACGCGGCCTTTACCGCGGACCACAACGCATCATCCGACACATCATTTGGCGGGTAAACAGCGTCCAACGCGAGACCTTCGATCCGAAGCGCATGCAGCGCGCCTGCCAACCTGAGCGGGACATTGTCCGCCTGAGGGCGCGGATCACCCTGCCAGCCAAGAACACGGTCCGTAACCGCATTTCCTGACCTCAGTCGCTCGGCACATAGCGCCATAAGCCGCCCCATAAACACAGAACCCAAGCCTTCGCAGGCCGTTGACTGCGCGTGAAATGCACGCGGGATGTCGTAGCTCACCGAAATCGGTCCACAAGCTTTTGAAGCGACGAACGCCCATCTTCCACCACGGGATCAGGCGCAGGTTCGAGCGTCTTGGCCTTTGCGGGCTTCGCAGACGAGGACCGCGGTGGGTTTAGCCGAAGCGCCACAGCATTCTGAAAACGGCCCGTGTCACCTGCCGCAAGATACGGCACACCGTCAGAGACACCGCGCAGCATGTCATCGAGCCAGTCTTGGTCCGCTTTTGCAAAGTCCTTAAGAACGTAAGACGCAACCGCGTCTTTGTGGCCCGGGTGTCCGACACCCATGCGCACGCGCTGATAGGCCGGGCTGATATGTTGATGCAGGGACCGCAAACCGTTGTGTCCAGCATGACCTCCACCCTGCTTTACGCGCAGCTTGGCCGGCGCAAGGTCTATTTCATCGTGGAAGACCGTGATGTCCTCGGCGCTCAGTTTGTAAAACCGCATAGCTTCGCCGACCGATTGCCCCGACAAATTCATGAATGTTTCGGGCTTCAGCAAGATGACCTTTTCACTGCCGAATTTCCCCTCGGAAACCTGCCCCTGAAATTTTCCGCGCCAAGGGGCAAATCCATGGTCCGACGCAATGCGATCCAACGCCATAAACCCAATGTTATGACGGTTTTGGGCATACTTCGCGCCAGGATTTCCAAGGCCAACAAACAGCTTCATTCCGGCAAGACCTTACTGGCCTGTTTTCAGCGCCGCAAGTTCCGCACGAAGCGCGCGCACCTCTCGCAGTATCTCGGCGCTTTCGATTTTCATCGCCTCACGCTCGTCATGGGCGGTTTCCGCACTCTCCGATTGCATGGCGTCCACAATGACACCGATGAAAAGGTTTAAAACCGCAAAAGCCGTGAGGATGATGAACGGGACAAACAACAACCAAGCCATCGGGTAAACGTCCATGACCGGGCGAACAATACCCATCGACCAGCTTTCAAGCGTCATTACCTGAAACAGAGTATAGGCAGATGCCTCGAGCGAGCCGAACCATTCCGGAAACTCGGCGCTGAGCAATTTGGTAGAGATCACGCTGAAGACAAAAAAGATCAGTCCCAACAAGGCGACAATCGACCCCATTCCGGGAAGTGCCGTCAAGAGACCGGACACCACGCGGCGCATCTGCGGGACGGCTGAAACCAAACGCAAGATCCGCAGGATGCGAAAAGCGCGCAATGCAGAAAGCGCTCCGGTCGTCGGAATCAGAGCGACGGCAATAATCAAGAAATCGAAGATGCGCCATGGATCGCGCCAAAACCCACGAAAATCGACCGCAAGTCGCAAGAGGATTTCGACCACGAAAATGCCGAGGATGACTTTGTCGACCCACAGGATCAAATGGCCGGCAAAAGCCATAACCGTGGGGCTGGTTTCAAGAGCCAACACGATGGCGTTCACAACGATCAAAACCATGATCGTTGGCTCGAACCGACGGTGGGTCAAAATATGGGACAGAGTTTCGCGCACGATAT
Source organism: Boseongicola sp. (assembly GCA_029287375.1). Taxonomy (GTDB): domain Bacteria; phylum Pseudomonadota; class Alphaproteobacteria; order Rhodobacterales; family Rhodobacteraceae; genus Boseongicola. The sequence continues at coordinate 2,254 of JARFRG010000264.1, read as the reverse complement.
CCTCAACGACAGAAAGCTACCGCGTTAGATGTGGTTTATGCGTTCGAAGACAAGGGACTAACGCCCCACACTATAAAATTCTCGCCGTTGATCCGGGCCAATTCCAAGCCAACCACGCGTCACCGCAGCAATGTGGGCCACAACACGTTGGCGCTGGGACTCGCGATTGATCGCAGCAGCGATCGCAGCGGTTCCCACATTCGCCTCAAGGTCGGCAGATATCGTTTGATTCTCAATAAGTGGCTCGCCGGTTTGCGCATCGAATACGCGCAAGACATAGCGAATATTGTGAACAGCGGCAGGCGCGCGCGCAACCGCCGATGGTGTCACGCCGTGAAACGTCAAGACCCGCGCGGTCATAGTGACAGGCCGCGGCCCGCGAAGATCTCGTGTACCGACTGTCAGACCTTCATCAAGGATAGCTGCCACTTGCGCACGACGATCACCGAACGGTTCTCCATGCCAGACGATGTCGGCCATTGGCGCATAGGTGTTGTCGTTGGAAACACTTAGCGAGTCCGGGACAACCGTCACGACATCAACAACGCGCCATTCTCTGGTTTCATCCGGACTGGGTGGGTCGTCATAAGCGACTTCCCAAGAACCAGCGCATCCGGCCAGTAGCATTAACGCAAGTGCGACAGCGATTGGGCGTTGATATCCCATTCGTCCCTTCTCGTTCTTTTCAGATCTTTGGGCTTCTAGCAGCCAAAGATGATTTGCCGCTTATTGTTAAAGAACTTGGCGATTTAATGGCAAGAGCAGCGGATTGTTTCCTAAATACACAAGGACTAGGCCCGCATGTCCTTTGGAGACCCCATCACGACGTATGAAGTGATCGCATTGACTTGCGGCAGGGTGCCCAAAACGTCCGTATGAAAAACCTTATATGCTGCAAGATCAGCAGCTTCGATCCTCAAGAGATACTCGACGGTCCCCGTTACATTGTGACACTCGATCACCTCGGGCGCGCGAGAAATTGCCCGTTCAAACGCTTCCTGACTGGCCTTAGTGTGGTTTGACAGTCCCACAGTGATATAGGCCGTAAAGCCGATACCCAACCGAACCCGGTCTGTTTGCACCCGGTATCCAGTAATAATCCCGGTTCGCTCAAGGTCTTGGACACGCCTCAGGCACGCAGAAGGTGACAATCCAACGCGGTCAGAAAGTTCAAGATTAGACAACCGTGCATTCAGCGAAAGCTCATGCAATATCTTTTGGTTTATCTGATCAAGGCTTCCCATTAATTGCACACTTTCCTTGGAACCGCGCAATTACGCAATTTAAATGTGTCGCGATTGGTCAATAATTGCATTCATGTGGAACGAGACTCTTCTCCCCTTGATGACCTTCGCTTTTGTGACGTCCATCACACCGGGGCCGAACAATCTGATGCTCATGGCGTCGGGTGCCAATTTCGGCTTTCAGCGTACAATTCCACACATGCTGGGCGTCGCTTTGGGCTTTGTTTTCATGGCCTTCTTCATGGGAATAGGCTTGGCTCAGGTGTTCGAAGCCTGGCCCCAACTGCGTAATATCCTAACATTGGTCAGTGTGATTTATCTTCTCTGGCTTGCCTGGAAGATTGCAAATGCAGCTGCACCAAATGAAGGCGCGGTCAAAGGTCGTCCGTTAACCTTTCTTCAGGCGGCCGCATTCCAATGGGTGAACCCCAAGGCCTGGTCGATGGCTCTATCTGCGGTCACAATCTATGCGCCTGACGATACAATTGGGTCGATGTTGCTGGTGGCTGCGGTTTTTGGCGCAGTCAATCTGCCATCGGTTAGCACATGGTGTCTGCTTGGCCGCGAAATGCGAAGAATGCTGACCAACACCATGCGTTTGCGCATATTTAACTGGACCATGGCAGGAATACTTATCCTGTCGCTTTACCCTGTTGTTCTCTGAGGCCGAGAATTGATCTCGCCCTATTGCCCAATTTATGGCAGAATTTGTCGATAAAGAGGCCGGAGCGATCACGCCGCATCAGGCAAAAACATACGAGGCAAAAGCATGAAATGGCTCTTCCTGACCAGTGTGTTGTTAACGATTTCAGTTGGTTCCGCGCAGGCAAACACCATCAAGAACGCATGCATGAGTTCTGATCGTGCGGGCGGGAATTTTGCGCTGTGTGGATGCATTCAACAGGCCGCCAACAGAACGCTTTCTGCGCAAGATCAACGGCTTGCGGCGACGTTTTTTCGTGACCCCCATCGCGCACAGGAAATCAGACAATCTGATCGCCGGTCGCATG
>JARFRG010000252.1 GCA_029287375.1 Boseongicola sp. | reverse complement strand
GACGGCTCTGCGGGTTTCGCAGGGCCGTCACACTTGATATGAAATCCGAAAAGGGGCGCGGGTGCTGATCAAGACTTTTGTCAAAGTAAACGATCTGGCGGGAAACGCTGCTATCCTGATTTCGTCGGCGCTGCTGGTCTATATTGTCGGCCACATCACGGTCGAGATCGCAATGCGCGGCCTGTTTGAAACCTCGACATTTTCAATGGATGAATTCGTTGGTTACGCGATTGGTGCCATGACGTTTCTGTCGCTAGCGCATACCTTCCGGTACCGTAAACACATCCGCGTCAGTATCTTGCAATCCTTTGTGCGCGGGCGTGTTGCGCTTGCGGTAGAACTATTGTGCATCGCGTTTACCTTCGGGATCACGTTGTTTCTTGCACGCTATATCTGGCGCACGCTTGCGCGGGACTACACGCGCGGCACGGTCAGCCCGACGTTGACCGAAACCCCCATTTGGATTGTCGACGGCGTGATATTTGTCGGCCTTGTTCTATTTTTGAGCCAGCTTTTGGCAAGCGCGATACTCGCCATCAAAGATGGCGTGCCCGAAGACAAGGTCAGCGAATAATGGAAAGCCTTTTCGTTGCCTTCATCATCCTGCTTTTGGTCATGTTCTTTCTGGGGTTGGGGGTCTGGGTCTTCGCCGGCCTGTTGCTTGTCAGCACTGTCGGCCTTGTCTTCTTGATTGACATGCCACTGGACCGGATCGGCAAGATCATGTCCCCACTGGTCATCCGAAGCGCGACATCATGGGAGATTTCCGCCATCCCGATGTTCATTTGGATGGGCGAAATAATGCTGCGAACCGACATGTCGGATCGATTGTTTCGTGGCCTGTCGCCGTTGACTTATCATTTGCCGGGGCGGCTTTTGCATACCAATATCATGGGATCTGCCTTGTTCGCGGCGATCAGCGGCTCAAGTGCTGCCACAACCGCAACAGTCGGAAAGATCACCATAGCCGAGCTTGAAAAGCGCAACTACTCCAAGATGTTGGCCTACGGATCACTCGCGGGGGCGGGTAGTCTGGGGCTATTGATCCCACCGTCGATTGTGATGATCGTTTATGGCGTTCTGGCCGAGGTTTCGATTTCGCGACTATTTGCAGCGGGTGTCGTTCCGGGGCTGATGATCGCTTCGCTCTATGCAGGCTACGTAATGATCGTCAGCTTGATGTACCCGGACGTTGCACCACCTGATCGTGAAAGGCCCGGGCTGAAAGAGATGGGGAAGGGCCTGATTGACCTTATCCCGATCGCTATTTTGATCTTCATCGTTTTAGGGTCAATTTACAGTGGAATCGCAACGCCGTCAGAGGCCGCAGCGGTCGGCGTTGTTGCGACGCTGATCATGACCTTGTTAACGGGGCAGATGAGCCGCGACGTGTTCTTTGGCACTCTTGTGTCCTCGGTGCAAACCAGTTGCATGATTGCCGCGATACTGATTGCCGCAGCCTTCTTGTCTACCGCCATGGGGTTCCTTCATGTTCCCCAAGACGTGGCGAACGCCATTGGCTCACTTGATTTGTCGCCCTACCAACTCATTTTCATCCTCGCGATTTTCTACGTGATTTTGGGCATGTTCCTGGAGGGAATTTCGATCACGGTTATGAGTCTGCCGATTACTCTGCCCCTGATCCTTGCTGCTGGTTTTGATCCGATCTGGTTTGGCATCTTTCTGGTGATTATGGTTGAACTGGCGCAAATCACACCGCCCGTGGGATTCAACTTGTTCATCATTCAAGGCCTCACCGGCACGCCGATCATGAGGGTGGCGCTCGCTGCGTTGCCGTTCTTTATCTTGATGTGCGTCGGTGTCGTCATCTTGACGATTTTCCCGGATATCGCTCTTTGGTTGCCCAATTTGTTGTTCAACAAATAGCGCCAAAAAAGGCTCAACAGTTCCACACGCATCTGTTGGGCGTGACTGACGCCGTCGCTTGGCGGAACAATGTTGACGCATTGCTCAATTGCGCGGGAACTTCGGTGCGGGCGTAACGGTGCCGCTGCAACTGCCGAAACCGATACAAAAGCCGTCACCTTTCGCGACGCCTTTAAGCGTAAGTGTATCGCCGTCTTCGATAAAGGTTCGGATCTCCCCGGTATCGAGGGTCAAGGGCTCCTGGCCACCCCAGGTCAGTTCCAAAAGACTGCCACGCTGAGATTTTCCGGGTCCGGATATTGTCCCGGATCCTAACAGGTCTCCGACGTTCATTGCGCAGCCAGAAGATGCGTGGTGGGCAAGCAGTTGCGCGGCAGAATAGTACATCTGATCGTAGTTCGTTTCGGAAATAACAGTAGCTGCTTTGCCAGGAGGGGCCATTGTCACGGTAAGTTCGATTTCAAACAGCATAGGTTTTGGTTCAAGCAAGTATGGCAATAGACAGGTTTCGCGGGGCGGCGGCGACGTTCGTATCGGCTCAAGTGCTGCTGTCGTTACGATCCACGGACTGATGGAAGTCGCAAACACCTTGGCTTGAAACGGACCCAACGGCTGATACTCCCAAGCCTGAATGTCGCGGGCTGACCAATCGTTTAGCAGGACATACCCAAAGATCATCGCATCCGCTTCGGCTACTGATATGGGCTGGCCAAGTGCATTCGATCCGCCGATGATTGCACCCATTTCCAATTCGATATCCAGACGTCTGCTGGGGCCAAAGGACGGCGTGTCCGCGTCGGGTTCCTTGGTTTGACCGTTGGGGCGGACCACATCGGTGCCAGACACGACAACCGAAGATGCGCGGCCGTTGTAGCCGATAGGGATATGTAGCCAATTCGGGGGCAAGGCATTCCCGGCCCCTCGAAACATCGTTCCCACGTTGGTGGCGTGATGCTTACTCGCATAAAAGTCTGTGTATTCAGCGACGCGCAGGGGCATATGAAGGCGCGCGTTTTCTTGAGGGACCAAATAAGGGGAAAGGGTTGCTTCGTTGTCAGTGCCTTCGCTCAGCATCGCGGTAAGCTGATTGCGGAAGTCTTGCCAGACTTTGGGACCAAGCCGCATCAGCTTGTTCCAGAATGGTAAATCGAAACAAGGCCCATCGCTGAGAGCAATCAGTCCGTTGCGTTCCATTGCCGATACATCGAGGATCATGTCACCAATTGCGACGCCGCATCGTGGATCGCCGCCTGCGACCGAGAACACACCATAGGGCAGGTTGTTCAGCGGAAAGAACGTTTCGGCAGAATTGGCAGACTGCACCCAAGAGCGTTTGAGACTCATTTTTTGCCCGGTGTGCCGTCGAATTTCTTGTCGATATCTTTCCAACAGTCGATGTAATCGTCCTGAATCGGGGCTTCGTTTGCAGCAAAAGCCGTCAAATGCTGTGGGAACCGGGTTTCGATCATAAAGGACATGGTATGATCCAGTTTGTCCGGTCCAAGGTTTGCATTTGAGGCTTTTTCAAACGCGTTCCGGTCCGGGCCATGGGGCAGCATCATGTTGTGCAGACTTGTGCCGCCGGGGACAAAGCCCTGTGGTTTGGCGTCATATTGACCATAAATATTACCCATCAATTCGGACATGACGTTCTTGTGGTACCACGGCGGGCGGAATGTGTCTTCGGCCACCAGCCAACGCTCACGGAACAACACGAAATCAATGTTGGCGGTGCCTGGTTGTGCAGAGGGCGCAGTCAGCACGGTGAATATCGACGGGTCGGGGTGGTCAAACAATATCGCGCCAACGGGACAATAGGTTTTTAGATCATATTTGCAGGGCGCATAGTTGCCGTGCCACGCGACGATATCCAGCGGCGAATGACCGATTTTTGTTTCGTGGAATTGTCCGCACCATTTGATCGTCACGGTCGAGGGTGTCTCACGATCTTCAAAGGCGGCAACGGGTGTTTTGAAATCGCGAGGGTTCGCAAGGCAATTGGCGCCGATAGGTCCGCGATCGGGCAAGTTGAATTTCTGTCCGTAGTTTTCGCAGACAAAGCCACGCGCAGGCCCCTCCAGAACCTCAACTCTGTAGACCAGGCCGCGTGGGATCACGGCAATCTCCTGCGGTTCGATATCTATTACGCCCAATTCAGTGGCAAAGCGCAACTTGCCCTGTTGAGGGATAACAAGAAGCTCTGAATCCGCAGAGTAAAAGTAGCTATCGATCATGCTATCGGTGACCAGATAAATGTGGTTCGCCATGCCGATCTGCGTGTTGACGTCCCCGGCTGTGGTCATGGTGCGCATACCTGTCAGCCAGGTAAGCCCTTGTTCTGAGGAGTCCACGGGGTTCCAACGATACTGACCCAGCGAGATCACATCTTCGAGGACATGCGGCGCGGTTTTCCAGTAGGGTAGGTTCGTCTTTTCAAAGCGATAAGTGTGCTTGACGGACGGGCGAATGCGATAGCACCAGGTTCGCTCCGGTCCGGGTTGGGTAAATGCGGTGCCCGACAGTTGTTCGCCAAAAAGCCCATAATTGACCTTTTGCGGAGAGTTCATGCCCTGAGGCAGCGCGTCTGGTAAAGCCTCGGTTTCAAAGTCATTGGCCCATCCCGACATATAGCCCTGCGGTGCGCCCAATCCCACGCCATCAGAAATTGTGTCAAAAGTCCTGGGGTGATCATCCATCGAGAATTCTCCGAACTGCCGCTAGTTAAATATTCGCGCGATTGGCATGCAACAAGGCGCGGCCTTTAAGATAGATCATCCGCCGCAACATGGTTTTGATCAAGGCATGTCTTAACCTGTGTTCGAATGCACAATGTGCTTCACAGATTTTGACCGCGCATACCTGCGGATTTACCCGACGCCGACATTCTCGCAAAATGGAATTTACTTCGACCCTTACGCCTTAAGCAAAGCATCCAATGGGTCGTGTTCCTCGACGAAATGTCCGGCGGCGATCTCTTCCAGACGCGGTTGATAGTCGGCGGCCGGGGTCAGACGTGAGGGCAAGAATCTCAGACCTGCTCTTGGATCAAGCGGAGACGCCAGTTCGCCCAGAATCTGAAGACGTTTGCGGCTGACCTCAAGATGCGGATCGGGGATCGGCACAGCGGACAAGAGAGCCTTGGTATAAGGATGCTGTGGTGTGTTGTAGATGGCGTTGCGGTCCGCCATTTCTACGACGCGTCCAAGATACAGCACCATGATCCGATTCGAGACGGCGCGCACCACTGACAAATCGTGGCTGATAAAGATCATCGCCATGCCAAACTCGGCCTGCAAGTCTTTCAATAACTTCAGAATTTGCGCTTGTATCGACACGTCTAGCGCTGACACTGCCTCGTCACAGATCACCAGTTTGGGTCGATTGATCATGGCACGCGCAATCCCAACGCGCTGGTTTTGACCTCCCGACAATTCGTGTGGATAGCGGTTTACCATCGCGGGGTCCAAGCCAACCCGCTCCATCATGTCCGCGACCGCAGCTTTGCGCTCAACAGAGGTCAGTTCCGGGCGGAAAGTGCGCAAGGGTTCCGCAATCGAAGCAGAAATCGTCATGCGCGGATCGAGGCTGGCGAGCGGATCCTGAAACACAATTTGCAGGTTTTTTCGATGCGGCTTTAATGTGGCCGACGGCATACCCACAAGATCTGTGCCGAGCCAGGTCACCGTCCCCGCAGTGGGTTCGATCAATTGCAGGACCGCGCGGGCCAGCGTTGATTTCCCGCAACCGGACTCGCCGACCACTCCCAGTGTTTCGCCGGCCTTTAACTTGAAGCTCACGCCGTTCACGGCCTTTAAAGGTACGTGTCGTCCAAACAATCCGCCCGTTTGCTTGATCGAAAAGTGGACCTTCACATCATCGACATCGAGCAGTGTTTCGGCGTTTTCATCAACGCTTTGTGGCGCGTCGTCCCCATCAAGGCGCGGCATCGAGGACAGCAACGTCTTGGTGTAATCCGTTTTGGGAGCGTAGAAAATCTCGTTTGACGGACCGCTTTCTACGAACGCGCCATGCCGCATCACATGCATCCTGTCGCACATCCGCGCCACAACGCCCATGTCGTGTGTGATCAGGGCAACTGCGGTGCCTTCCTCTTTTTGAAGTCCGGCCATCAAGTCAAGAATTTCGGCCTGCACCGTCACATCCAAAGCCGTTGTCGGCTCGTCAGCGATGAGAACCTTGGGGTTGCACAACATCGCCATGGCGATCATCACACGCTGCCGCATACCGCCGGACAACTCGTGCGGATATTGCTCAAGGCGACGCGCGGCTTCGGGGATCTGGACACGGTTGAGCCATTCAAGCGAGACCTTTTGCGCCGCACGCCCCGACATGTCTTGATGCGACCGCAGGACTTCCTCCATCTGTGCGCCAATCCGCAAATGCGGTGTCAGAGCGGTTAGGGGGTCTTGAAAAATCATCGAAATATCGCTGCCGCGTAGTTCGTTCAATTTCGCGATGTCTGTGTTCAGCATTTCGCGGCCCAGCAAACTCACCGATCCGGTTGCCCGACCATTCGGTGGCATCAGGCCCATTGCCGCCATGAAAGTTTGGCTTTTGCCGGACCCGCTTTCGCCCACAATACCAAGACATTCGCCTGCGGCGATCTCGAAGGACACGCCCTTGACGGCATCGATAACGCCATCGGCCGTGTCAAAACGCACGTGCAAATCGCGTACAGAAAACAAACTCATTCTAGCGATCCTTTGGGTCGAGTGCGTCCCGCAATCCATCGCCGATAAAGAACATGGTGATGATAATCGTGACGTAGAAAAACAGCGGAAAGGCAAGTTGCCAGATCGTGCCATAGGCCATCGTACCGGCCCCTTCGGCAATCAACGCGCCAAGCGAGGTGTAGGGTTCTGAAATGCCCAGTCCAAGGAACGAAATAAAGCTTTCGGCAAGGATCATTTCCGGCACCAAAAGCGAAGTATAGACGATCACGACACCCAATAGATTGGGCAGGATATGGCGTAGCATGATCGTGAACTCTCCGACACCGGCAGCGCGTGCGGCCTCGATAAACTCGCGATTCTTGAGCGTCAGCGTCTGCCCTCGCACAATGCGAGACATCGACAGCCAGCTGACCGCGCCAAGCGCGACAAACAGCATGATGAACGACCGCCCCGCGACAACCAGCAACAAAATGATCACCAAAGTCGCCGGAATCGCCAATAGAATATCGACAAAGCGCATCATCAGCCCATCGATGCGCCCGCCAAGGTACCCTGCGGTAATGCCATAAAGTGTCCCCACAAACAGCGCCATTGCTGCTCCAATAAGCCCAACAAGCAGAGACGTCGTCGTCGCCTGAATGACTCGGCTGTAAAGGTCACGGCCCAGATCATCGACACCAAAGAAGTGTCCGCTCTCAACGGATGGTGCGCCAAGGCCCCGGACGTCTCCCATTGCAGTCCAGTCGATTGTCTCGTTGTCCCAGACCGCGAAAAGGGGGCCGATGATCGTGAACAATACGATGCAGGCGAGGATGGCAAGGCAGACCATCGCGGCCTTGTTGCGCACAAAGCGGTCCCCTGCGTCTTTCCATAGTGATCGCCCGTGGATCGCCTGTTCGGCGGTTCGCTCGGCAAGAGCCATGTGCTTTTCAGATCGTCCAAACATGTCGTGCGCCGCTCAATACCGGATTTTCGGATCAAACCAGGCGTAGGCCAGGTCCGTGATGAGGTTCACTACGATCGTCAAACCGCCATAAAGGATCGTTACGCCCAGCAGCACGGAATAATCGCGTGACAAAGCCGACCCGACATAGGCCTGCCCAAGGCCTCCGGTCGAGAAATAGATGTCTACAAAAACGGACCCGGTCAGCACATATACAAAAACCGGTCCCAGATAAGAGATCACCGGCAAAAGAGTAGGCTTCAATGCGTGTTTCCAGATTACGTGGCGCTCGGCGATGCCTTTGGCCCGCGCCGTCCGGATATAATTCGAATTCAGAACTTCCAGCATGGACGACCGCGTGATGCGCGCGATTGAGCCCATATAGGACGTTGAAAGGGCAATCACCGGCATGATGAGATAGGGCCAGGCCCCTCCGTTCCACCCGCCGCCGGGGAGCCATCCCAATTGAAGTGTAAAGATCAGGATCAGGATTGGACCCATAATGAAATTGGGCAGGGCTTGTGCTGCGATGCCCAGAGAAACTGCAAAATAGTCTATCCACGTATTGTGGCGGATGGCAGCGGCGATCCCAAGCGAGATGCCGATGGCGCTGGCCACGAGGAACGACAAAAACCCATAGGTCAGCGAAATGGGAAAGCCCTGTGCGATAATATCATTAACGTCCCGGTCCTTGAATTTAAACGAGGGACCAAAGTCGAAATGAAACACGATATTAGAGAGATAGTCCCAGAATTGCTTCCACATCGGCTGGTCCAATCCATACCGCGCCTCGATATTCGCAAGGACTTGTGGGGGCAGGGGGCGTTCGGATGTGAACGGACCACCGGGGGCCACATGGATCAGCACGAAAGACGCCGCGATCAGCAGGATCATCGTGGGGACAGCCGCAAAAAGTCGGCGCAGTGTGTAACCTAGCATTGTATCGCCTTACAAAGTGGTCTGCCGCCCCAAACGGTTTGGGGCGGCAGACGCATGACAGTCAGGTCGTCATTCGGCGATCTTATAGAGGTCTCGCGAGTACCAGTTCTGCTCGACGTTGTTGACCGGCCAGTTCCCGACATCGCTGTCCATCATATACACACCAGCATAGTGATAGATCGGGATAACAGGCTGCTCTGCCGCGATGATGTACTCGACCTGTGTGTAAAGCGGTGTGGTATCGCTTGAGGTCCGGGCCTGCTGCATCAAAGCGTCAAGTTCCGGGCTTGAGAATTTGCCGTCGTTATAGCCGGACGGCGAAGTCAGCAAGTCAAGGAAAGTCGAGGCTTCGTTGTAGTCACCACACCAGGCACCACGCGCAAGATCGAAGTCCTGATTGCCGCGGGTTTCAAGGAATACTTTCCATTCCATATTGCCCAACTCGGCTTCAACCCCGAGCTTTTGCTTCCACATCTGGCTCATCGCAACCGCGATTTTCTTGTGCGCCTCGGACGTGTTGTAGATCATGTTGAACTTCAACGGATTGTCGGGGCCGTACCCTGCATCCGCCAAAAGCTGCTTGGCCAGCGCATCACGAGCGGGCTGATCCATTGATGCCATTTCAGACTCTGGCGGCTCGAACCCAGCAACGGCCGCAGGCGTAAAGCTGTACGCCTCGGGCTGACCGCCGGCGAGTACGTTCTCGACGATGATTTTCCGATCAATGGCCATCGCAAGAGCTTTGCGCACCCGCACATCTTTGAAGACCTCGGGGCCGTCTTCGGACAGGTTGAAGGTGTAGTAATAGTTGCACAAACGCGGGAAGCTGATGGCGATGTCAGGATTTTCTTCCTTAAGGCGCGGATACTGGCCTGCCGGCACTTCTGTGCGATCTAACTCGCCTGCCATAAAGCGGGTCAAAGCGACGTTTTCGTCGTTGATCACAAGAGCCACGACCTTTTCGATGATCGTGTTGTCGTTGTTCCAATACATCGGATTGCGCTCGCGTACCGACCGTTCATTTGGCAGGTGTTCTGTCAGAACATAAGCCCCGTTCGACACGATGTTTTCAGGCTTGGTCCAGTCGGCGCCGTGCGCTTCGATCACCGAACGTGGTGCCGGGAACATTGTGGAGTGCGTTGTCATCGTCGCGAAATACGGCAGCGGCGCGGACAGCGTCACTTCCAGCGTTCGGTCGTCAATGGCCTTGACGCCAAGCTCGCTTGGGGCTGCATCGCCTGCGATTACTGCGCCGGCGTTTTCGATGGACGTGATTTCCATGTACCACGCATAAGGAGACGACAACTCAGGGTCGACGGCCCGCTGCCAGGCATAGACAAAGTCGCTCGCAATCACCGGATCACCGTTTGACCACTTGGCGTTGTCGCGCAATGTAAAGGTGTAAACCGTCTTGTCATCGTTGGTCGTAAAGCCTGTCGCGACGCCGGGAACAAGTTTGCCGTCAGCGTCCTGGTTCATCAGACCTTCAAACAGATCGCGCACAACTTCCGCGCCTGTGACGTCTTCCACGACTTGCGGATCAACCGAGCTGTGCTCGTCCAGAACGCGATAAGTGAATGTCTGGTCGTCGGCCAAAGCCTCGCCCGTCGTAGGGTGGGTTCCGGCGGCAAATGCGGGCGCGACCAGCATGGTGGATGCAACAAGTGTCGCAATTGCAGAGGTTCGAAGTTTATACAAGGTATTTCTCCCTATGGTTTCTTGATGCGTTCAAGATTGGAACCCGATGCCGCAAGAGTCCAGCGCTCATGGCCGCCAATTTACGCGACGTCCTCTTCGAGAGCCGCCAGGAACAATCTACACCACAACGTCGCCGCGATCGTTCCTGCAAGCGAACCTTTCCCCATCAAAGGTGGCTCTATGACGTTGCGAGGTCTGGATTTGGTTTTGTTATGAGCCGGGATCGAGTTTTGAAATCACGGTCTTGACGATGTTGCTGCGTTGCTTGTCAGCGTTCCCAAAGGATTTTTCGCCGCCCTGCCGGACGATGCGATATGGGGACTTTCCAAATACAAGAAGGGTGACGTCAAAGCGTGCTTTAGTGCAATTAGTCTTTGGTTGTTGGACGCACGCGCGCCGCGGTTTTATCTGCAAAGGCCGCCAAACGGGCGCGCGCATCGGGTTGAGTATTCACGACACCGGCCAAAACCGCCTCGGCGTAGGCGGCATCCATTGCGGACATATTCTGCATGTGACTGACGGCTGAGCAGATTGCGAAATTCGACAGAGGGAGGTTTTTCGCCGCCTTACGCGCAAGTTCCATAGCTGTTTCAAGACTTGAACCATCGACGAGGTATTGCGCAAAACCAAGATCAATGGCCTCTTGACCAGCATAAACCCGCCCCGTCAGCATCATGTCGATCATCCGGGACTTTCCGACCAGATCACTCACGCGGATCGTCGCCCCTCCGCCCGTAAACAATCCGCGCTGACCTTCGGGCAGGGCAACATAGGCAGTTTGATCCATCACCCGAATGTGGGCGGCGCTTGCCAACTCAAGACCACCGCCAACGACCGCACCATGAAGTGCGGCAATGATTGGCACGCCGCCGTATTCCATTTTGTTAAACGCTTCGTGCCAGCGCAGGCAGACATGCATGAAATCAGCCGGGCTTCGGTCGGCATCATGATGTTCGATCAGATCAAGTCCGGCACAAAAGTGATCGCCCGCGCCCGCCAGGACGACCGCGCGCACGCCCGCACGGGGCGCGTCCGAAAAAAACCGAACGAGCTCTTCAATGGTCGCAAGATCCAATGCGTTGCGTTTGGTTGGGCGATCCAGCGTGACAACCCAGACGCCATCGTCGTGGGGTTTGATAGCAAGATTGGTAAAGCTGGCGGGGTCAATTGCGACGATCATCAGAAAAGGGTCCGATTTTGTTGAACGATACGTTTGGCTAGTGAGCGACTTCAGTATCTGGTTTTGACACCGCACCACTTTCGCGCTTTGCGCGTTTGGCGTCCATCACAACATGCGCCAGTTGTTTGGTATAGACTTCAAGACGGTGGAGATGTTCGGTCGTTGCCGTCGCATCGCGGTTTTCCAAAGCCACAAGGATATCGGTGTGTATGGCAATGATCTCGGCGCGCGAGCGGGCCGTGAATGTGATCATGTTCATCAAAGGCTGCATCGCTTCGATCGCGCCGGCCAGTTGATACGACAGAACCGGATTTTGCGCGCCATCCACCAAAGCGCGGTGGAACGCGACGTCAGAGGCGCAAAAGGCCTCGTCCGACAGGTCGACCGCACCTTGTTGTGCGATTTCGGCTCGCATGATTTCAAGCTGGTTGGCTTCGCGGCGCGCGGCGGACATGGGCGCACAGGCGCGTTCCAACGTAAATCGCGCCTCGCAGGCGGTGTCGAAACTTACGTCGTTCATGCTCAGCAAAAGCGTCGATGTGGTGACCAGTTGCGGGCGCGCATCGTCATAAGACAAATGCCGCACGAAGGCGCCGCCAAAGGCACCACGTTGCGTTCGGATCAGCGATTGCGCGGCCAGTCGTTTCAAGGCTTCCCGAATGGTGGGGCGCGACACATTGAATTGGTCGGCCAGTTCAGCCTCGGACGGAAGACGTTCGTCAACGATTAGCGCGCCCGAAATTATGGCGTCGCGAATGGCGCCTGCGATTTGTGCGGACAAACCCGCAGCGTTGTCTGGATCAATTTTCATTTGTCAGACATTTAAAAGTCTGACATTTAAATTGCAACCATTCGTTCGGAGACCAGCCGGTGCTTGCAGACAGAGTTCGATCCATGCTTGGAGCACACTGGCTTGTGCTATTCGGCGCTATCCTGGCGTCGTGGGTCGCGCTTTACGCCATGGCAATCCCGGCGGACCTGCGCGAAACGTCCCGTTTGTTCGGTGCCGAATTCTGGGTGGCTCTGTGTACCGTGACACCCGATCTCGCAGGTTTTGGACGTGTCGTGGTGATGTGGCTCTTGATGGCCACGGCGATGATGTTGCCGACGGCACTTCCGGCATTCGCGGCCTATGATGATATTTCAAGGACGGGAACCGGCACCGATATCTTGACCCTTGGCGCAGGCTTTGTCGCGGTGTGGGGCGGGTTCGCGTTTGTGGCGGCGGGCCTTCAGATGGCGCTGTTTCATTTTGATCTTGTAAGCGGATTTGGCGACAGCCGGTCCAGATGGTTGTCGGTGTTGCTTTTGACGGTGGCGGGCATGTACCAGTTTTCCGCCCTGAAAGAAGCCTGCCTCAGCAAATGTCGCGCGCCCTTGATGTTTTTCCTTCAGCACTGGGATGCAGGCCCGTGGCGGATGGGATTGCGACTTGGCGGGACATGCCTTGGGTGCTGCTGGGCATTGATGCTGCTTGCCTTTGTCGGAGGCGTCATGAGCCTGGCGTTCATGGGACTTGCGACACTGATTATGACACTTGAAAAATTGCCCGAAATTGGGCGCTGGCTAAGTCGCCCTCTGGGATACGCTTTGTTGGGCGGTGCCGGAGTCGTGATGGTCACAGGACTTTAGTGGGAGAGACAAATATGGCTTTGGATGGCGCGATCGGAACGGTTCCCTGGACAATGAAGGGTGAACTTATACTGAACTGTAACTGCACGGTATTTTGCCCCTGCGTTGTGTCTCTTGGCCAGCACCTTCCGACCGAAGGGCATTGCCAGACCTGGGGCGGTATCCGGATCGACTCGGGTCAATACGGCGATGTGGATTTGTCCGGTCTGAACATTGGCCTCATGATCGAAATCCCTGAGCGGATGGCGCGCGGCAATTGGAAAGTCGCATTGTTCATTGATGACCGGGCAAGTGATGACGCCTATGACGCTATCGTCACAATCATGTCCGGCCAAGCGCGCGGCACGACGGGTTTGTTCAGTGTACTTGTGTCCGAGCTATTGGGACACGAGCGCCAGCCCATCACCTACGAAAACGAGGGAAAAACCCGCCGCATCGTGGTAGGAAAACGCATCAAAGGCGAGATTGTGCCTGTGGCGGGCAAGGATCCTGAGAACGATCTGGTGATCACCAACTCACAGTATTGGATGGGCGCGGACATTACAGTTGCGACGGCCAATCAGGGGCGCTTGCGGGCCTTTGGTCGGGTCTGGGATTTCGAGGGCCGTTCCGCCGAGATTTGTCAGATCGACTGGCACGGTCCCAAGTAAGCGTCTGTTCAGGGAGGAAAGACGCCATGCAACAACACTTTGAAGCCGGGGCGGCGAACGGGGCAAATTTCGTCCCGCTTTCGCCGATTTCGCATCTGAACCGTGCCGCTGTGGTGCATGCGGCAAGACCCGCAGTGGTTTATGGCGACACCAGATATGACTGGCACACTTTTGCTCAACGTGTTCGGGCAGTGGCTGCCGGATTGAAGGCGCGCGGCATTGTCGAAGGCGACACAGTGTCGGTGATCTGCCCGAATATCCCGGCGCTCTATGAGTTGCACTTTGCGGTCCCAATGATCGGGGCTGTGCTGAACACCCTCAACATGCGCCTTGAGGCCGAGACCATTGGCTATATTCTCGGCCACGCCGATACGAAACTGGTCATCGCAGACAGTGCCTTTACCGGTTTGGTCGAGGCCGCCTTTGAGTTTTTGGGAAAAACTATTCCGGTTCTCACAATACGCGACCACCAAGGCCCCGACGCGGGGACGGACGTTGTTTGTGAATATGACGAATTGCTCACCTTTGAACCTTTTACAGGCTCCGGGTTGCCAAAAGATGAATGGCAAGCGCTGGCGCTGAATTATACCTCCGGAACGTCTGGGCGGCCCAAAGGCGTCATCTATCACCACCGGGGTGCCGCATTGATGGCAATGGGGACCGTGAACGCCTGGCAGGTACCCCATTTCGTCTCCTATCTTTCGATTGTCCCGATGTTTCACTGCAATGGCTGGTGCCATCCCTGGATGCTGCCGCTTGTCGGTGGAAAGATGGTTTTTACCCGCGATGCGGTCCCGCAGCTTTTGTTCGACGCGATCGCCGCGGAAAACATCACTCATTTCGGAGCCGCCCCGATCGTTTTGCAGATGTTGGCCGAAAGCCCGCATGGGCCGTCCGGGCCATATGAGCCGCGTATCCGTGTGATGACGGCAGGCGCGCCGCCTCCGCCTGCGATCCTTGAGAAAACCAGCGTTATGGGTCTGGATGTGATGCAGGTGTACGGGCTGACGGAAACCTACGGGCATATCTCCCAATGTCTGTGGCAAGACGATTGGGACGGTCTGTCGGCGTCCGAACAGGCAGAGCTTCAGGCCCATCAAGGCGTTGCCTTTCCGATGGTCGACGAGGTCGCCGTTATTGACCGCGACACCGGCGCGCACGTGCCGCGTGACGGGGCCACGCAGGGCGAGGTTGCGATCCGCTCCAACACGGTGATGAAGGGCTACTACAAGGACGCCGCCGCCAGTGGCGAAGCCTTTGCGGACGGCTGGTTTTGGTCCGGCGACGCAGCGGTTGTCCACGAAAACGGATACATGCAAATCCGCGACCGCCTAAAGGATGTGATCATCTCGGGAGGTGAAAACATTTCGTCCGTCGAGGTCGAAGCGGTCCTGTATCGTCACCCGGACGTCCAAGCGGCCGCGGTGGTTGCCAAACCCGATCCAAAATGGGGCGAGGTGCCATGCGCCTATGTCGAATTGCGAGACGGCACCGCCCCAAGCGGCGCCGAGATTATTGCCTTTTGCCGCAGTCACCTTGCTGGCTTCAAGACCCCAAAAGCTGTTGTGTTCGGTGTCTTGCCGAAGACGGCGACGGGGAAGATCAAGAAATTCGAATTGCGCCAACTGGCCCGTGAGTAAAGCCCGTAAGTTGGGCTCGTGAACAAGGATAGACTTTGATGGCTTTGATTGCTCCGTCGCGCCGACTGCGCCGCACACCTTTTTCTGATGGTGTTGAGGCTGCAGGTGTCGGTGGCTACACCGTGTATAACCACATGCTTTTGCCAGTCTTTTTCGAAAGTATCGAAGCGGATTACCATCATCTGAAAAAGCATGTTCAGGTGTGGGATGTGGCGTGCGAGCGGCAGGTCGAATTGCGCGGTCCAGATGCAAGTCGATTGATGCAAACGCTGACACCACGCGATTTACGCGGGATGTTACCGGGCCAATGCATGTATGTCCCGATTGTCGACGAAACCGGCGGTATGCTGAACGATCCGGTGGCCGTAAAAATCAGCGAAGACCGCTATTGGATTTCGATCGCGGATTCCGATTTGTTGTTCTGGGTTAAGGGCATCGCCAATGCGTATCGCATGGAAGTGCTTGTGGACGAACCCGACATCAGCCCACTGGCGATCCAGGGTCCAAGGGCCGACGATCTTGCAGCGCGGGTCTTTGGCGAGGATATCCGCAACCTTCGGTTTTTCCGCTTTGGCTTTTTCAATTTCGAAGGTCAGGACGTCGTAATTGCCCGGTCTGGCTATTCGAAACAGGGTGGGTTTGAGATCTACGTTGAGGGGTCGGAATGGGGAATGCCGATCTGGAACGCGTTGTTTGAAGCAGGCAAAGATTTGAATGTGCGGGCTGGCTGTCCCAGCGCGCCCGAACGCATTGAGGCCGGATTGTTGAGTTACGGCAATGACATGACGCGGGACAACACGCCTCACGAATGCGGGTTGGGCAAGTTTTGCAACACGCAGACGGCGATTGGTTGTGTGGGGCGCGACGCGCTTTTGCGGGTGGCCAAGGATGGGCCAATTCGACAGACGCGGCCCATTTCGATCAAGGGACGGGTGCCACCCTGTGATCGCGCCTGGCCGATTATGGCGAAGGGCAAAAAGATCGGGCAAGTCACCTCGGCGGCGTGGTCACCGGACTATGATTGCACGGTCGCGATTGG
>JARFRG010000245.1 GCA_029287375.1 Boseongicola sp. | reverse complement strand
AGCAAACCGAGAGATGGGTGAAGAACGAAAATTATTGCAATGAAGGCGGGCGTGAAGGGCACATCCATCAGCGCGGTCAAAGCAGGGGATGCACAAGTCGATTGTATCACCTCAAGATCTCGCGTTGCCGAAGCAGGTCTGCTTTGCCTCGCCTTGTTGATCAAGACTGCACAGAAAACCCTCCGATCCAGTCCCGATTGCAAGCGGGCCCCAATGCGGGCAAGCAACGCTGTGCGTGAGAGATCAAGAAGCCACATCAATCCGTACAAGATCGCAACGAGTACAAGCAGAGTTGCCAGCGTTTCTTCAGATCGCGACCCCAAGACCCGATCATAGACTTGCAGCATGAAGAGCGGTCCGGTTAGCATCAAAAGATTCACAAAAATGCTGAAAAGGAATGCAAATCCGAGGAGTCTAAACGCACCATTTCGGACGATCCAAAGTGCCCGCACACTATCAGTTCTGTGCATGTTCATTTCACCAAAGGCAAGCAGTCTGACCTTTTCGAGCATTGCGTGAAGCTCTTCGGATCAATCGAAGTTTCGCGGGCAAAAGGTGTAGTCGAGGCATGGGTTTGTCTCGCTGGTGGGTCAACAGTGCCCCGTTCACCTCCGTCGACTTGCTTATTGGCATAGGGTTACCAAAGTATTGCTGTCGACGAGATCCGCCCGATATTTGTTCCCTAGCCGAGTGCAAGAGAACGAGAAGACGTGATGGCAGCATTCATCCGGAAAGCGATCGGTTTACACGTGCCGTTGCTGGAATCGGGATTGTTTTGGATGTTCTATCAATATTGGACAAATGCGCCTCGTAAGCGGCTTTGGAAGACCCTGATGACGTTTCTCCAGGGCTTGGTACCATTGCGAAAATCGTAAACTTGCAACCTTTTGGAGCCCGTTCCACCAGCCACCGATCCATCAACGGACACCACGCGCGCCAATAAATTGGCAGTGAATGCCGTGATCTATGTCTATCGAGTCGTTGCCTGAAGAAACCTGGGCGCCGAAGCGATTAATTTTCTCGTATAACTGTGTTTTGGCGCCGAAAACACGTCATCGGTTTCGCCGTGTTCCACAATTTTTCCGTCCTTCATAACGAGGACGCGATCAGTGATTGACCTCACTACAGAAAGGTCATGAGAAACAAAAAGATACGTTAGTCCGTAGGACTCTGAAAGCTCGGCCAATAGGTCTAGGATTTGAGCACGGACGGAGACATCGAGCGCGGATGTGGCTTCATCCAGGAGGATAAGATCCGGCCGGATAATTAGGGCCCGCGCAATTGCAATTCGCTGGCGCTGTCCTCCTGAAAATTCATGGATAAATTTGTACTGATCATTAGGCTCAAGACCGACGTCTCGCAGCGCGCTGGCGATCGCCTCTTGCTTTGCGCTTTTTGTTAGCGGTGTTTTGTAAAGGTGGAAGGGTTCGCTCACCAATCTGTCTACTCGATGGCGCGGGTTAAACGAACCATAGGGGTCTTGAAAAACCACTTGCATGCGTCGTCGAATATCACTCTCGACGTCTTGCTCGTTGTTGATCCGCATTCCATCGAAATGGATCTCTCCTTTGCTCAGTTTCTGAATTCCGAGAATTGCCCGGGCCAAGGTTGATTTGCCGCAACCACTTTCCCCAACCAAACCCAGACTTTCACCTTTGCGAATATCAAAGCTCACGTCGTCCACAGCGCGAAAGTATTTTGCGGGCCCTAGCAAGGAAGCACGCGGAAGGTGGTAGTCGCAAACCAGATTGCGTACGGACAATAACGGCTCAGTTTGATCAGATCGCACTCGGGCGGGGATATACCCAGAGGCCGCAAAAAGGGCGCGTGAGTATGGGTGTTTTAGATCCTTGAACGACACTTGAGAGGGCAGATTTTCGACGATCTCGCCATCTTTCATGATGGCAATTTCGTCGGCCATGTCGGTGACAACGGCAAGATCGTGACTGATCAACATCAAGCCCATTTCGTCTTCCAAAACCAGACGTCTCAAGAGGGCGAGGATTTCTGCTTGCGTCGTTACGTCTAAAGCAGTCGTCGGCTCATCCGCGATAAGGAGCTTTGGCTGCAAAGCGATCGCGAGCGCAATGACGACCCGTTGACGTTGGCCACCCGAAAGTTCGTGCGGGTAGAGCGTTAACGGAAAACGGTCTGCTGGCAGTTCGCATCGATTCAGCGAGGATCGGGCGCGCTGCATGGCCACGTGATTTGGTGTGCTTGGTTCGTGAACCCTAATGGCCTCGGCGACCTGATTTCCTATGTTCATAAGTGGATTCAGAGCAGTCATAGGCTCTTGAAAGACGATCGAGACCTCGTTTCCACGCAGCCGACACAGGGCGTCTTCGGGTGCACTGAGCACATCAAAGCCATTTATCAAGATTTGCCCCGAGGTGTCTGAACCGTCTGGCAGCAGTTGCATAACGGAGTATGCAGTCATTGATTTACCTGATCCGCTTTCCCCTATGATGCCCAGAATCCGGCCTTGTTGCAGGCTCAGCGAAATGTCGCGAAGAATGGGTTTGCCATGAATCTCAAGAGAGACGTTTTGAATGTCGAGGAGAGTCATTTCTCCGCATTCCGCAATCGAGGGTCAAAAAAATCCCGAAGGCCGTCCCCAAGCAGATTTAAACCCAGGACTGTGAGAACAATCGCCATGCCTGGGAAGAGAGCAAGATGCGGTGCCAGACTGATCATTGTCTGGCTGTCCGCCAGCATCCGTCCCCAGCTTGCCGTGGGAGGCTGAGCCCCAAGTCCGACATAAGACAGTGCAGCCTCGGCGAGTATGGCAAGCGAAAACTGGATGGTTCCTTGAACGATTAGCAGGTTGGAAAGGTTTGGCAGTATATGTTCAACCGAAATATGCGCTGACCCTTTTCCGGCCACTCGCGCGGCAAGAATGAAATCGCGCTTCCAAAGGCTCAGGGCGGCACCTCTCGTCAGCCGCGCAAAAACCGGGATATTGAAAATGCCGATCGCGATTATGGCGTTCAGCGCGCTTGGTCCAAAAGTCGCCGTGATGAGAATCGCAATGAGAAGCGACGGAAACGCGAAGACCAAATCGTTGCCGCGTCCTATAAGCTCATCCATCAGACTGCCGCGCTTGGCAGCCGCCGCTAGGCCGAGTGGCACGCCAAAACCCATCCCTATTCCAACCGCAACAAACGCGACTGCAATTGATGTGCGCGCGCCCATCATGATCATCGACAGGATATCGCGACCGAAATGATCTGTGCCCAAAGGATGAGCAAGCGACGGCGTCCGCATTCTTTCGGCAATGCTGAGCGCCTCGATGTCGTAGGGAATCCATACGAACGAAACCAGGGCGGCAATCGTGAACACACCCGATAGCATCGCTCCAATAGCGATATTTCGAGAGATATTCAACTTGGCCGCCTCAGTCTGGGGTCCACCAATGCGTAGGTAATATCGACCGCAAAATTCACCAGAATAACGGCAAAAACCAAGAGCATAACCACGCTCTCCACAACGATTAAGTCCCTTTGGGAAATCGCCTGAAAGATCAAACGGCCGAGGCCTGGCAAGAAGAACACGTTCTCGATGATGATTGCGCCGGCCAATAGAAAGGAGAATTGCAGACCTATTATTGTAAGCACGGGGATCATTGCGTTGCGCAAGGCGTGATGCCTTATCGCTTGCTTGCGCGTCAGCCCCTTTGCACGGGCCGTTCTCATGAAGTCTTCGTCCAATGTATCAACAAGGGCTGAACGCATCACCCGCGCGAGAATGGACGCTTGCGGCAAGGCAAGCGAAATCGCGGGAAGGGTCAGCGCTTTCAGACATGCGAAAAGGCCTTCGTCCCATCCCGGAAAGCCGCCGGCCGAGAACCAGCGCAGGTTGATCGAAAAGACCAAGACCATCAGCATTGCGAACCAAAAATTCGGAATGGCGACGCCAAGCTGAGTAAAGCCCATGACGACAGTATCGACCAAACTGCCACGTCTCGACGCGGCTAGAATGCCGACGGGAAATGCAATCAACGTCGATAGCCCGAGCGCAATAAGTGCCAGCGGCAGCGAAATCCAAAGCCGTTCACCGATCATCTCGCTTACAGGAGTCCGATAAGTGTATGACGTGCCGAAATCGCCCGTAAGCATGCCTGTGACCCAACCGAAGTAGCGTTCCAATGGGCTTGCATCGAGGCCAAGTTCGGCGCGCAGCACTGCAATTGTATCTGCCTGAGCATTCAGTCCCAGCATAAAGGCCGCGGGATCACCGGGAATGATTTCAATCAGCGTAAAGATCACAATGCTCGCGACGACTAGGCTTAAGCCAAGTGACACGAGCCTCAGTATTGCAAAACGCAGCATTAATCCGGCTTACCGATCCATCTGCACCGATCGCTAATTTTGCCGTCGGTGCAGGTTTGCATGGTTCAATTGGTCCAGCGGACAGAAGTTAAATCAACGGCTTGTGTGGGTGCATCTGCCCAAATTCCTTCGACACCGGCTTTTACAACAGTTGCGATTGCAAGCTGGAATAAATAGCCATTTACGTAGTCGTTTGAAATGATGGTTTGTGCTTGTGCGATCAGTGCTGAACGGGTCTCAGGGTCGGTTTCTGCGGTCAGATCTTCCATGAGTTGTTGAAAATCTGCATTGTCATACTGGAAATAGTAGTCAGGCCGGGCATAGATGCCGATATCAAAAGACTCTGTGTGGCTGACGATCGTCAAGCCGAAATCCTTTCCGCGGAAGACCTCTTCAAGCCATTGCGCCCATTCAAGGTTGCTGATTTCGGTCTCGATCCCAACGGCACGCAATTGCGATGCGATGATCTCCCCACCGCGGCGTGCATATGAGGGAGGAGGCAGCTTTAGAGTTGTGGTGAAACCATCGGCATACCCGGCCTCTGCCAATAGCGCCTTTGCAAGCTCGGGATCGTATTGCGAATTTCGCGTCAAATCGACGTAGTCTGGGTTGTGGGGCGCAAAATGCGTGCCAATTGGCGTTCCCAACCCGAACATGGCGCCATCAATGATTGCTTGGCGATCAATGGCGTGAGCGACGGCCTCGCGAACGCGAATATCCGTGAACGGCTCCATTTTGTTGTTGGTTGAAAGGATCGTCTCACCCTCTGATGATCCCACAAGTACCTCAAACCGCGGATCAGCTTCGAACTGCGGAAGGTTTTCCGGCGCGGGATAGCTGTAGAAGACATCGACATCTTCGGCCATCATTGCCGCAAACGCTGCGGTTGGGTCTGAGATGAATTTAAAGGTAGCTGTCTCGAGATTGGCAGGCGTTCCCCAATAGGCTTCGTTGCGAGCAAGCTCAATCTGGTCACCCTGCACCCAATTAGAAAATTCAAATGCGCCGGTGCCGATCGGTAGGGTTTTTATGTCATCAATACTCTCTGGCGCCACGATCACAGCATCGCCCCAGGCCAGATTGAACAAGAAGCCTCCATTGGCTGCTGACAGAGTGACACGGGCAGTGAGCGGATCAACCGCCTCGACGCTTTCAATTCCAGCAAAAAGTGCTTTTTGGGCGTTTGCACTGTCCTCTGCTCGCGCGCGATCAAGTGAGAAAACGACGTCACTGGAGTCCATGTCGGTACCGTCATGAAAATTGACGCCATCGCGCAAATTAAAGGTGTAGGTCAGCCCATCTTCCGAAATTTCCCAGCTTTCAGCGAGGCCCGGGTTAATCGACCCGTCCGGGCCAAACCGTGTCAAACCTTCGAATACGTTCGAATACAACACTTGATCAATAGCACCCGCCGCGGCGCTTGTCGGGTCAAGGTGTGGGGGCTCTAACTGTATCCCAACGATCAATCCGGTTTCGGCCTTTGCGGCGATTGCAGATAGTGCAAGTGCGGCAACACTCGTCAAGAGCTTAAATTTCATGGTCTTTCTCCCTGGTCGAGAACGTCAGTCAGAAGGTCAACGAGGCAAAGCCCCATGACTTTCGCCGAGTCCATCATATCATTTACGCCAATGTATTCATCGGGCTTATGTGCAAGTTCAAGCAATCCCGGCCCATAGGCAATGCAGTTCTTTAGGCGTCCAATGCGATCAATATGTTTCTGATCGTATGTGCCTGGCGATACAACATAGTCAGCTTCCCTCCCCATTACGCTTTTTATGGCTTTCGCAGCGCTTTGCACCACAGGTGCGGACTTGTCAGTCATCGTTGGAATTACGTGGTGCAATTCGTGAATATCATATGAAAATGTCTCTCGTTGGGATTTGACCCGTTCGAGTAGGTCACGGACCTCTTGTTTGACGTCGCCAAAATCTTCCTCAATCAAGAACCGTCGATCAATGATCATGCGTGCGCTGTCTGGAACGCATGGGGACGGGAACCCTGAGTAGTCGGCGGGAATTTCGTCTTGGCCTCCGTGGAGAGAATTAATATTCATCGTCGATTGCCGCGCACCTTCCGGAACGACCGGCATCTCGGTGGTGCGCGCTGCAAGCGCGGGGAAAAGTGATCTTTCCATTTCGGCGACAACAGCCCCCATATGGCGCACTGCGCAGTCACCTAAAAAGGGCATAGACCCGTGGGCAATTTCGCCATGTGTTTCGATTTCCGCCCACCAGACACCTCGGTGTCCGAGGCATATCCGGTCTTTCTGAAGCGGTTCCGGGATGATGACGTGCTGCACGCGATCAGGAGAAAAATATCCTTTCTCGGCAAGATAGGCGACGCCGCCATAACCCCCAGTTTCCTCGTCAGCCGTGCCGGAGATTTCAATCGACCCAGCGTAGTCGGGAAAGGTCTCAATAAAGGCTTCGACCGCGATGATTGAGGCTGCAAAGCCACCCTTCATGTCGCAAGCACCGCGTCCATAGATCCTGTCTTCTTCCAGTTCGCCGCCAAATGGGTTTTTGGTCCATCCCTGACCAACTTCGACGACGTCGGTGTGGCTGTTGAAGTGAACGCAGTCGCCGGAAGTCGCGCCAGCCCGCCGCCCGACGATATTCCACCGCGGATAACGGTCGCTGTCACCAGGTGTACCTTTGGCACGGACCAATTCAGTTTCAAATCCGGAACCGTCCAGGCGACGTTTCAGATACTCGCAGATTTCAAGATAATGATCGCCTGGTGGATTGATCGTGGGGATACGGATCAGATCTTGCGTCAACGCAATCAAATCGTCTCGGCGACCGTCGATGGCGGCAAACAAGGTCTCAAATATGTCTGACGGCATGGGCAATGGTCCACCTTTGTCACCAACATGCATCTGCCGCTCGCAGGTATCAATAGCTTGGCGACCATCGCCGCGTGTCAGAGGTCGATCTCTAGCATGCCGTCCGGGTCCGCCGCGCGAGATTGGCAGGTGATGATACGAGTTTCTCTTTGTGACTTGGACAAGACAAAATCGCGATGTTCTACGTCGCCACCAACTAACCCGCAAACACAGACGCCACACAGTCCATCCGAACATTTCAGATCGATGGGAAACCCATTCGCAATCAAAATTTCCGCAGCTGACTTGTCGGCCGGGACCGTCAAATCGATACCGGATTTTGCCAGTCTTAGCGTGAAAGGATGATTTTCGTATTCGGGTACGTCGGGAGTAGAAAAATACTCCAAATGTCTCGCGTCGTCTGGAAATCCGGCAGCTTCTGCGGCTTCAATGACTGACTGCATGTAGCGGTCCGGCCCGCAGGTATAGACGTGGTCGCCCGGATTGTAGCTTCCAAGAATGCGTGAGAAGTCTGCGCGACTGTCCTCGTCTGAGACATGTAGGACGACGTCCTTTGCCCAAGGAAATGCTTCCAATTCCTCCAAGTATCCGGCGGTACCCCGTGACGGCACGGAGTAGTGAACTTCAAAATCCTGTCCGGGTTTATAAAGGCTATGGGCCATCGCGATCATGGGGGTGATCCCAATGCCGCCGCCCATCAGATAAGTCTTGGTGGCATCTGCGGTCAAAGGGAAGTGGTTGATAGGCCGCGACACAAATACTCTGCGACCCTCACTAAAGATGCGGTGCATTAGGGCTGAACCGCCCCTGCCGTGGTCCTCACGCAAGACGCCGATTTGGTAAACGCTTCTGTCTGAAGGGTCACCCGACATCGAATACTGACGCAAGAATTCTGGTGCAACGACGATATCAAGATGCGCACCGGCCTCCCATTTCGGTAAATCTGATCCGTCAAGTGAGCGAAATTCGTATTTCGTCACATCGGGCGTCATATGCTCGACTTTGCTGCACACAACCCTCAACACCGGGCTCTCCCCTTCGCCGCTATATCGATGAACTGAACTGTCATCGCCCCTGGCCAGACGTTCTTGATATTCCTCCGCCGTGACAAGGGCTTGATAGGCTTCAATCCCGGCTTCTCTGTCCATTGGAAATGGGTAGGGCCATGGGTGCGGTGCCAGATTTGCGGGGTACACAGCCAATGTCTGATCCTCGTACTTCAAGTCCAGATCTGGCTGCAAACCACGCATGTTCACGGGCTTCTCCGTGGGCCGATAGGCCCCATCTTCTGACAATGAGAGGTCCCACCACCATTTTTTGACGGGGTTAAGGCCCCCATTGCCGACCAAGTCGTCGAGTTTGGCAAGAACTGGTGCCGCGCTTGGCATATTCATCGCGGCCCAGCGGAAGGGTTTCTCTGCAAACAGCCCCTCAAGGTTCCATGGACAGGTCTTCATGCAACGCCCACACATGGCACCGCCTTCGGTAGTGATCCGGTAGGTCGCGCATTTTTGGCTGTCAGACTTCCAAATTTCATAGCCGTTGAACATTAATTTCGGTCCAGCCGTGATGGCCCCACTTGGGCACTCACGCGCACATTTGTTGCAAGACTCACAAAACGTCTGCATTCCGAAATCAATTGGCTTGTCGTGTGACAGGGGCATGTCAGTGGTCACTACCCCTGACTTCAGGCGCGGACCAAGAAATGGATTTAGGATGACCTCCCCGATCCGGCTGACTTCGCCGAGGCCCGATAGCAAAAGGAGAGGGGGCTGCAGCACTTCGCCATCAAGGACCGTATGCGCTTTTGCCGAATAGCCTAGATTTCGAATTTGCGCCGCGATGATCCCACCCAGAAGCGAAAACCGCAAGTAGGCGCGCATTGATTGGGCAACGCTGATCCAATCGTCGCCGCTTGCGCCCTCCATCGTCTCGTGGCCCTGATCCACAATCATCGAGATCGCCTGATCGTGTGGCGGCTCTATCGGGGTTCCCGTTGCGTCATGCGAATACCAAGCCCATTCGGGGCATCGGCTGATACCGACGGCGTCGATCCCAAGGAAATATGCCGCTGCCTTTATCGCGCGCGCATCTTGATCCGGGTCGCGTTTTTTCGGTTTCTCGGCCGCCTCTCCGTCCTGCAGCAAGACAAAAGCACCTAGCATGCGGCGCTGGGCGCTGGAAGGTGCTGCTTTGCGTGCGTAGTGGCCGCCCTTTGCCCCTTTTTGCAAGGCCGGTCCCATATCCCCGAATTGCGCCCGCGCAAACATATCGGTGCGTTTGGGGACGCGTGCGACGTTGGGCTCGTCGATATACGTTGTCGGCTGATCCACTCTTTTAAGCGTCTCGAACGGATGCGGCCCAAGATGAAAGGGGCGAGATTTATAAGGATCGCCGTTCAGCGCCGAGCGCCGCGCTCCGCTGGCCCCAAGCCACCAGTTTGGGCCTTCCGTGCGAAACCAAGGCTGATCCTCTTTGGAGAGCAAGGGGCGGTCGTGGGCAAGTGGTAGTGTTGTTGTCACCACCGCCAATCCGAAATCCTGACCCACATACGGGGCCTCATAGTCAGCGCCGTTTGACCAAAGCAGTCCAGAAGAAACGCCAAGTCTCCCTAAGTGAACGTCGGTCGATGTCACGGTATGAGCGCGCGCGTCCCAACCCAACAGCCTGATATAGTTCGCCAACACAACCGCTGTTTCCGCCGCGCGCAATGCGGCCGCAGGTTGACGTGCATCGCGAAGCCACTCTGCTCCGGGCTCATCCGGCCATGGGGCTCGGGGCGCTTCGTTTAAGACAATAAGTGCCGTGGTGTGGGCAGAAATATCCGAGGGCGGGGCGGCCATCGATTCTTTCAGATCTGCCATGATCATGTCGATGCCACTGGCCAAAGTCTTTGTCTGGCGCGTGGAAAGATGCCGTGCCAGCCGATCGATCTCAGAATTCCTTAAAGGCGTCGCGCGGCGAGCATCATCTGACAACGGCCCGATTCCGACCATGCTCGCATCACTAAAGTACCCAAATCCCTTTAAGTGATTTGCACGTTCCTGCAAATCACCAGGGATGTCTGACCTCACGCGATTAACCATTCCATCGCGGATAGCATCCATCATGGCCTGATAGTCCGACATGGCGTTTACCAGCGCGTCCGGTGTTTCGCCGTCGAAGGACACGGGTTCATCTTTCGGAAGTGCCGAGAGGCCCGGCATTTCTCCACGCGATAAACGCTCCAATGGGAACGGGCCAAGATGGACCGGACGATGTTTGTCTGAAAAGAATTTACGGCCCAAAGTGAACCCTTCTGTTTTATAGCGGCTCAACCAGACTACCCGCTCTTTGGCGCGTGTCGACCGTCGAAATTTCCGAGGTGCATCGCTGCATACGATTGCGGATGGCGCGGAATTTCCCTAAGCCGATATAATAACAATCAATAGGCAAAATGTGCGCTCGGTTATTTTCATTCCTGCGCGATTTCAATCATCGCGCTTTCCAGGCAAACCTCTGGCGATTTTGCGGGGAGCGACTGGCATTTGCAAAAGCTTGATCGAAAGAAGCTGGGATGCAGCGTCCTCCGTGGCGTCCGTCGATGATATCTACATTCTGACCGACGATCACCGTATCGCCGAGGCGGCCAAGCCGATGGGAGCAAAAGCTCTTATGACTTCGCAGGCGTGCAGAAATGGCACGGAGCGATGCGCCGAGGCTGTCGCGTTGCTTTCCGAAGTTCCTGATCTCGTTGTAAATCTTCAGGGCGATGCCCCTTTGACGCCGCCGCACTATGTAGAAGCCCTCTTGAGCAAGATGCGTGAAGATCCATCAATCCAGATGGCCACACCCGTTTTGCAGACTTCCGCAGGTCATCTGGAAAAACTGCGCGAAGATCGAAGAGCTGGACGCGTCGGTGCGACCACAGCAGTCTTTAGTGCGAACCACGATGCGTTGTACTTTTCCAAAGAAGTGCTGCCTTTCTATGACAATGCACCATCCAATGCAGTGCCGGTATTCCACCACGTCGGATGCTATGCCTACCGTCCAGAAACGCTTGCAAGATATGGCGCATTGCCTGAGGGACCGTTGGAGCGGCGTGAAGGTCTGGAACAATTGCGCTTTCTGGAAAACGGCATTCCGGTTCGTTGCGTCGAAGTTGATGCCCAAGGCCGGGACTTTTGGGAATTGAACAATCCTTCCGACGTGCCCATCATCGAAGACATTATGGCAAGAGAGGGTTTGGTATGAAAACCGTACGGGTTGGCACAGTGGATTTTTCCAACACGGCGCCGCTGAACCTGATCTCTGGTCCTTGCCAGCTTGAAAGCCTTGATCATGCCCGTATGCTGGCCGACAAGCTGGCCGCGGCCTGCGAGAAACTTGGGGTGGGTTACGTATTCAAGGCGAGTTTTGACAAGGCCAACCGGACCAGTCTCAGCGGTCAGCGGGGGGTCGGAATGGCGGAAGGGTTGTCAATCCTGTCGAAGATCAGGGAAGAGTTTGGCTGCCCTGTTCTGACAGATATCCATGATCCGGCCCAATGTGCTCCTGCAGCCGAAGCTGTTGATATCCTGCAAATTCCTGCGTTTTTGTGCCGTCAGACTGATCTCCTTCTTGCGGCCGGTGAAACCGGAGCGGTGGTTAATGTCAAAAAGGGCCAGTTTCTTGCCCCGTGGGATGTCCAAAACATCGTGGACAAAGTTGAAAGCACCGGAAACCAAAGGATTCTGCTGACCGAGCGAGGCGCGAGCTTTGGCTATAACATGCTTGTTAGCGATATGCGGAGCCTGCCGATCATGGCGCGCACAGGCTACCCGGTCGTGTTTGATGCAACGCATTCAGTTCAGCTGCCAGGCGGGCAGGGTAGCTCGACTGGTGGACAGGCCGAATTTGTGCCGCACCTTTCGCGCGCGGCGGTTGCGGTTGGATGCTCGGCGGTCTTCATTGAGACTCACGAAGACCCGGCGCGTTCGCCATCGGATGGGCCGAACATGGTGCCTTTGGCCGAAATGCCGGCCCTGCTTGAGAAACTGAAGTCGCTCGACGAAGTTGTGAAAGAGCAGGCGTAAATGGCCTTACTGTCGACCGTATCGCGGAGCCTTTCCAAGTACCTCAAGAAAGGTTCCGCATTATGACGACGGATGCAATCAAAACCGCGATAGAAACAGATTTGTCCGCTCTGACGACGCTGTCTGCGGCACTTTCTGGTATGGAAGCTCCGCTTTCCGACGCGCTCGATCTGATCTCTGGCATGTCAGGGCGTCTCATCGTGACAGGACTTGGAAAATCCGGGCATATCGGCTCAAAGCTGGCGGCTACATTTGCGTCGACAGGTACGCCCGCATATTTTCTCCACCCAGCTGAGGCCAGTCACGGTGATCTCGGAATGGTTCAGCCAGACGACGTTATTTTTGCACTGAGTTGGTCCGGCGAAACCAGAGAATTGTCCGATGTTATTGGCTATGCAAAGCGACACGGCGTACAGCTTATCGCCCTAACGGGCTCTTCGGACAGTTCTTTAGCACGGGCAGCCAATGTGGCTCTCGTGCTGCCCAAAGTGCGAGAAGCATGTCCGCATAATCTTGCTCCAACGACGTCGACCTTGTTGCAACTTGCAATGGGCGACGCGCTTGCAATTGCACTTCTTCAAAGGCGTGGGTTCAGTGAGGAAAGCTTTCATTCTTTCCATCCCGGAGGCTCGCTTGGGGCGGCTCTGAAACGTGTCGACGAGATTATGCTGGGGGGCGACGAGTTGCCCTTGGTGGCCAACGACGCGTCAGTCATGGCGGCGCTGAACATCCTGTCGGCCAAGGGCCAGGGAATTGTTGGCGTGACAGACAAGAGCAAGCTGGTTGGTGTTGTGACGGACGGCGATATCCGCCGGTATCTCGAACGCAATTCGCAATCGACAATGCAAGAAGCGCTCCATGAAACGGCCACATCCGAAATGATGACTGTCGGGTCTGTGACACTTACGCCCAATATGCTGGTTGGTGAAACACTCCGCGTGATGCAGACCAAGCGCATTTCGGCGGCCTTTGTTTTGGACGATGAGAACCCTGTCGGGCTGATCACCATGCTCCGGCTTTTGAACAGAGGTGCGGCCTGACGTCATGTCCCCTCTGACGCGCCTTTATCTCGCATTTTCACAAGTTTCGGACCCTATTTGGCGCTTGGTCCATCGTAAAAGGTTGAAAAAGGGCAAGGAAGTCGCGGCCAGACTCCCAGAAAAGTACGGCGTCGCACCCCATGATCGCCCAGCCGGAAGAGTTTTGTGGTTCCATGCGCTGTCCGTGGGGGAGAGCCTCGCGCTGGTCCCGATCATCGAACGTGCTTTGTCCGAGAATCCGGATGCCTACGTCGTTCTGACGACCTCTACCGCAACGTCGATCGCCGCGCTTGACAAGGCGGGACTACCTGAATGCGCCACCCATGTGTTGTTACCCATCGACACCACACAATCTGTACGTCGATTTCTCGACCATTGGCGTCCAACCGTCGCAGTTTTCGCGGAATTGGATTTTTGGCCGCGCCTGATGATCGAAACCCATCGCCGCGGTATCCCAATGATTCTTGTGAACAGCCGTTTGTCCCGAGAAAGCTACGAAAGCAGAAGGCGACTTGGCGGCATGATGCGAGATATACTGGGCCTCTTTGATCAAATCCTGCTCCAGAACGCCGACAGCGTCGCGCGCTTCAAGGACTTGGGGGCGCGAGATAACACCATCCATGTCGTCGGTGCTTTGAAAGCAGCTGCACGCCCACTGCCGGCGGATTTGGAGGAAGTGGAAGACTTGAGACAACGCATCGGTGAGCGTCCCGTGTGGCTGGCTGCAGCGACTTGCGATGTCGAAGAACCATTAATGATCGCGACGCACCAAAGAGTTGTTGCGTGCGTGCCGAATGTCTTGCTTATCATCGCTCCAAGGTTCCTCCAAAGCGCGGATGCCCTGCAAAAAACCGCGATGGACGCATTCGCTAATGTAGCACGCCGTAGCGATCACGAAGTTCCAGACGCACAGACCCAAGTATATATCGCTGATACCATTGGTGAAATGGGCCTCTGGTACCGTCTCGCGCCTGTAAGTTTTGTTGGTCATTCGCTTGGACCACCCGGAAAACCTCTTGGCGGGAAAAATCCGTACGAAGCAGCGGCCCTTGGCTCAGTAGTCATTCATGGCAAGGCTGTGGCCGACTTCAGTGAAACCTACGATACGCTTAAGACGGCAGGAGCGGCCGTCGAAGTTTTGAACGAGCAAGACCTTTCAAAGACCGTCCTGCGGTTGTTTGAAACCTCAGAGAGCGAACCGATCCGAATGGCCGCGCAACAGGTCATTCTTTCCCAACAACGCGTGCTGGAAGATACTTGGGCCGCAATTGCACGTTGTCTGGAAACTGCGCACTAATCTTCTGTGTCCAGCCAAATGGTAACCGGACCGTCGTTGACCAGTGATACGGCCATGTCTGCTCCGAAGGTTCCTGTTTCGACCGGGATCTCAAGCGCCGTCATAGCCCCAACAAACGCCAAATAGCTTTGCTCCGCCTGTTCGGGTGGGGCTGCGGCAGAAAAACCCGGACGGTTGCCACGGCTCGTGTCTGCCGCAAGTGTAAACTGGCTGACGACAAGCGCGCTGCCTGAAATATCGGAGACAGACCGGTTCATTCGCCCATTCTCGTCGCGAAAAATTCGAAGCTTTGCAATTTTGGCGGCAAGTTTTTGAGGGGTGTTTTCGCCATCGCCATCCATTGCACAGACTAAAATCAGCAGACCTGGCCCGATCTCGCCAATTGTTTTTCCTTCAACTGTGACGTTTGCATGCAAGACCCGCTGAACGAGCGCTCTCATCCCAATTCAGTGCGTGTAGGCGGGTTTGCCCCTGCGCGGCCAACGGTTATTGCTGCGGCGCGCGAGCCAAGCGACAATGCTGCCTCGATTGTCTTCTCATCCAGCGCAGCGATCTTAGTTTTTTCAAGCACGCCTGCGTCGTCGAGGGCGGCAAGAAGACCCGCATTGAATGTATCTCCAGCGCCGACTGTGTCGACGACTTCCACCCTTTGCGATGCAACAAACACGCAACCAGCGGCACTATAGCCTGTGACCCCATCAGCACCTTGGGTGACGCAGACGAGTTTTGTTCCATCGCTCAAAAGATCCTGCGCCGCGCGTTCGAAATTATCGTGACCGGCGAGCCAAGCCAAATCTTCATCGGATACTTTCACAATATCGCTCGCGCCAAGCATACGGCCGATCCGATCTCGATAGGCGGCTTCATCACGAATAAAGCTTTGACGGATATTTGGATCCATCATGATCACCCGGTGTTCCGTCTCGCGCATCATCAGCGCCTCGTAGGCCTGTGCGCAGGGTTCAACCACCAATGAAATACCGCCAAAAAACAAGGTGGAGACCTCTGCGCTCAATGCAGGAAGATCATCAACAGCCAACATGCGACCCGCGGAATTCTCGTCGTAAAAAACATAACTGGCCTGGCCTTCGTTTAGGGTCACGAACGCCAACGTCGTGGGACGGTCGGATCGCGCAGCCATGCGACTGTCTACATTGGAGGCAGACAGAGCTTCGGTCAGAATATCGCCAAACAAGTCGTTGGAAAGCCCGCTGAAAAACCCGGTGTGTACACCCAGACGTCCCAAAGCAATGGACGTATTAAAGACGGCACCCCCTGCATAGGGCGCAAACGCCTTTTCGTGGTCGCCTGTTTTGCGTGGCAACATGTCAATCAGGGCCTCGCCCGAACACAGGATCATCAGGTTCACCTCATTTTCTTATTCAGAAGTGGTCTAAGCGGTCAGCATGCGAACCGCAAGATGGCCATATACTACTGATTGACTGCAGCCAAATAGCCTAGGCCTGCCGCGGCCAGAGCAATGCAGATTGCCGCGAAGGTTAGTTTCCAAACAGACCATGGACGCTCACCGGCGACCTGTCCGGTTTGGCCGTTCACCACAAACCTGAAAGATTGGCCACGGTATTTATATGCGGCGAGCCAAACTGGTACGAGAATATGTTTGAAAGTCACATCTCTGACCTGTGTTTGCACGCTTTGCACCCTTTGTCTGTCGCCGCCAATATCAAATTTGATATCGCGCATAATCTGACGGTCCATTATGGCGCGACCCTGCTCAAATCCATCTTCCAGTGACACGGTATAAGCCTCGGCGCGAAAGCCCGCGAGGTATTGTGGCATGTAGGGTTCAAGCTGGGTCAGATCCCATTGGCCAAGGTTGGTGCGAAATTTATCCGGGAGGGCGGTCGAGGCCACTACGAGTACGTCATCAAAGAACCGGGCCACCTTGCCGGACACTGAACGCCAATGCACGGTTGTATGCTGTTCAGTCTGTCTTTTTCCGTTGCGGGTCACCGTGCGAGTCGTCGTATGCTCGGTTCCACGTTGGCCTGAATACTGGGTTTTCGTGTCGGCATCAAAGGTCCAGCATGGGGTGTAAACACCGTTCAATCGCCGCCCTTTGCGTGCATAGTCATTTAGTCCGTTTGGCGCGAACCAAAGGCTGCCAAGCCAGGCCGTCATCTCGGCGCGGGCGTCTTCTTCGTCCAGAACAAAGGGAACGACCGCGCGGGGCTTGATCTGACGGGTGGCACCGGTGTCCGTGACGACTGGCGTTGCGCAGAAAGGGCATTCTTTGGCGTGCACCGCGTCGCCAAATTCGATGCGCGCGCCGCAGTTTGGACAACTGGAGGTGCGTGCGTCTTCCATCTCGACCTTGTCGGTTGACGCTTTGAGCGCAGCGGCAAAATCTTGCTCTTCAATGGCTGCTGAGGTTCTCCAGGGGCCGCGGTCAATGGTTTCGACATTCCCGCAATGATCGCACGTGAGCTGATCTTTGCCCGGATCAAATCGCAGGTCAGAACCGCAGGTTTCGCAAGGAAATCGGTGATCTGCTGCACCCATCACATGAGCCCGCGAAGCGCTCTGGGCGCGATCAAGCGCAAACGCTCGTCAAACAGGTCTGCGTGGCGCCAAAGATGAACAACCCCGTGCAGCAGGACCAGACACATCAGAACAATCAATGCCCGCCCCGTCCAAAAGGCTTCGAAAACGGTCATTGAAACGATGGCTGCGGACGACATCGCAATATACAAAAAAAGGTGCTGAAAGCCGTGGATCGGGCGCGCACCTCGGCTCAGTTTTGACCCCAATCGATTTAAAAGCCCACGCCAGTTCAAATGGCTCGGGAACGACATCCCGACCACAACCGCGAAAATCAGTGTCGAACAGATTGGAGAGATCGGTTCTTCGATCAAGAGAACCGCATATAAGAACGCGGTCGTCCAGTGCGCAGCTATGGCAAAGTGATGAGGTGTCATGGGCAGGGTCCACATCCTTTGGATGATGTTTGATCAATCCGCTTCGGGCGGCGGCGGTGGTGCAACTGTAAAGAGCTGCGCCAATTCATCCACGTCGTTTGCACGCTTCCAGCCATCCTGACCGGGCGTCCACACCCAACTTTCCCGCGAAAGCAAACCGTCCACCACCATCTTTCCCAGAGCTGCCTTGGAAAAAGGCCCGGTTGTGGTCCCCGCATCCGCGATATGCCAGACGTGCTCGACCTGAGGTGGTGCAGGCGGCGGCGTCGGCTCACTGACGCGTGGGCCCCAAGGACCGGCCATCATGCCGCCCATCTGCATCCCCATACCTGCCCCAAGTCCCATGCCCATCGCCGAACCGGCAGCACCGTTTTGTTGCCCAAGCGCATCGGCCGCTTTATAGCGCAGATGATCGTCCAAAGACCCGACCATCCCACGGGACGTTCTTTCGTCCAGGGCCTTCTCGACGGCCGACGGAAGTGAGATATTTTCGATGTAAAGCTCAGGGATTTCAAGACCGTAGGATGAGATCGTTTCAGAAATTCCATTGGCCAGAATGCGTCCCAATTCCTGAGTGTTCGCAGCCATGTCCAGTACGGGAATACTTGCAGTGGCAATCAGGCGGCTAAAAGCTTGCACAATGATATTGCGAATTTGATAGCTGATCTCATCCATTGTGAATTCGCCATCGGTCCCGACGATTTCCACTAGGAATTTTCCGGGGTCATTGACACGCACAGAATACGTTCCGAAAGCGCGCACGCGTGTCGGCCCGAATTCCGGGTCGCGGATAATGATCGGGTTCTTCGTTCCCCATTTCAGGTCCGTGAACCGGCGGGTCGAGATGAAATAGACTTCGGACTTGAACGGTGACCGGAACCCGTGATCCCAGTGCTGAAGCGTGGTCATTACGGGCATGTTATTCGTTTCAAGCATATAAAGGCCCGGCATGAATGTGTCTGCCAATTGCCCTTCATGCACGAAAACTGCCGCTTGGCTTTCCCGCACAGTCAACTTTGCACCATATTTTATCTCGTGATCCTCGCGTTCGAAACGCCAGACCATGGTGTCTCGTGTGTCGTCCGTCCAATGGATGACATCAATGAACTCACCACTCAGAAAATCGAATATACCCATATTTGAGGTCTCCTTCGGTAAATCAGGTTGTAGGCGACACAACGTCTGATGCAATTTCGCGAACCAACACACTGGCGTCTTCGCTACTCATACCCGGACGCAGGCGCGGATCATATAGCAACTGAAGCAACAGCTCGTCATGGCGCGTGAGTCGGCCAAATTCGTCATCATCGTTGAAAATCGAAGGACGCGCGCGCGGACTATCGTTCGCAAGGCCGAGCCCTTGAGCGATCTCTTCGTGAATGCAGGATGTACGCAGCCGATCCGGTAGTTCGGCCCGGATGACGGCAATTGCGCGTTTGTATTCTCCATCCTGAATCGGATCAGAGGCAAACACCACACAATAAGTTTCCGGAGACATCTCTTCCACAAATCGCACTTCAGCCGGAGATAATTCAGGCAAAAGATCTTTCAACAGAGGCCCTGAGGCACGCAATTCCTGATCATTTAAGACCAGCACATGGAAGTTTCCGCCGCGCTCAACACTACGGATTGGGTGCCCGGTCACACGTGCCAACCGCTCTGAGTAAGCGGCAATGGCAGCAATATCCGTTCGAGCGGTTTCTTGATCCATCGACCGCCCAACGACAGATTGAATACGGACGGGTTCCACCCAACGATGCAGCGTACTTGGAGTCGTGCGCCTTACGACGCGTCCAGAAGTTCCAGAGAATTCCGTGCTAAAAGCCAGGGCTTCAAAGTTTCGCGCCAACATCACATCGGTAAACGGCACGTCGGGACCACCACCATCATCGCGCAAAAGACCTCGGGCAAGTAGACCCGTTTCCACCGACATAAAAAAGGTTTCGATTTCCAAGCTGGCCGGGGTCCGTTCCGAAATAGCTGGTTCTTCAAAATCCGGTCGCGGCGTCTCTAATCCATCAGAGCCCACGCCGGGAAAATCGGCGCAGGCTGCCAGAAATGGCAAAAGACTAAGGGCAAGGCTCTTGCGGCGCATGGATCAGGACGGCACGCTTTCCCCAGAGTTGGAGCCCGTACCATCTTTGCGGGCCTTGGCCGAGGCGAGTGTGTTTTTAAGCTCGGCTTCCATTTTCTGAAGCTCTTCTTCAGCGGCGGCCCGCTTGGCTTTGCCATCATCGGCGATCTGGAGGCTTTCTTGTATTGTCGCGATCAGCTCGGCGTTGGCCTGTTTGACAGCTTCAATATCAAAGACACCGCGCTCCATTTCCTCGCGAATGGTCTTGTTGGCCACGCGCAGGTTCTTGGCATTGGCAGTCAAAAGTTCATTCGTTAGATCGTTCGCTTCACGCACTGCTTCTGCGGCTTCGGCCGAACGCTGGATCGTGACGGCCTGAGCGAGCTGAGTTTCCCAAAGCGGCACGGTATTCACCAATGTCGAGTTGATTTTGGTGACCAGAGATTTATCGTTTTCCTGAACAAGTCGGATGGACGGAAGCGACTGCATCGTGACTTGACGGGTCAGCTTAAGATCATGGACACGGCGCTCGAGATCGTCACGCGCGGCCCGCAAATCTCGTAATTCCTGCGCTTTCATCACACCTTGTTCGTCGGGTGCCGAAGCGACTTCTGCCTCTTTGGCGGGAATCTCTGTGCTATCCAGCCGTTCAAGTTTTTCTTCACCGGCTGCAATATACAAAGCCAGCTCGTCATAAAACGCGAGGGTTTTGTCGTACAGCTGATCCAACGATTTGATGTCCTTCAGCAACTTGTGCTCGTGGTGCAGTAGATTGTCGGTGATGCTGTCGATCTGCCCCTGCACTTCTTCGAAGCGCGCCACGAAATTCGCGATAGGCGCCGCGCGCCCCAAGAGACGCTCCCACCATGACCGTTTGCGACGGACATCCAATTCGCTGATGGAAAACCCGCGTATCGTCGACACGATATCGCGCAGACTGTCGCCTGCTGGTCCCACGTCCTTGTTGCGCACATCCGCCAGCATTGACTGACTGATTTCCTGAAGCTCGGCCTGCGCATTCGATCCGAACGACACAATCGAATTTGTGTCACCCATGTCAATTTCGTCAATCCGACGTTCAATCTCGGCGGATGTTTCAGGATCGGCCGCAGCAAGAGCAACAATTTCAGTGCTGGGTGCGGGCAGGGTGACTGACGTCACTTCTGCTACAAGCGTTTCGGATTCTTGGGCCTTCTGGCGCACAGTATCGGACATAACAACTCCCTCGCTTAAGTGTCTGAATCTAGGTTCTTTTCACCCCTTCGCGAGCCAACCGGTCACGCAGGACTTCAATTTCAACATCAAGTGACGACTTATCATCGAGCAGCATCTTGTCTGTGCGCGCGGCAAAGGTCGTTTCCAAATCATCTAAGAGTGCTTCGTAGTCTGAGCGGGCTTCTTCATTCTGATTGCGCGCATATAGATCAGCAAATTGCGCCGTCGCGTCACGCGCGCCCAAGAGATAAACACCCAGATATTTCCGAGCCCCCGTCAAATCACGCGGGTCATCTTCTACGACGCGAAACATCTGGCGCGCGGTTTCAGAAAAACGATCGACGCGGCGTGCCAAGGCCGGCACACCAGCGCCCCGGATGGCATCGCGCATGGCCGCCAAATGACGTTCGGCTTCATCGACGGCACGGGCAACGCGATCGGTTTGAAATGCGCTCCCATCGGCCACGCCTTTGTCTTTCAATGGATCAGGTCCGAAAGCCAGAAAGTGGAGAGTTGCCCCAAGGACCGCAAACACAATTGGGTTGATCAAAACAAAAGTGGTGGTATCCAAACCTGCGATGGCCAAGCCTGTGCCAGTCAGCACCGAGGCGAAAATCTTGCGAGGAATAGCGGGGCGCTTTGCGACGCGGCGCGCTTCATACGCATCTTCGGCAATGAGACCCTCTCGCGTGAGCCATGCGGCCAGGACCAAGGTGCCAAATGCAACCAAATCCGCGGCCATTCCAAGGGGTTCTTGCTGAAACGCGGTTAGAACTAAAATGCCCGGAACCAGAAACAACAGGTTAACACGGGCGCCTGCGCGCCTGCGCCTTTGCGGTGGCTGGGGTGCGCCCGACGGGGGCGTGCCGGGGCTGTATTTTCCGCCAAATCGCTCTGCCATCAGGCTGCTCCGATTGCCGCAACGTAGGCGATCAGCGCCAAGAGCAGAAAAAATGCCAGTCTTTGCATGCCGTTTCCGCTTTCCTTTAGAGGCCCGTTTAAGTGTTGGCGCGCCGATGTTGCAACCTTAACTACCACAACGACCACACCTGCGGCCACGGCGAAAAGCAAAACCAGCAGAGCCATCTTCTGCATCACTTTGAGCGTTCCTCATTTTCCGCAGTGGATATAGGCTCTCATCGGACGGCTTGCTAGTGTAGCGCTGCGTCAGGTCTTGCGGTTACGCCGTGCGCGTTCAACGCGTTCGCGCTTTGGTTTTGGCTTTGGCTCGATATCCGGTGCGGCGTCCAGGCCAAGCTGGTCGCGCAATACTTTCGCTTTTATTTCTTCAACTTCGCCAGACTTCAGTTCTCCTAGGCGAAACGGTCCATAGCTTATCCGGATCAGTCGGTTGACGACCAAGCCCAGGCTTTCCATCGCGCGTCGAATCTCTCGGTTTTTGCCTTCGCGCAGCCCGACCGTGATCCAGGCATTGCTGCCTTGCTGCCGGTCCAGTGTGATTTCCATCGGTTGAAAACGCTCACCATCAAGTACTATTCCGCGCCGCAAGCCATCAAATGTCGAGTCCTCAGGCGTACCCTTGACCCGTGCGCGGTATTTGCGGAGCCAGCCGGTTTTCGGTAGTTCAAGGCGACGCTTTATCTCGCCATCGTTGGTCAAAAGAAGCAAGCCCTCGGATGTCAGATCAAGCCTGCCAACCGGCATGACGCGTGGCAAATCCTCAGGTAAATCATCGAATATTGTCAGGCGGCCTTTCTCGTCATTCGCGGAGGTGACGCGCCCAGATGGCTTGTTATAGCGCCACAAGCGCGCCGGTTCGGCTTGCGCCACTGGTTTGCCGTCGACAATAATACGATCACTGTCCACGACGTTTTGGGCGGGACTGGTCAGCGTCTTTCCGTTCAGCGAAATACGTCCGGCGTCTATCATCCGTTCGATCTCGCGTCGCGACGCGACTCCGCGGCGCGCCAGAACTTTCGCGATGCGCTCGCCAGGATTGGTTTCATTGCTCATAAGATTGCCATAGCGCGGCGATGTCGCTTTGGAAAGCGCGTGTCGGGAAACTTGCGCCCGCGCTCGCGGCGAGGCATCACATATCATGGTTTTCAAAAGTCATATGGCGGAGGCGCTCAATGAGGCGCGCAAAGCAGGCGCCCGACACGAAGTGCCGGTGGGTGCGGTTGTGATCGCTCCGGATGGGCAGATGATCGCAAGGGCGGGCAACCGAACGCGAGAGTTGGCGGATCCGACGGCGCACGCCGAGATTTTGGCGATCCGTGCGGCCGCGCAGGCGCTTGGATCTGAGCGGCTAACGGATTGCGATTTGTATGTAACACTGGAGCCATGCCCCATGTGCGCTGCAGCGATTTCCGCTGCACGGATCGCCAGACTTTACTACGGCGCATCGGATCCGAAATCGGGCGGCGTTGGGCAAGGCCCGAAGGTGTTTTCACATCCTCAGGCGCACCACATTCCCGAAGTCTACGATGGAATAGGAGCCGAGGAAGCCGGCGCACTTCTCACCGAATTCTTTGCGCAGCGTCGTTCCGGAAGCGATTAGTTCGCCTCAAAACTCAAGCACATCAAGGATGTCGGGCGTTTTAACATCGACATTTGGCAGCCCGGCGATCAGATCGTCTGCGGTCTGGGCTAGAATTGGAAATGTCTTGTAGTGGCACGGGATCACCGTCTTGAAATTGAAAAATTTTCTTGCGGCCCAAGCCGCCGCCTTCATATCCATTGTATAGTGCCCGCCTGCGCATAGGATGCCGATGTCGGGCGCGTAATATTCCCCGAACCACCCCATGTCCGCCATGATATCCGTGTCGCCAGAAAAGTAGATCGTGTGGTCTTCGCCGTGGATCATGAACCCAGCTTCGGATCCCGCGACCGCAAGACTTCCGTCCGCAAAGTCGATGGAAGACGAATGACACGCGTTGACCATCGAGACCCGCGCGTTGCCCAAGGAAATTGTGCCGCCTTTGCCAAAACCGATGGTTTCGATCTCTCCGAGAATGCCGCTCTCCGCAAGTTCGTGGATGCATGCGACCGGAATGCCCAATTCAGGCGCAATCAGAGCAGCGTTTGAGGCGTGATCGCCGTGGCCATGTGACAAAAGTATCGCCGTAGCACCGGTGATCGCCTCCGCGCGCCGCTCTTGAGGGAACACGGGGTTGCCCACCAGCCACGGGTCGACGAGCAAGACCTGATCTTCAATTTCGATGCGAAAGCTGGCGTGACCAAGCCATATGATTTTCATGCGAACCCCCCTAAGTGATTGGGGCAAGCATAACAGGATGACCCATGGATTGGACAAGAGCGATTGACGCCTATTGCGAGCGGACCGATGCAAGTTATTGGTCCGAGCCGATAAATGCTGTCACCAATTTGGCGTTCATTCTGGTCGCCGTCATCATGTGGCGCAAAAGCGCCGGGTTATCTGGTGGTCGATGGTTGTCGGCGGTTCTATTTGCGATTGGGGTCGGTTCGTACTTGTTTCACACGCACGCGGTTGCGTGGGCGGCGATACTTGATGTGATCCCCATCGCGCTGTTCACGCTTAGCTTTTTATATCTGGCCAACCGAGATTTTTGGGGATGGCCGCGCTGGGGGGCGATTGTGGGTGTGCTTGCTTTTTTTCCCTATGCGGCTCTTGCTACTCCCGTATTTGCGCGATTGCCGTTTTTCGCCATCTCGTCAGCCTATTGGGTACTGCCGGTTCTTATCGCCGCATATGGCATCTTGTTGCGGCGCCGCGCTCCTGAAACGGGACGCGGATTGATGATTGGCGCCGGGATCTTGTGTGTTTCGCTTGTGTTTCGATCTCTCGATGAGACGCTTTGCGCCAACTTTCCGAGTGGGACGCATTTTATGTGGCATATTCTCAATGGAATCATGCTTGGCTGGATGATCGAAGTATGGCGGCGTCACAAAACGAACGCGGCATAAAAGGGGATTG
>JARFRG010000212.1 GCA_029287375.1 Boseongicola sp. | reverse complement strand
CCGCTCAAGCTCGGACACCCGCGTATGTTGTCGCGCAACCAGACGCGCCCACCCCGGAAAACGGCCCGCAAAATCTTCGCTGCGCTCGACCGCGACGTCGCTTCCCGCAAAACTTCCCGCCGCCGCATCAAGCGCACCGGTAAGCGCCGCACCGGCGCCTTCGCTCAAGACGGCCGGATCAACCCCCAACCGCCCCGCTACTGCGTTCAGCAAAGCGCCGCCGATTTTGCGCCGGTTGTGTTCGATCAGAT
Organism: Boseongicola sp.; assembly: GCA_029287375.1. GTDB lineage: Bacteria > Pseudomonadota > Alphaproteobacteria > Rhodobacterales > Rhodobacteraceae > Boseongicola. The sequence goes on along the minus strand of JARFRG010000212.1, from coordinate 4,045 downwards.
TAAGATAACTGGCCGAGATCTCGCAGGCCCGCGCCAGTTCCACCTGCCGAATACCCTTATCAATGCGAAACTGGCGGATGCGTGATCCTGTAAGTGCGGGGCGTGCCATGGCAAAAAACCTCGAGTCTTCAAGTGCATTCTGTCAGTGCGAGAGAATTACTTTACAACTATACAACATTTCTGTGCATTTGTTTACAAAATAATCCTTTCTCATTATGCGCTTACTATCTTTTTTTCCGAACCCACGCGATAACCTTCGTACCTTGTCAAAAGGTCTGGCTGCGCGAGGAGGCGCACGTGGGGTTCCACAAAGCCGGAAAAACCTAAGGGAGAGCTTAATGACAAAATCTAACTTCACCCGTCGTGGTATGCTAAAGACCGGCGCTGTCGCCGGTGCAGCACTTGCCACGCCGACAATCTTCGACGGTTCGGTATGGGCAGCAGGCCACACCGGATTCACAAACGCCCCAGAAGGCGGTTCGGTTACACTTGGTTTCAACGTACCACAGTCCGGCCCATACGCAGACGAAGGCGCAGACGAACTTCGCGCTTACGAACTCGCTGTTGAGCACCTGAACGGTGGCGGCGACGGCGGCATGATCAACACCTTCTCGTCCAAGACTCTGGACGGCACAGGTATCAACGGCAAGAAAGTCGAATACGTCACAGGCGACACGCAGACCAAGTCTGACGCCGCCCGCGCATCTGCCAAGTCGATGATCGAAAAAGACGGCGCCATCATGATCACTGGTGGTTCGTCCTCTGGTGTTGCAATCGCTGTACAGGGTCTCTGTCAGGATGCTGGCGTTATCTTCATGGCTGGCCTCACACACTCGAACGACACCACTGGTAAGGATCGCAAGGCCAATGGTTTCCGCCACTTCTTCAACGGTTACATGTCAGGCGCCGCTCTGGCACCTGTGCTTGCTGCCCGTTACGGCACTGATCGTAAAGCCTATCACCTGACCGCGGACTATACGTGGGGCTGGACTCAGCAGGAATCGATTGCAAATGCGACCGAAGCCCAGGGCTGGGAAACTGTTAACAACGTTCTGACACCGCTGGCCTCGACGGACTTCTCGTCCTACATCGCCCCGGTTCTGAATTCGGGCGCAGATGTTCTGGTTTTGAACCACTACGGCGGTAACATGGTTAACTCGCTGACCAACGCAGTTCAATTCGGCCTGAAGGACAAGCAAGTCAACGGCAAGAACTTCGAAATCGTTGTTCCGCTCTATTCGCGCCTGATGGCACGTGGTGCTGGTGAAAACGTTAAGGGCATCCTTGGCTCTACCAACTGGCACTGGTCGCTGACTGACGAAGGCTCCAAAGCTTTTGTTAAGTCGTTCGGCACCAAGTACGGCTTCCCGCCAAGCCAGGCGGCTCACACCGTTTACTGCCAGACGCTGCTTTATGCAGACGCCGTCAACCGTGCCGGGTCGTTCAACCCATGCGCTGTCGGTGAAGCTCTTGAAGACTTCGAATTCTCGGGTCTGGGCAACGGCGACGTTCTGTACCGTGGCGCTGACCACCAGTGCTTCAAGGACGTTTTGGTTGTGCAGGGTAAAGATAACCCAACATCCGAATTCGACGTTCTGGAAGTTGTCGAAGTTACGCCGCGCGCGCAGGTCGAGTATCCACCGAACCACCCGATGTTTGGCGGCGACGAAGCGTCTTTGGGCGAGTGTAACCCAGGCGCATAATAGCGCGATGAAAAAAAGGGGCCGCGCACGCATCGCGCGTCCCCACACTTTCGCCGCACAGGTCGGCTGATCTGCGATTTTCAAAATTTTAGGGTGGGGACATGGACGCCTTTATACTTCAGATTCTGAACGGCCTCGACAAGGGGTCGGCCTATGCGCTGATCGCCCTCGGCCTGACTTTAATCTTCGGCACGCTCGGGGTGGTAAATTTTGCCCACGGCGCTTTGTTCATGCTCGGTTCGTTTTGCGCAGTGACATTGCAACGGATTTTGTCGCTCAGCTACGAAACCATTGACGAAACCCAGCTTGACTTCCTCGGCAACCCGCTGAAGGTCAAATCCACCTATATCGAAAGTTGGCTAGGGAAGGATGTCGGTTTAGCCATAATCGACTGGTCTGTCCCGATCGCAATCTTGTTCGCGATCCCGGTGATGATCGCTATCGGCGTCATCATGGAGCGCGGCCTAATCAAGCACTTCTACAAGCGCCCCCATGCGGACCAAATCCTCGTGACGTTCGGCCTTGCCATCGTGATCCAGGAAGTCGTCAAGTATTACTACGGCGCCAATCCAATCCAAACACCGGCTCCCGACAGCCTCTCCAAAGCGCTCGACCTCGGTGTGATGATCGGATTTGATCCAAATGCAATTATCTACCCTTACTGGCGCCTGATATATTTCTTCTTCTCAATGACCGTCATCGCGGGTGTCTTCGCCTTCCTGCAGTTCACCACGTTTGGCATGGTCGTTCGTGCAGGCATGGCAGACCGTGAGACAGTCAGCATGCTGGGTATCAACATCGACAAACGCTTCACCATCATGTTTGGTATCGCAGCCGCCGTGGCTGGGCTTGCGGGCGTGATGTACACTCCTATCAATCCGCCGAATTATCACATGGGGATGGACTTCCTTGTCCTAAGCTTTGTTGTCGTCGTCGTCGGCGGAATGGGATCTCTTCCGGGCGCGGTGCTTGCGGGCTTTCTACTCGGTATTCTTGAAAGCTTTGCATCAACTGCTTGGGCTACAAGTTTGCTCCCCGGCATCAACCAGATCATCATCTACCTTGTCGCAATTATCGTTCTTTTGACCCGCCCGCGCGGATTAATGGGACGTAAAGGCGTGATGGAGGAATAAAACATGCTTGGCCTCAACTTCAGAGACAGATCACTATTCTTCATCGTCATTGCCTTGACCGTGCTGGCGCCGTTCATTCTGAACCCGTTTCCTTCCGAAAGCTCGCTGGCACAGTTTAATGCAGGCTACCCAGATCTGATGCAGCGGTTTGTTATCTTCGGGATCTTTGCGATCGGTTTCAACATCCTTTTCGGACTTACCGGGTACCTCTCGTTCGGTCACGCCGCGTTTCTGGGTGTTGGGTCCTACGCCGCCGTGTGGATGTTTAAACTGTTCACCTACAATGTTCTTCCGGCAATCATTTTGGCAGTCGCTGTCGCCGGCCTCTTCTCGCTATTGATTGGCTATATATCGCTGAGAAGATCGGGCATCTATTTCTCGATCCTGACTTTGGCTTTCGCACAGATGTCGTTCGCTCTGGCCTACTCCGTTCTGTCAAACCCCAAATTCAACCTAACCAACGGCGAAACCGGTCTCCAGGTCTACGCGGATGACCCGCAATGGCTGCACCGTGACAGTCTGCCGGATCTGCCGCACCTCTTCGGACTTTCGATGAGGTCAAACTATCAGCTCGATATCGGCGCTTGGACGTTCAATTTCAACGTGGGCTATTACCTCTGCGTCGTGATCATGCTTATCGTATTCTATATTGCGATCCGTTTGTTCCGATCACCCTTCGGGATGATGTTGCGGGCGATTAAATCGAACCAGCAAAGACTGAATTACACCGGTTTGAACTCGCGTCCCTATACACTTGCAGCATTTGTCATCTCGGGAATGTACGCCGGTCTCGCAGGTGGACTGATGGCCGCGATGGACCCGCTTGCAGGGGCAGAGCGCATGCAATGGACTGCCTCAGGTGAAGTCGTGCTGATGGTTATTCTCGGCGGTGCGGGTACGCTAATCGGACCAATCCTGGGCGCCGGCTTTATCAAATACTTCGAAAACATATTCTCGAAGATCAACGATCAGATCCTGCACCAGTGGTTCGCTTTCCTGCCCGACGGGCTCGAAGACTTCCTCGTCTTCATCATCCACCCGTTCATCGGCAAAGGCTGGCATCTCACATTGGGCATCTTGTGTATGCTTGTCGTGATCTTCCTGCCCGGTGGCCTCGTCGAAGGCGGACAACGTCTCGGCACGCTGTTCGGTCGCAAGAAAAAGACCGACGACTCCGCTTCCAAAACACCAGCGGAATAAGGAGAGACA
>JARFRG010000181.1 GCA_029287375.1 Boseongicola sp. | reverse complement strand
CGCATTTTGCGCCGGGCGGCGGATATGATCCGGGCCGAGAACCGAGCGCTGTCCGAGCTGGAGACACTGGATACCGGCAAGCCTTTGCAGGAGACGCTTGTGGCTGATGCGACGAGCGGGGCGGATGCTTTGGAGTATTTTGGCGGATTGGCGGGGTCTTTGACCGGTGAGCATATTCCGCTTCCGGGCGGGGACTGGGCCTATACGATCCGGGAGGCGCTTGGGGTTTGTGTCGGGATTGGCGCGTGGAATTACCCAACGCAGATCGCATGTTGGAAGGCGTCGCCCGCGTTGGCGTGCGGCAATTCGATGGTATTCAAGCCGTCAGAAACCACGCCTTTGGCAGCTTTGCGGGTGGCGGAGATATTATCAGAAGCCGGATTGCCGGACGGTATTTACAATGTCGTGCAGGGGCGTGGAGCCGTTGGTGCCAAGCTGATTGGGGACGACCGTGTCGCTAAAGTGTCTTTGACGGGGTCGGTTCCAACCGGGCGCAAGGTGTACGCGGCGGCCGCTGCGGGCATGCGCCATGTGACAATGGAATTGGGGGGAAAGTCGCCGCTTGTGATCTTTGCCGATGCGGATATCGAGAAGGCAGTGTCGGGCGCAATCTTGGCGAATTTCTATTCGTCTGGGCAGGTTTGTTCCAACGGAACAAGGGTTTACGTCGAGCGTTCGATCCGTACGGCGTTTGTGGAGCGGCTTGTTGAGCGGTTGAAAGCCGGAGTGGTTATGGGCGATCCGATGGATGAAGCGGTGACGTTTGGGCCTTTGGTCAGCGAGGCGCAGATGGAGATAGTGCTTGGCTATATCGGCACGGGTGTCAAAGAGGGTGCGACTTTGGCGCATGGCGGCAAGCGGGCGGATCGCGAAGGGTTCTTTGTAGAGCCGACGGTGTTCACAGACGTCCGCGACGACATGACAATTGCGCGCGAAGAGATTTTTGGGCCGGTCTTGTCAGTGTTTGATTTTGATGACGAGGACGAAGTGATCCGGCGCGCCAATGACACCGTGTTCGGCCTTGCCGCGGGCGTGTTCACCCGCGATTTGACGCGCGCACATCGGGTCGTTTCGGCGTTCGAGGCGGGTACCTGTTATATCAACCACTACAATGCGGCCCCGGTGGAGATGCCGTTTGGCGGCTCGAAGCAGTCAGGCGTAGGGCGGGAGAATTCCAAAGCGGCGATTGCGCATTATTCGCAAGTGAAGGCGGTCTATGTGGGCATGGGGGATGTTGAGGCGCCATTCTGAGCAAGGCTTGTTCGTTGCGTCGAACGGTTTTTTTTGTGAAGCTCAAAAAAAAGGCGGCGACACCAGGGAGGAGGAGGTGCCGCCGCTATTTTCAGAAAACCCCGGGAGGAGGTGGGGCCGTCTGATCCGGTTTTCGCTTAGCCGTCGTAGGCTGCGCGATATGCGATTGCGCGCAGCGAGTGGCGCGAGATGTTCAGATCGAGAAGTTCGCGATCCGACAATGATTCCAGTTCTTCAAGGGTTTGGCGGTAAGTCCGGTAGCGCCGTACGCGCTCTGTCAGTCCACCGATAAACCCTGCGGCCTGTGCGCCGCGGTGTTTGCTGTTGAATACGTCAATTGCACTCATATCGTCATTCCTAAAACCTTGGCGCTTTGCTCGGTGCGCCGTGTTGCTTGTGACCAATATTTAGGGAAATGCTGCAGATGCACAATGGATGATGCCTCAATGCTGCTATGCAGCATTGTCATAGGTCGACGCTGCGTTTTTTGGCGTTGCGATTAGAAATGTGGCAAATGGGCTGGGTAGCCTTGCCTCTGCGGACTGCGCGACGCAAGTAGAGCACTATAGATAAAAGCGAGTACAGATTATGACCCGGACACGTGAAGAAGTTCTTGACACACTGCGCGGTGTTTTGCTGCCGAACGGACGGGATCTGGTGGCGGTGGATTATATTCGTGCGCTGCAAATCGACGGATCGAGTGTGCGATTCGTCATTGAAGCGCCAAACGCCGAGGTGGCGGGCGTGATGGAGCCGGTACGAACTGCCGCCGAAGCCGCGGTGAAGGCGATGGACGGCGTGGACGCGGTATCGGTCGTGCTGACGGCGCATGGACCTGCGGCGAAGCCAGCCGCACCGCCAAGCCTGAAAATCGGCGGACATCCCAAACCGCAGCAGGGTGGTCCGGCCAAGGTTTCAGGCGTTGATCGCATTATTGCGGTGGGTTCGGGCAAGGGCGGCGTGGGGAAATCGACGGTGTCCTCGAACCTTGCCGTAGCACTTGCCCGCGAGGGGCGGCGTGTCGGGCTTTTGGACGCTGATATATATGGACCGTCTCAACCCCAGATGATGGGTATCAACAAACGGCCTGCATCCCCAGACGGCAAGACCATTATTCCGCTGCATTCCCATGGTGTTACGCTGATGTCCATTGGATTCATGATGGAAGAAGGCAAGGCCGTGGTTTGGCGCGGCCCTATGTTGATGGGCGCACTTCAGCAGATGCTGGGGCAGGTCGAATGGGGTGAGTTGGACGTGCTGATCGTCGATTTGCCACCTGGCACGGGCGATGTGCAGCTTACTTTGTGCCAACGAACCGAGTTAACCGGAGCAATTGTCGTATCGACGCCGCAGGACGTGGCGCTTTTGGATGCGCGCAAGGCGATGGACATGTTCGGAACACTGAATACGCCGATTCTTGGGTTGATTGAGAACATGTCGACCTATGTCTGTCCGCAATGTGGACACGAGGCGCATCTGTTTGGCCATGGCGGCGTGCGCACCGAGGCCGAGCGGCTAGGTGTGCCGTTTCTGGGGGAGATTCCATTGTCCCTCGACGTGCGGCTTGCCGGGGACGCGGGGCGGCCTGTGGCGCTGGGGGATGGACCGATTGCCGAGGCTTATACAACGCTTGCCAAGCGTTTGATTGCCGGCGGAATGGGCTGAAAACACCAATCGGTATTACGTCGGTATCGCGTCGGTATTACGTCGGTGCGCCCGTTCTGGACTTTCACACGATGTTAACGGGATCTCGCCCGCGTTTTTGAGCGTGGGCGGTCCTTTTGCGTGACGCTTGATGCGTAGATGGTATTCTATGGTGGTCATATGGGATTTGATCTCGATTTTCGGAGAAAAGTCTGCGATTCGGAGGATTCCTACCGTGAGATCGGCCCGCAGCGGCTGAACGGGTGCAAAATACGCAACTTTTGTGAATTACTACATATAGAGGAAATCTAGAGGAATTGATTCTTTTATCCACGATATGTCGTGTTTTGAGGTTTTTCGTCGAGTGGCTTTTGCCGTGGAAAACCGCCGTTTCCCAAAGATTTCTATTGCTTCCCACGATTTCCCATGCCAATTTCAGTCCATCGGATGAGACGGGACAGTGATAGGGGCACCAAACGACCCCGAACCCAATAAATAGCAGGTTTCATACAGGCACCCGCGTTCATCCCGGTCGAAATACTCGGCCACACTGAAGATCCGGCGCGCGGGCGAGCAGACATCCCCCCAGGTGGCGCGCGCAGCTGGACTAACCCGGCAACGGGGCAAAGGCGGCGGATCGGACACTGGCAGCTGTCCGATCCGCCGCTTTCGCATTTTACGGGGGGCGAAATTGAAAGGGACCGTGGGACAGTGGTTCGCAGGTTCAGAGGCGAAGGCCACCATAAGGTGGACACGAAGGGCAGGGTCTCGATCCCGGCCTCGTTTCGCCGTGTGCTTGAGGCAGGTGATCCCGCATGGTCTGATGGGAAAGCGCCGGAACTGGTGATTGTCTATGGCGATCACCGCCGCCGCTATCTTGAATGTTATACAATTGACGCGGCCGCCGAGGTGGATGCCAGAATTGACCGTATGACACGGGGTTCGATCGAGCGTCGGATGCTGGAAAAGTTATTCAATGGTCAATCGCTCTTAACGAATGTTGACGAGACGGGTCGGATCGTTCTGCCTGCAAAGCTGCGTCAGAAGATCGATATTTCGTCGGAGGCCTATTTCATCGCATCCGGCGATACGTTCCAAATATGGAAGCCCGAGACTTACGAAGAGATCGAGGAAGCCAAGACCGAAGCCTGGCTGGATGACCAGCCGGAAGACTTTGATGTCCTGACGCTTCTTGATCGTGGCTTTGAGGGAGGCTGACCATGGCCGCCGCTGCCAAGGCCACAAACCGCGACCCGCATATTCCTGTTCTGATTGGTTCGATTTTGGACGCTTGCGCGCCCATTTCGGGCCATTGGCTTGACGGAACTTTTGGAGCCGGGGGGTATGCGCGCGCGCTTTTGGCAGCGGGTGCCGAAACGGTCACAGCGGTTGATCGCGATCCGGTGGTGTTCGAGATGGCTGCGGGTTGGGCCGCAGAATACGGCGACCGACTTCGAATGGTTGAGGGTACATTTTCTGATTTAGACCAGTATGTTGATGAACCCTTGGATGGGGTGGTTCTTGATCTGGGCGTGTCGTCCATGCAGCTTGATCAGACCGCGCGTGGATTTTCCTTTATGGGCGACGGGCCGCTGGATATGCGGATGAGTCAATCTGGAACGTCCGCGGCGGATATCATCGCAGAGGCCGACGAAGAGCTTTTGGCGGACATTTTGTATCAATACGGCGAGGAACGTGCGTCACGGCGCATTGCGCGCGCGATTGTGGCCGCGCGGATCATCGAGCCGATCACCACGACGGCCGCTTTGGTGGCCATTGTCGAGCGGTGTTTGCCGCGCCCCAAACCGGGTCACAGCCATCCTGCGACGCGGACTTTTCAAGCATTGCGGATAGCGGTGAATGACGAATTTGGTCAACTGGTCGCTGGTCTGGAGGCCGCTGAGCGCGCGCTGAAACCGGGGGGTTGGCTGGCAGTTGTAAGCTTTCATTCGCTGGAGGATCGCGTGGTGAAGCGGTTCTTTCAGGAGCGGTCCGGCAAGTCGCCCGGTAACAATCGTTACCAGCCGGAATTGCAGGCAGACACCCCGCGATTTGTGGCCAGAAATAAGTCGATCCCTCCGTCTTCCGACGAGATAGCGCAGAATACCCGGTCGAGGTCGGCCAACCTGCGTGTGGGAAAGCGGACGGACGCGGAGGCCGGGCCTGTGGATCGCACGAAACTTGGGTTGCCAAAGCTGACATTGGGAGAGCGGTAGATGCGTTCGGTGTTTTACATTCTGACAGCCTGCATGGTGATGGTCCTTGCGGTTTGGGCGTATCGACAGAATTACGAAACCCAGGCGAGTTTACGGGAGGTCAGGGAATTACGTAGTGAAATCGGGGTGTTGCGTGAGCGCGCTGGTGTTTTGCGGGCGGAATGGGCTTACCTTAACCGCCCGGAGCGGCTTGCCGATCTCGCTGACATGAATTTTGACCGTCTGGGGCTTTTGCCGCTGCGCCCGGATCATTTTGGCTACATTGACCAGATCACATATCCGATTGAGCCGCTGACACCCATTATTGTGCCGGTGGAAGTAATGAGCCGTCTGAGGGAAAGCCAATGACCCGGACCCCCCTTCGCCCGCTTGCCCGAATTCTTGCAGCGCGCCGCGCCGGTGAAAACCCGGATGCAATCGAGCGCCAGAACCTTGCGGAACGCCATGAAGCCGAGCGCGACACAGCACGCGCGCGGGCCGAGGGTCGCCTTTTGGTGCTGGGCGTCGTGTTTCTGTGTGCGTTTACGATGGTTGGTTTGAAGATGTCGGTGATTGCGGGTTCTGATCCGGTGGAGCCGCGTGCGGCGGCGTCTGGCGCGCAGATTGTTGCGGCGCGGGCAGATATCACGGATCGCAACGGACGTATTCTGGCGACGAACCTCACGACGCATGCGCTTTATGCACAGCCACCCCTGATGATCGAGCCAGAGCGGGCCGCGGTCGAATTGGCGCAGATTTTCCCGGATTTGGATCAGGAAAAATTGCTTCGACAGTTCACGGGGGGGCGAAAATTCATCTGGATCAAACGACGGATCAGCCCCGAGCAGCAACAGGCGGTTTTCGACATTGGTGATCCCGGTCTTTTGTTCGGGCCACGCGAGATGCGGCTTTATCCGAACGGTCGTGTGGCGGCACACGTGCTTGGCGGCGCTGGATTTGGGCGCGAGGGTGTTTCGTCTGCCGAAGTGATCGGTGTGGCCGGGCTTGAAAAAGCGATGGATGCAGAGCTGCGTGATCCGGGGCGCGGGGATGTGCCATTGGCACTGTCTTTGGATTTGACGGTACAGGCCGCGGTCGAGCGCGTGCTTGAGGGTGGTATGCGGTTGATGAACGCAAAGGGTGCGGCGGCAGTGTTGATGGACATTCACACGGGCGAGATCGTGTCGATTGCGAGTTTGCCTGATTTTGATCCCAACGACCGCCCGCAGCCTTTGACTAGTGGAGACCCCGGAGATTCTCCTTTGTTCAATCGAGCGGTTCAGGGTGTCTATGAACTTGGCTCGACGTATAAGATTTTCGCGGTGGCACAAGGCATCGAGGAGCGGATTGTGAGCCGATCTACCATGGTCGATATTGAGGGGCCATTACGGTGGGGCAAGCACAAAATCCGCGATTTCCGCAATTACGGCAAGGCGTTATCGGTAGAAGACGTGATCGTGAAGTCTTCGAATATCGGCACTGCGCGGATCGCGCAAAAAATCGGAGTTGAGCGGCAGCAAGTTTTTCTGGGCGCGCTTGGATTGCTTGAACCTACACCGATTGAATTGATCGAGGCGCGCGGTGCGCGGCCTTTGTTGCCAAAAAACTGGTCGGAAATCTCAACAATGACGATTTCCTATGGCCACGGAATTTCGGCGTCTCCATTGCATCTGGCGTCGGCCTACGCGAGCCTTTTGAATGGCGGGCTTAAGGTTGAGCCGACGCTTCTCAGGAAAGAGTATCCGTTGCCGGGGCCACGGATACTAAGCGCCGACACGTCGCGACAGGCACGTGAAATGTTGCGTCAGGTCGTTACGCGCGGCACGGCGTCGTTTGGCGAAGTGCCGGGGTACCGCGTTGGGGGCAAGACTGGCACGGCGGACAAGCCAAAGCCGACGGGCGGCTATTATGAAGACAAGGTCATTGCGACATTTGCCAGCGTGTTTCCTGCCGACGATCCCAAGTATGTATTGGTCGTCACACTGGATGAACCGGTCGAAACGAGCGGCACCGAACCCCGGCGTACGGCGGGATGGACGGCTGTTCCGGTGGCGGCCGAAGTGATCCGCCGTGTCGCGCCTCTTTTGGGGATTGCACCGGGCGTTGAACCCGCCCCCCGCGCGGGTGTAACACTTGCGCGAAACTAAAACCCCACGAGGCACGAGCACATGCACACCCGGGCAAAGACGAAAACACTGTCAGAGCTTGGGCTGACCGCGCGCAATGCAGGGGATGTGCGGATAACCGGCTTGTCGGTGGACAGCCGTTCGGTGAAGGACGGACATTTATTCTGCGCGCTTCCTGGCACAAAAGTGCATGGCGCCGAATTCATCCAATATGCGGTGCGTATGCGCGCGGGCGCGATTTTGACGGATCGCGAAGGCGCTTTGATTGCGGCGGATGTGCTTGCTGATAGTGGAGTGCCGCTTGTCGTCGCCGAGGATCCGCGCGAGGCACTGGCATTTTGTGCGGCCCTTTGGTTTGAGGCCCAACCCGAGATTATCGTGGCCGTGACAGGCACCAACGGCAAGACGTCGGTTGCGTCATTTGCGCGCCAGCTTTGGACCGAAATGGGGGCCGAGGCCGTCAATTTGGGCACGACGGGCGTGGAAGGCGCATTTACGGCGCCGCTTGCGCACACGACGCCCGAGCCGATCACTTTGCACCGCATGTTGGCGCGGTTGGCAGACGAAGGAATAACGCACGCGGCGATGGAGGCCTCGTCCCACGGATTGGCGCAACGGCGGCTGGATGGGGTGCGGCTTGCGGCGGCGGCGTTCACCAATTTGAGCCAGGATCATCTGGATTATCACGAGACGTTTGAAGAGTATTTTCAGGCAAAGGCCGGCCTTTTTGGCCGTGTGCTGGCTGAGGATGCGACGGCGGTTATTAACATCGATGACCAATATGGACATCGGATGGCAGGGGTGGCCGAAGACCGTGGACAGGACGTGCTGACGATCGGGCGCGATTCTGAGGCCATTTTGCGGATTTTGGGACAGCGGTTTGACGCGACGGGTCAGGAATGCCGGTTTGAATGGGGCGGAAAAATCCATCAGGTGCGGCTTGGGTTGATAGGTGGGTTTCAGGCGGAAAATGCGCTTGTTGCTGCGGGGCTTTGCATTGCGACGGGTGCGGATCCGGAAGAGACATTCGACAGTATGCACGCGCTTGAAACGGTGCGTGGACGGATGCAGTTTGCGGCGCGGCGCGAAAACGGGGCCACCGTGTTTGTTGATTATGCGCATACGCCCGAGGCTTTGGTGACGGCGCTGAAAGCGATCCGTCCGCATGTTCTGGGGCGTCTGATCGTGGTCTTTGGCGCAGGCGGAGACCGGGACAAGGCGAAGCGTCCATTGATGGGGCGGGCGGCGGCGGATTACGCGGATATCGCGATTGTGACGGATGATAACCCGCGCAGCGAAGACCCTGCGATCATTCGCGCCGAGGTGCTAGCGGGCGCGCGGCGCGGTGTCGGCGAAGTGAGCGAAGTTGCGGATCGGGCCGAGGCGATTTTGCGGGCGGTTGATGCGCTTGGTGCGGGCGACACGTTGTTGATTGCGGGCAAAGGGCATGAAACCGGGCAGATTGTGGGCGATGCGGTTTTGCCGTTTGATGATGTTGAGCAGGCCAGTGTTGCCGTCGCCGCGTTGGACGGGAAGGGCGTATGAGCGCGCTTTGGACACGCGCCGAGGCTTTGAAGGCCACGGGTGGCGAGGCACTGGGTGCAGACTGGAGTGCCACAGGTGTGTCGATCGACACGCGCACGATTGCTCGGGGGGACTTGTTTGTGGCCCTGACGGACGTGCGTGACGGACATGAGTTTGTGGCGGACGCCTTGGCAAAGGGGGCCGCGGCCGCGTTGGTGTCGCGGGTACCGGAGGGTCTTGCGGCGAATGCGCCGTTAATCGTTGTGAACGACGTGCTTTGCGGGCTGGAGAAGCTGGGTGTTGCAGCGCGCGCGCGGACGGACGCTTGGGTCATTGCGATTACAGGATCTGCGGGAAAGACCTCGACCAAAGAAATGCTGCGGCAGGTTCTGAATGGGCAGGGGCGCACGCATGCGGCGCAGGCGAGTTACAACAATCACTGGGGCGTCCCCTTAACATTGGCGCGCATGCCCGCCGACACAGAGTTTGCGATTGTCGAGATCGGGATGAGCGCGCCGGGAGAGATCGCGCCTTTGTCGCGTCTGACACGGCCACATCTTGCGATGATTACGACCGTGGCGGCGGCGCATCTTGAAGCCTTTGAAAATATCCAAGGCATCGCGCATGAAAAGGCGGCGATCTTTGAAGGACTGGAGCCGGGCGGCATTGCTTTGTTCAATGCGGATATCGAAACAGCCGGAATTCTAGCAGATAAAGCAAAGGTTTGTGCGGATCGGCTGGTGGGGTTTGGTGCCTTGCCGGGCGCCAAGCTGCTTGCCGATGATATTCAGATTGGCGAGAAAGCCAGCGTTGTTCGAGGACATTTTCGAGGCCAGCCATTTCTTTTCAGGGTCGGCGCACCGGGGCGTCATTTTGCGATGAATGCACTGGCGGCTTATGGGGCGGCCTGTCTTGTGGGCGCGGACCCCGGTCTTGCGGCCTGCGACATCGGGCGATGGAGCGCTCCGGCGGGGCGCGGTTTGCGCGAGACGGTTGTGCTTGATCCTGTCGAGGACTGGACGTTCGAGATGTTCGACGATGCCTTTAATGCGAACCCGGCATCGATGGGCGCGGCACTTTGGGTGTTAACCGCAGTTAATGCCACTGATGGCGTTGGACGTATCCGGCACGGGCGCCGCATTGCGATCCTTGGAGACATGCTTGAGTTGGGACCGACCGAGGAGGCATTGCACGCGGGGATTGCGGACCACCCTGCGATGACGGCGATTGATCGTGTCGATTGTGTTGGACCCAGAATGCGCGTGCTGTATGAGGCGATACCGGACGACAAGCGCGGCCGCTGGGCGGAAACCGCAGAGGACCTTGCGGCACAGGCGCATCAGCTGGTGGATGCAGGCGATGTGGTGCTGGTGAAGGGATCAAAAGGCAGTAAGGTAAGTCTTGTGGTCGAGGCGCTGAGACGACTTGGTGAACGGCGCAAAGCGGGCGCGGACAGGGGACGAACGTAGCATGCTTTATTGGCTGACGCTGTTTTCAGACGGCGGAGATTTTTTCAATCTTTTCAGATATATAACCTTTCGCGCTGGCGGGGCGTTTTTCACGGCTCTGATTTTTGGCTTCCTGTTTGGGCAGCCTTTGATCAACTTGCTGAAGCGTCGGCAAAAGAACGGTCAGCCGATCCGGGATGACGGGCCACAAAGCCATATCGAAGGAAAAGCGGGAACACCGACAATGGGCGGCGTGTTGATCCTTGGAGCGGTCGTGACGTCATCGCTTTTGTGGGCGCGGCTGGACATCGGCTATGTGTGGATGGTGCTGTTCGTGACCATTGCTTTCGGGGCGATCGGGTTCGTCGACGACTATCAGAAGGTCACCCGCAATTCGCACGCAGGGGTGTCGGGGCGCGTCAGGTTGTTGCTGGGTTTCGTTATCGCCGCGATTGCCGGGTATTGGGCAGTCGGGATGCATCCCGAGGCACTTGAAAATCGATTGGCAATCCCTGTTGTCAGCGGGCTTGTTAACCTGGGCATCCTGTTTTTGCCTTTCGCGATGCTGGTCATTGTCGGGTCAGCGAACGCTGTGAACCTGACAGACGGGCTTGATGGTCTGGCAATCATGCCGGTGATGATTGCAGCCGGATCGCTGGGTGTGATCGCCTATGCGGTGGGGCGCACGGACTTTACCGAATACCTTGGCATTAACTATGTTCCGGGAACAGGTGAGATCCTGATCTTTACGGCTGGTCTGATTGGCGGTGGTCTTGGATTTTTGTGGTATAACGCTCCGCCCGCCGCAGTTTTCATGGGCGACACGGGTTCGCTTGCTTTGGGTGGCGCACTTGGGGCCATTGCCGTTGCAACAAAACACGAGATCGTTTTGGCCATCATTGGCGGCTTGTTCGTGGTCGAGGCGATGAGCGTGATCATTCAGGTGCTGTACTTTAAGAGCACGGGGAAACGGGTGTTTCTGATGGCGCCCATCCACCACCATTTCGAGAAAAAGGGCTGGGCCGAGCCGCAGATTGTGATCCGGTTCTGGATCATCAGCCTGATTTTGGCGCTGATCGGATTGGCGACGCTGAAGGTTCGTTAAGACAGATTAACGCTGGCGAAGAAAACGAGGATTGTGATGGGGTTTGTTGTGCGTTGGCTGGTCGCCTTTATCTTATTGGCGATGACTTTCAATCCGACGGAGTTGAATTTTGTCCGTTGGGCGCAGACCGGTTGGGACGCGCAGACATCTTTGATTGTCTTGTCGGGGCTGGTTCTGCTGGTGGCCTATGTGGTTTTCCTGACGGCCGTTTTGCGCGGCATCGGTGCGTTCGGCGTGATGCTGGTTCTGGCCGTCCTGGCGGCCTTGATATGGGTCTTGATCGATTTCGGCTGGCTGTCGATTGAAAACCCGGGCGTTATGACTTGGGTCGGTATTTTGGCGCTGTCCGTGGTGTTGGCCGTGGGCATGTACTGGGGCATTTTGTGGCGCCGGATTTCCGGCCAGATTGAGGTCGATGATGACGGGGATGTTTAAGCTATGATCCCGGTGCGCGGTGTGGAAGGACGGCGTATCGCTGTTTTAGGGCTGGGACGGTCCGGACTTTCTGCGGCGCGCGCGTTGGTTGCGGGCGGAGGCGAGGCCCTGTGCTGGGACGACGGCGAAGCGGCGCGCACTGCGGCTGAGGACGCTGGATTAACCCTGTTTGATCTGGGCCGGGCCGGAGCGTGGGAGGGCGTCTCGGCGCTTATTGTTTCGCCGGGCATTCCGCATTTGTATCCGGCACCTAACAGACATGTGGCGTCGGCCCTGGCTGCAGGCGTGCCGGTTGATAACGACATTGGGTTATTCTTTCGGTCCCTTGCGGTGCCGGAATGGGATGGCTTTGACAACCCGCCGCGCGTGATTGCGGTGACGGGATCGAACGGAAAATCGACAACATCGGCGCTTATCCAGCACTGTCTGGACGTGGCGGGCCGCGAGAGCCAGCTTGCGGGCAATATCGGTCGCGGTGCGCTGGATATTGATCCGCCGGGAGACGGCGATGTAGTGGTTTTGGAGCTGTCGTCTTACCAGACCGAATTGGCGCGGGCGTTAACGCCGGATATCGCAGTGTTCACCAATCTTACCCCGGATCATCTGGAGCGCCACGGTGGTTTCGGGGGCTATTTCGCGGCCAAGCGACGGTTGTTCTCGGAAGGCGGGCCGGACCGCGCGGTGATCGGTGTTGATGAGGCCGAGGGTCGGTTTCTGGCGGGGCAAATGGCAGAAGGCGCAAGCGATGACCGGGTGATCCGGGTGTCTGCGGGGCAAAAGCTGGCGGGGCCGGGGTGGAATATCTTTGTTCGCAAAGGATTTTTGGCAGAGTTCCGCAAGGGACGGCAGGTGGCGTCGGTTGATCTGCGCGCGATCAAGGGCTTGCCGGGGGCGCACAACCATCAAAACGCCTGTGCTGCATTTGCCGCTTTGCGCGCGCTTGGGCTTGCGCCGAAACTGATCGAGCAGGGGTTCCAGAGTTTTGAAGGCCTGCCGCATCGAAGCCAGATCGTGTCTGAACGTCGCGGCGTAACCTTTGTTAACGACAGCAAGGCCACGAATGCAGACAGCGCCGCGATGGCGCTTGCCGCATTTGGACGTATCCGATGGATCGTCGGCGGACAGATGAAGGACGGCGGTCTGGCGGCGGTGGCGGCGCATCTTGGTCATGTGGCGAAAGCCTATGCGATTGGGCGTCAGGCGGCGGAGGTTGCGCTTGAGCTTGGTGCTTTGTCGGACAGCTTTGCGTGTGAGGTTTGTGAAACGATGGAGATCGCGGTCGCGCGCGCGGCCGACGAAGCGGAGCCTGGTGAAACGGTTTTACTGGCCCCGGCTGCGGCGAGTTTCGACCAATACGACAATTTCGAGCAGCGCGGAGATGCATTTGTGGCGGCGGTCCTTTCGCTGGCGGAGTGATCGTCCTGTTCAAACTGGTCGATGCGGTCTAGGTTTTTGACATGGTATATGAACAAAAAAACCCGATCCGTTGGGGCGTGCTGGGCGCCGGGAAATTTGCGCGCGAACAAATGACTCCTGCGATCCACATGGCTCATAATGCAGTGTTTTCCGCTATCGCCACGTCGGATGCGACAAAGGCGCAGGCTTTTCAGGCCTTTCAGCCGGGCTTGCGGGTATTCACAGATTACGACGCGTTGCTTGCGGATCCGGACATTGATGCGGTCTATGTTCCGTTGCCAAATCACTTGCATGTCGAGTGGACGTTGAAGGCGCTTGCGGCAGGTAAGGCGGTGTTGACGGAAAAGCCGATTGGCCTGGAAGATGCCGATTTCGACCGCTTGATTGAGGCGCGAAATTCCTCGGGTTTATTGGCCGCCGAGGCCTATATGCCGGTGCATCACCCTCAGTGGCAGCGTATTCGAGACCTGATCGACGCCGACGAAATTGGGGCGCTTTCACATGTGCGTGGTATGTTTTGCTACAACAATTCCGCGGATACTGACAATATTCGTAACCGTCCGGAAACGGCTGGGGGCGCGCTGCGCGATATTGGCGTGTATCCGTTCGGCATGGTGCGATTTGCAACCGCACAAGAGCCAAGCCTGGTGAGCGCTAATATCACCTGGGAGAATGGCGTCGACACGACGTCGCGTGTCAGCGCTTCCTTCGCGAATTTCTCTTTTGAGGCGGTTGTCAGCATGCGTATGCATGAGTTTCAGGAGATGAGCTTTCATGGTGATCGGGGCGTTTTGCATTTGGCAGCGCCGTTCAACCCGTTGAAATATGCTGAGGCGGTGGTGACAATGACGACGGGCGCACAGACGCGGTCCTGGCGGTTTCCTTCGGTGAATCAATACGTCTTGCAGGTCGAGAATTTCGGCGCCGCGATGCGGGGCGAAATGACCTATCCCGTATCGCTTGAATTCAGCCGTGGAACGCAGCGGATGATCGATCTGGCCTTTGCGTCAGCGGGCGTGCCTGGTGGGAACGCGCCGGTGGATCACGCATAGGCGGGACGCGCTTCGACGGCGGGCTCTGGCCATTGTCCCAGACCGAAGTGAATGCGCACACTTTTCGCGCCGGGAAATGAGTCTGCCAGTGTCGTTGCAGAAACCACATGCGTGCCGATACCGTCTTCGGGGGCTTTGAAACGAACCATAATTGGGCGCACTTTGCGATTATCGGTGAACGCGCCAGTCGGGACGGCGACACGGTTGACGCCTTCTTCGATGGAGGCGCTGACCATGTAAGAAATGCGCCGACCACTCTGGCGGATGGCGTAGGGCAGGTGGTTTGTGTGCGGAACGTGGGGGGCGCCAGTGTTTTTGATCACGTCTACAATGCTTGCGCGCAAGGATTGCTCGTCGTGGTCTGGCTCGGCCATGAAGGGGATTTCATCCAAGAGCGTGCGGCATTCCTGAGCCTCGTCCTGGTTGATTTTGCAGATACGCGAGGTCATCGCGGTGCGAAGCCTGCGGGGCGAGATTGTTCCGGCCGGACGTTCGCCGTCACCGAGGATTTCGCTGACGTGGACACGGCTGGGGCGTGCTGCTTTGGGGCGGATTGTCGTTGCGCCAACATCGGTCGGTGCGGTTTGCAGCACGTCGGCGGCTGTGTAGCCTTTGTCGTCCTTCAAGAGGGTATAGGCGGCGCTGATACGGGCAAATTCGTCGGCGGTGCCGGTGCCACGGTCGGGGTGCTTTTCGAATGCCAGCTTCTTGTAGGCGGCACGAATATCATCGTGGTCCGGATGTCCGGACAGTCCGAGGACCTCTTGTGCATAGGCGCGGGCTTGGGCTTTTTCGAAGAAATTCATGATAAACACACTCACTACTTACGATTTTGGGTTCGGACAGAGACCCGGTTGGGACCGGGCGGGTATCCAAAAAAACCCGCGATCAAACTCATTACAACACACGTCGGCTCGTTTCGACGTAACTACAGTATTCAATTAAAATGCGGACTGAATTTGACGGAACTTGTGTTCTTTCGGGGCGTATTGTGGCAAAGTTTTGGTTCAGTCCTGCGATTGCCGCGCTTTTGTGGCGGATCGCCAGCGCCACAAAAGACCGACGGGTACGCCGCAGACTGCTCCGATAAGAATCATCTGTGCAATGGCGAGTGACAAGAGAGATGTGGCCGGAACCCAAGGGAAATAGAGCGGGGCTATCGTAAAGAATCCGGCGAGAATGCTGCAAAAGAAGAGTATCAACAGCGCCCCTGACCACCCCCGGCGCACAACGATCAGGCGCGCTGCCAGAAAGCTGAGCATCAGGAGCGTAAAGTAGGCGAGCGTTGCGAGGAGGGCGAGCATTCTAGCCCGCCTGTTTCATCAAGCGCCCCGGCAGATTGTTGGCCCATGCGCTGATTGTACCAGCCCCAAGACAGACGACGATATCACCGGGGCGGGCCTGTTCGCGCACCAGACGTTCAAGATCGGCTTCGCTGACGACGGCGCGTGCGTGACGGTGTCCGTGGCGGATGAGGCCTGCCACGAGATCTTCGCGGGTTGCGCCGGGGATTGGGTCTTCGCCTGCCCCGTAGACCTCGGCGATGCCGACGACATCGGCGTCGTTGAAGCAGGTGCAGAAGTCTTCGAATAATGTGGACAGGCGCGAGTAGCGGTGGGGTTGATGGACGGCGAGGACGCGGGCGTCTGGGTTGTCGCCGACGGCCTGGCGCGCAGCCTTGAGAACGGCGGCGATTTCGACAGGGTGGTGGCCATAGTCATCGATAATGGTGACGCCGCCGACCTCGCCGACTTTCGTGAAGCGGCGGTTGACGCCTTTGAAGTTGGCAAGAGCCTCGCGGATTTCAGCGGCTTTCATACCGAGGTGGCGGGCAACCGCAACGGCGGCCAACGCATTCGAGACGTTGTGATCGCCGGGCATGGGAAGCGTGCAATCTTCGATGGTGATGTCGTCTTGCGACAGAACTAGGTCGAAGTGCGCTGTGCCGCCCTGGTAACGAAGGTTAACGGCGCGGACGTCGGCCTGAGTGTTAAAGCCGTAGGTCACGATGCGGCGGTCAGTGATGCGTCCGACGAGGGCCTGAACCTCGGGATGGTCAGTGCAAAGGACGGCAAGGCCGTAGAAGGGAATGTTCGACACGAAGTCGTCGAAGCCTTTGCGGAGGGCTTCGATGGTGCCCCAGTGCTCCATGTGTTCGGGGTCGATGTTGGTGACGATGGCGATGGTGGCGGGCAGCCGATTGAAGGTGCCATCACTTTCGTCGGCCTCTACGACCATCCATTCTCCGGTGCCGACGCGGGCGTTGGAATCGTAGGCGTGGATGATGCCGCCGTTGATCACTGTGGGGTCGATGCCGCCTCCGTCGAGGAGCGCGGCGACCATTGTGGTCGTGGTGGTTTTGCCGTGGGTACCAGCGACTGCGATGTTGGAGCGCAGGCGCATCAGTTCGGCCAGCATTTCGGCACGGCGCACGACGGGGAGACCAACGCGGCGGGCCTCATCAAGCTCGGGGTTGCCGCGTTTGATGGCGGACGAGATGACAATGACCTCGGCGCCTTCAAGGTTTTCGGCGCGCTGGCCTTCGAAGATTTTCGCGCCGAGACGTTGCAGGCGGTTGGTGATTTTTGTTGCTTTGAGGTCGGAGCCTTGAACGATGTAGCCTGCTTCGATCAGGACTTCTGCGATGCCCGACATGCCGATGCCGCCAATACCAACGAAGTGGATCGGACCCATTTCGGTGGGCAGTTTGGTGGCGGCTGCTGCGTTCATGGGTGTTACTCCGCGAGTTGTTCGACAAGGGCTGCGAGGCGTTCGGTTGCGTCTGGTTTTCCTGTAGACAAGGCGTTTGCGGCCATTTCTTTGGCGCGATCCGGGTCTGTCAGGATGGCGTGGATGTGCTTGGAAAGCGTGGCGGGATCAAGAGCGCTTTCAGAAATGAGCAAAGCGCCGCCTGCGTCGACGAGGCCGCGCGCGTTGGCAGTTTGGTGGTCTGCGGTGGCGGCGGCGAAGGGGATGAGGATCGCCGGGCGGCCAATGATCGAGACGTCGGCGACAGAGGATGCCCCGGCACGGGTGATGACGAGGTGGGCCGCACTCATGCGCTGGGGTACGTCGTTGAAGAAGGTTTGGACGTCGGCTTTGACCGAGGCGAGGGTGTAGGCGTCGGTGACGCGGGCGAGGTCCTCGGG
>JARFRG010000156.1 GCA_029287375.1 Boseongicola sp. | reverse complement strand
GCTTTGTACGAGCATGCCGATCCGCGCGAGGGGTTTCATCAGGACTGGAACACATACATCTTTAACTATGGTCGGCGCGAAGTTGCGAATTATCTTATATCTAACGCATTGTATTGGCTGGAAGAATACCACATCGACGGGTTGCGTGTGGATGCGGTGGCGTCGATGCTCTACCGTGATTACAGCCGCAAGGATGGCGAATGGGTTCCCAACAAAGACGGCGGGCGTGAGAACTACGAAGCGATTGCCATGCTGCAGAATATGAACGTGACGACCTATGGAAAAGTCGAGGGCGTGATGACTGTGGCGGAAGAATCGACCAGTTTTCCCGGCGTGTCGCGCCCCGTTGACGGCGGTGGTCTTGGGTTTGGCTATAAGTGGAATATGGGGTGGATGAACGACACGTTGGAATACGTGAAGAAAGACCCTATCTATCGCAAGCATCATCATCACCAGATGACCTTTGGTCTGAACTATGCGTTTTCAGAGAATTTCATCCTGCCGATCAGCCATGACGAAGTGGTGCATGGGAAAGGTTCGATGCTGGAAAAGATGCCCGGCAACCTGTGGGAAAAGTTCGCCAATCTTCGGGCCTACTACGGGTTTATGTGGGGGCATCCGGGCAAGAAGCTCTTGTTTATGGGGCAGGAGTTTGCCCAGGCTGCGGAATGGAACCACAATATATCGCTCGACTGGGCCTGTCTTGCGGACGAGCGGCATGCTGGAATGCAGAGGTTGGTGCGTGATCTGAACCGGATTTATGCGAATGAGCCTGCACTGCACGTGAAGGATTGCGAGCCGGATGGGTTTCAATGGATTGAGTCCAATGATTCCGATGCAAGCACCTATGCCTGGATCCGACGTGGTGGCGAAAATAATCGTCCCGTTGTCATCATTTCGAATTTCACTCCGATCGAGCGCACTGAGTGGCAATGCGGTCTGCCGCATGCAGGTCGCTGGCGCGAAGCGTTGAATACAGATGCAAGCCTCTATGGCGGAGCGGATCGCGGGAACATGGGAGAAGTCACGGCCGTGGAAGACGGATGGCATAACCAGCCGGCTTCGGCGAGAGTGACTGTGCCGCCGCTGAGTACGTTGATTTTGACGTTCGAGGGAAGCTGAACGATAAAAAAACCATAAGAAGAAAAGGGGAGGATCAAATGACGCCTAATCAAAACAATCGCCTGTCGGCGCGTTCAATGGCATTTGTGCTTGCGGGGGGGCGTGGTTCGCGCCTGAAAGAGTTGACGGACAACCGGGTGAAGCCTGCGGTTTTCTTTGGCGGTAAAGCTCGGATTATCGACTTTGCGCTGTCGAACGCCCTGAATTCAGGCATACGCAAAATGTCAGTCGCAACCCAGTACAAGGCCCACAGTTTGATCCGGCACTGTCAGCGCGGTTGGAACTTTTTTCGCGCCGAGCGGAACGAGTACCTTGATATCCTTCCGGCGTCTCAGCGGGTCGAGGAGAACAAGTGGTATGTCGGAACTGCGGATGCGGTAACCCAGAACATCGATATCGTTGATAGCTATGATATTGAATACATACTGATTTTGGCCGGTGATCATATCTACAAGATGGATTACGAGATCATGCTTAGGCAGCATGTGGACACCAATGCAGACGTAACCGTTGGATGTCTGACCGTGCCGCGTGAAGAGGCAACTGCATTCGGTGTGATGCATGTCGATGAGACAGATCGGATCACGCAGTTTCTTGAAAAGCCCGCCAATCCGCCTGCTATTCCGGGTGATCCGGACCATGCTTTGGCGTCGATGGGCATCTATGTGTTCAAATGGTCGTTCTTGCGTGAATTGCTTTTGGTCGACGCTGCGAACCCGCATTCTACTCATGATTTCGGGGGAGATCTGATCCCTGAGATCGTGAAGAACGGGAAGGCTCAGGCGCACAGATTTTCGAGTTCCTGTGTGCGGCATGCGAAGGACGCCCCGGCCTATTGGCGGGACGTGGGGACAGTGGATGCGTTCTGGAAGGCGAATATCGACCTGACGGATTTCACCCCGGACCTTGATCTTTGGGACACGAATTGGCCGATCTGGACGTATTCGGAAAGCGTGCCTCCTGCGAAATTTATCCACGATCAAGATGAACGTCGCGGATCAGCGGTATCATCGCTGGTGTCGGGTGGGTGCATTGTTTCGGGTACTGAAATTCGAAAGTCGCTTTTGTTCACTCAGGTGCATACGAATTCTTATGCCTCACTCGATCAGGTCGTGGCCTTGCCATATGTGAATGTTGCAAGGTCAGCGCGGCTGCGAAACTGTGTCGTTGATCGCGGAGTGCATATTCCCGAAGGACTGGTCGTAGGTGAGGATCCCAAAGAGGATGCAAAGTGGTTCCGGGTTACTGAAACGGGTATCACGCTGATTACGCAATCGATGTTGGACGTGAGGGCCGCGAAGAAATGACGCGTATTCTGTCCGTCACGTCTGAATGTGTGCCGTTGGTGAAGACCGGCGGGCTTGCAGATGTGGCGGGCGCATTGCCGGGGGCTTTGGCGCCTCTGGGTCACGAGATGCGGACCTTGTTGCCGGGGTATCCATCGGTGATGAAGGCGCTCAAGAAGCCAAAGGTTGTGGTTGAAGATGACGACCTCTTTGGGGGACCGGCGCGGGTGCTTTCGACAAAGCTTGGCGGGTTGGCGTTGTTCATCTTGGACGCGCCGCATTTGTTTGATCGCGCCGGAACGCCTTATCTTGACATAAATGGGAGCGATTTTCCTGACAATCCCGAACGATTTGCAGCCCTGTCCTGGGTGGCTATGCAGATTGCGCGGGACGGCGCGGATGGTTGGATGCCCGAGTTGGTGCATGCCCATGACTGGCAGGCTGGATTTGCTCCGTATTACCTGAAGACAAATGGTGTGGATGTGCCGTCTGTTCTGACGATACACAATATTGCGTTTCATGGGCTTGCGCCGGGTGACCGACTGACATCGTTGCGTCTTGATCCGGCAGATTTCGGCGAACAGGGTTTTGAATATTGGGGACAGATTGGGGCGCTTAAGGCGGGGTTGCAGTTTGCGACGGCGCTTACGACGGTCAGTCCGACTTATGCGCGCGAATTGACCACGCCGGAATTTGGCATGGGTCTTGATGGTGTGTTGCGGACAAGGGCCGCGGACCTGACGGGGATTTTGAACGGGATTGATCTTGAGGTTTGGGATCCCAAGACCGATCCGGCGATTGTGACCTACAAGACAGCGCGCGGCAAAGGCCGTGCGAAGGCGCGGTTGCGCAAGGAGTTCGGACTACCGGATGCAGATGGTCCTTTGGCAATTGTGGTGTCGCGGCTTAGTCATCAAAAAGGTTTGGATTTGCTTCTTGAGGCCTTGCCTGCCTTCGTTGATCGGGGTGGGCAGTTGGCTCTTCTGGGCTCCGGTGACAAGGCGATGGAGGCCGCATTCGTGAAAGCTGCGGCACAGCATGCCAATGTCGCGGTGCGCATTGGATATGACGAGGCGCTGAGCCATCGGATGATGGCCGGAGCGGATGCGATTTTGGTGCCGTCCCGCTTTGAACCCTGTGGTTTGACGCAGCTTTATGGTTTGCGCTACGGGACGATCCCTTTGGTTGCCGCAACGGGTGGTCTTGCTGACACGGTTATTCATGCCAGCCCAATGGCGATGCGATCTGGTGTCGCGACGGGCATTCAGGTGTCGCCGTTGACGGCACACGCCTTGGCGAGCGCGCTGATGCAATTGATCGATATGTTCAAGGACGTCGATGCCTGGGCGATGCTGCAATCCAACGCGATGCGGCAAAGTGTGGGCTGGGAAGCATCGGCGGCGGAATATGCAGCGCTTTATGATCGTTTGACGGATAGCGCATGAACCACACGGTAGGGCCTGGAAAAAGCGCGCCGCTGGGCGCGACATTGACCGAGGACGGCGCGAATTTCGCCGTTTTTTCGGACCACGCGACAAAAATTTTCGTCTGCTTGTTTGACAACAACGGCCAAGAAACCCGGATTTCGCTGCCCGAGCGTGAAGGTGGAATATTCCACGGTCACATCGACGGGGTGCGCGCGGGGCAGCTTTATGGGTTGCGGGCGCAGGGGCCGTATCGACCCGACGAGGGACACCGGTTCAACGTCAACAAGCTGTTGATCGATCCTTATGCACGCCAGTTGACCGGCCATCCGGTCTGGGATGATCGATTGTTTGGCTATGATCGGTCGGCAAGCGCGTTGGATCTGAGTTTTGATCCGCGCGATAGTGCGTCAAAGATGCCGCGATGTGTCGTCACGGCTGATTTTGACTTTCCGCCTCCAAATCGCCCCGGCACGCCGATGGCTGATACAGTGATCTATGAAGGCCATGTGCGCGGTTTGACGCAAATGCACCCAGACGTTCGCGCGAAAGGGTCTTTTGACGGCTTGGCGGAACCTGCCATGCTGGATCATCTGACAAATCTTGGTGTCACCGCCATCGAATTATTGCCTGTTCATGCCTTTTTGAGCGAGCACTTTCTGGTGAAAAAGGGGCTTGAGAATTACTGGGGCTATCAGTCGTTTGGCTTTTTTGCGCCCGACCCGAAATACCTTGGGCCAAGCGGAGTCGCCGGATTTCGCGCCATGGTGGATCGGTTCCACGAGGCCGGGATCGAGGTGCTGCTGGACGTTGTCTACAACCACACGCCTGAGGGAGATCAGCTGGGGCCGACGCTATCTTTTCGGGGGCTGGATAACGCCAGTTATTACATGTTGCAGAACGACCGGCGGCAATATCTGAACTACGCCGGAACGGGCAATACGGTAAATATTGATCATCCGATGGTGCTTCGGATGGTGATGGACAGCCTGCGATATTGGGTTGATGTCATGGGTGTCGATGGGTTTCGCTTTGATCTTGCGAGCGTCTTGGGGCGGACGAAAGTCGGCTTTGATCGTGGAGCTGGATTTTTTGATGCGATCCGGCAGGACCCCTCGATGGCGGGCATTAAGCTGATTGCCGAACCCTGGGATATAGGGCCGGGTGGCTATCAGCTTGGAGGATATCCTCCGCCGTTTCTGGAATGGAATGACAAGTTTCGCGACGGTGTGCGGCGGTTTTGGCGCGGCGATCCGGGGCGGGTGGCGGATTTGGGTGCGCGGCTTACCGGGTCGGCGACGCAGTTTGACCATTCACATCGAAGCGCGACGGCGTCGGTCAATTTTGTGACGGCGCATGACGGGATGACGTTGACGGACTTGGTGAGCTATTCAACCAAGAATAACGAGGCGAACGGCGAAGGCGGAAAAGACGGTCATTCCGAGGATTATTCGGCCAACCTTGGCCACGAAGGGGCAACAGATGCGCCCGACATCTTAGAGGCGCGGGCGCGTCGCAAGCGGGCGATGATGGCGACGCTTTTGATGTCTCAGGGAACGCCGATGATTTTGGCCGGCGATGAGGTTGGCAATTCGCAAGGTGGTAACAACAATGCCTATGCGCAAGACAACGAGACCGCGTGGATTGACTGGACAAATCTAGACGAGGATTTTCTTGCCTTCACGCGCAAGCTTGTGGCGTTCCGCAAGGCGCACCCGGTCCTACGGCAAAAACTGTTCCTTCATTCGCGGGAACGGATGATTGACGGGGTGGAAGATCTGTTTTGGTGGCGTGAAGACGGCGCCGCGATGCGGACGATTGACTGGCACGATCCGGCGCGCAAATTGCTGGCTGTGGAAAAACGCACCGCCGCCGGAACGCCTGCCTATGCCGCCTCGGAATACGCGGCGTTGATGATTTTCAATGCGGGCGCTGCAGTTACCTTTCAACTGCCGCCTGCGCAGGATGGGCAGATGTGGCGGCATGATATTGATACCGCGTGCATGGAGCATGAGCCGCTTGTTATTGAGGCTGATACCATTGAAATCGAAGAACAAAGTGTATCGGCTTTGGTGCTTGTGACGGCACCGGATTGATTGGGAGAGAGACACGATGGAAAAGATCACAGTTTCAAGCCAGCCCATTGAGGGCCAAAAACCCGGAACGTCCGGTCTGCGCAAGAAAACCAAGGTTTTCATGGGGCCGCATTATCTTGAGAACTTTGTCCAGGCGATCTGGAATGGCATCGGCGGCGCTGCAGGAAAGACGTTTGTTCTTGGCGGCGACGGACGCTATTTCAACGAACGCGCGGCGCAGGTGATCCTTCGGATGGCGGCTGCCAGTGGGGCTGCCAAGGTGATCGTCGGAAAGAATGCGGTTTTGTCGACCCCAGCGGCCTCGCATCTGATCCGCAAGCGCGCGACGGACGGTGGGATTATCATGTCTGCCAGCCACAACCCCGGTGGGATCGACGAAGACTTCGGTGTGAAATTCAACATGGCCAACGGAGGGCCTGCGCCCGAGGACGTGACGGACCGCATGTTTGAGGCGACAAAGACGCTGACGTCTTATGATATTCTTGAAACTCAGGATATCGACCTGTCGGCGGTGGGGACCACACGGGTGGCCGGCATGGATGTTGAGGTCGTTGATCCGGTCGAAGACTATGTCGCGTTGATGGAAGAGCTTTTCGATTTCGACAAGATCCGCGCTCTGTTTGCGACCGGCTTCAAGATGAAGTTCGATGCGATGCATGCGGTGACTGGCCCGTACGCGCACGAGATTTTCGAACGTCGATTGGGCGCGCCCGTTGGGAGTGTGCTGAACGGCGTGCCATTGCCGGACTTTGGAGGCAGGCATCCAGACCCAAACCCGATCTGGGCAAAGCCACTGGTCGATCTGGTGATGGGCGCAGACGCGCCGGACTTTGCCGCGGCGTCGGACGGTGATGGAGATCGCAATATGATCCTTGGGCGCGGTGTTTACGTTACGCCATCTGACAGTCTGGCAGTTCTGGCCGCAAATGCGCATCTTGCGCCGGGCTATGCTGGCGGCTTGGCCGGGGTTGCGCGATCAATGCCGACATCGCGCGCGGTAGACCGGGTCGCTGAGGCAATGGGTCTGGATTGCTTTGAAACGCCGACCGGCTGGAAGTTTTTCGGCAACCTGCTGGACGCGGGACGTGCAACGCTTTGCGGCGAAGAAAGCGCCGGAACCGGGAGCGACCATGTGCGCGAGAAAGACGGTGTCTGGGCTGTCCTGTTGTGGCTGAACATATTGGCCGATACGGGCAAGTCAGTAGCGACCCTGCTGAGTGATCATTGGATGACCTATGGACGAAACTACTACTCGCGCCATGATTACGAGGCCGTGGACGCCGCGCGGGCCAGTGACATGATAGATGCCTTGCGTGGAAAGCTGATTGATTTGCCGGGACAGAAATTTGCAGCTGGAATCGTCGAAAGTGCGGATGAATTCGCCTATGATGATCCTGTCGACAATTCCCGCTCGGAGCGCCAGGGCATACGGATCACCTTTGAAGACGGCAGCCGGATTGTGTTTCGCTTGTCGGGAACTGGGACCGTTGGCGCCACTCTTCGTGTGTATCTTGAGGCCTACGAGAATAATTCCGATAAATTGCACGCCAAAGCCGAAGATGCTTTGTCCGACATCATTGCTTCGGCGGATCAAATCGCCGGGATCAAAGCCTATACCGGGCGAACTGCACCGGATGTGAAGACTTGATCTGCAAGAATTGACCTTGCAATTGGACCCCAACCTTTCTCGTCTCATCAGCGATATTTCCGCCGATGGAAAATCCGCACGCACGTTGTAATTCTTCTTGGCGAAAATACTCCGGGGAGCCCGAGAGGCAGAGCCCCTCGTTAGGATAAAAAGCTGCATCCACTGCGGATTAAACCCTGTGGTATGGGCTACCTGCGAGTATGGATCCGGCGCGATAGAGTTGTTCTGCAAGCATCACACGAACCATCATATGTGGCCAAACCATCTTGCCAAAACTGAGGCTGACATCGGCACGGGCGCGCAGGGCGGGATCAAGACCGTCTGCGCCGCCGATGACGAAAACCGGCTCGGACGCACCCTGATCGCGCCATTTTGCGAGTAGATTCGCGAATTCTGGTGATGACATCACCTTGCCGCGCTCGTCGAGTGTGCAGACCGGGCCAGAGTTCCCGATGGCTTTTTCTAGTAGAGTTGCCTCGGCGGCCATCCCGCCCTTTTTGCCGTCAACTTCGTGACCAGTAATCGGGCCAAGGCCCAAGTTGCGGCCAGCCTTGTCGAACCGGTCCAAATAGTCATTTACGAGGTCAGCTTCGGGGCCAGCACGTAACCGGCCCACTGCTGCGATCTTTAGCTTCACGGTGCTGTGCCTTAGGCTGGCTCAGAGGCAGGGCCGCCTGGTGTCAGCCACATCTTTTCAAGCTGATAAAACTCGCGCACTTCTGGTCGGAAAATGTGGACAATCACATCGCCCGCGTCGATCAGCACCCAGTCCCCGGTTTCTTTGCCCTCAACTTTGGACAATCGACCGTGGTCCTGCTTCAGCGTATCGACGAGATGATCCGCGATTGCCGCGACCTGACGTGACGAGCGGCCCGAGGCGACAACCATATAGTCGGCCATCTCGGATTTTCCCTGCAGGTCGATTTTGACGATGTCTTCCGCCTTGTCGTCTTCCAAAGATATGAGAATTTCGCCGAGCAAAGCCTTGCTCGTCAGTGGTGCGGTGTCTGCGGTCGTCATGCAACCGCTTCCGCTTGCGGTCGGTTCACGGACCGCGTCGTGGACGTGTGACAGGACATAGCCCTCCTTGAATGTCGCCTAGCTTGGGCGAAAAAAGACGCCCATACGTCAAATATAACACCGCCGAAAGCCAATTCCAAGAAAGTCGCTGAATTCTCTTAGTAGTCGCGCTCGAAAAACACACCGACGCTTGTGTCGCCGTCGGTGGCTGTGGATCCCTTGAGGGTGACAGAATCGGTCAGATCGAGGTTCAGGTTAACTTCGGTTTCACCCGTCGCGTTGACTGTCACGTCGGTATAAATGTCTTCGCCCAAGTACGCCCCGGCGCGCACGGCTGCGTTGCCGTCTTCGTCGCTTGTCACGTCAAAGTCCGCCAGACCCGCTCCGTCCCGTACGTTTGAAATGATGCCTTCGCCGCCCTGACCTGCGAGTGTACGTACCGCAAGAGCCAGGCGACCGGCCTGGATGGGCGACAGGCTTTCGAGTTCGCGGCCAAAAAGTAACCTTGCAAGGACCTCTTCCTGTGGCAGATCTGGATCTGATGTGAACGTGATCTCAGGGTTGTCTGCAGGCCCTGCGACAATCACGGCGACACTGACGTCGTCGGCGTCTGTTGTGGCTCTGATGCGCAAAACCGGGATGAATGAGCCCTGAATTGTGACGGTTGCTTCTTCAAGCGCGAGGCGCTGGCCCAGGATATCCAGTCGACCACGGATCAGATTAAACGCGCCTTGTGGAATGACGTTGGCAGTCGTCCCTCCAATTCGGAGACTTCCGCCAAATTCACTATCAAGACCGCGTCCGCGAACGAACAATCGGTTGGGAGCGGCAATGGCGATGTCGAGGGGAAAGACCGGGCCAGCTTTGGATCCTGCGTCGGCTTCTTTTTCAAGTAAACCGGCGCGGTCTCTGGTGCGACGCACAGGGGGAGGTTCGTTTATGTGGATGATTTCGGGGATCGCACCTGCGCCTCCGAAGCCTGATGAGGGGATGCGCACATTTGTTTCGTCCAGAGCCAGGTCGCCTGAAATGCGTGCGCCACCCGCAAGCGGTCCGTTGACCGAAACCGTGCCGTTGATCTGTGTTTCGTAGAGCCTTGGATCTGAGAGTACGACGTCATTCAGACGGATATCAAGATCGGCATCGAAGTCACCGAGAAGAGACAGCCCGCCCTCGGCACCTATGCGTCCGCCGCTAGAGACGTTTGTTGCCGCTGAAAGTGTCGCGCGCGCGTCGGCGAGTGTCAGGTTGAGGGTTGTGTTGTCCAGGGTGATCCCTACGGCGGGGGCTACAAGACGCGCGTTGCTGCTTGTGACGCGACCCGACAAGTTATCAAGCGCAGGCGCACCCGTCAGGCGAAGCGCGAAGGCCACATCCCCCGCAAGAGAGCGAGGCTCTAAAAAGCGGTTGAGGAGGCCAAGGGGGGCGGCGCCGTCAATTGAGAGATCAAGGTCGGAGGCGTCGATGGCAGTGTTGCCGTCGATTGTGGCGCGCGCGCCGCCCGGACCAGCGGCGGAAAGAGCCACGGCGATTCGATTGTTTTCGGCTTGAGTGAGTCTGCCCGCAACGCTGGCCGCGCCGGAGAAGCCGGGAACAAAGGGCGCAACATTTGCGAGGCGCGCGTCGATGTCGATTGCGCTTCCGACAGTGCCAAGCGCGCCGGACGCGGACGCGGTGAGCTGATTGGTGGTGATATTCGCGGTTTCAATGTTGATCGCGTCGCCGTCGCGGGCTGCTTTGATATCGGCTGATAGGCTGCCTGCAAGGATCGTGTCGAGTTCCGCAATCCCTGTCGCCACGTTCGTTCCGGTCAGGGCTGTCGTCACGTCAAAGCTGGACAAATCAAAGCTGGACCGTCCTGTCGCGGCTATGTTGATCGCGCCTTCCAATGGGCGTTGGGCGAGGCTTGAAAAGATTGAGAGATCCGCAAGAGCGCCGTCGATGGAACCTTCCAACGAGGGGGACGCGCCCGTTGGGTCGCGCAGCAGTCCGCTGGTGGTCAAATTGATTGCGGGACTGTTGGATACGATGTCAAAGCGCCAGTCGTCGCCGACGCGTTCGGTCGTGGTGTCAAACGTCAGCGGGGCATTGGGGGCGCCCACAAGGATGGTGGACAGGTCTGTGATACGACCTGCGGCGCGCATAGCGCCAGTGCTGGTCGAGAGGGTGCCGTCAGCCGTGATGGTGGCGGCGGGGCCATCAATGGAGGATTGGCGCAAGGTCAGGACATCGCCAGCGATGGCGGCGTCGATCAACAGTTTGAGATCTCCGGTCAGCAGGGCGTCGGCCTGCGGTTGCCCGACAGTTAGATCAGAGGCTGTGCCGTCAAGATTCAGGGTCACACGACTGAGATCCGCAACAATTTCCGTGGTGAAGGCGGTGTCGATGGACCCGGCAAGAGGGCGGCGTGCAAGATCGGAAAAGTCTGCAAGTTCATCCGCAGCAAGGCGGCCTGTGGCGGCAATGACCGGTGTGCCGAATATATCAACCGCGGTGCCGTTGGCGGTGAGAATTGTGCGATCAAAGCTGCTGTCGAAGGTCCATTCCCAGCGTCCATCGGCTTCGGCAGCGTTGGCCACGACTCGCACCGGGCCGGTGACTTCGGGCAAGACCAGTGCGGCATCGGCAAGGCGCGCGTCGATGTCAACGGTGGAGGCGCCCGTGCGCAAGGAGGCCTGCCCGGTTATTTCGGCACTGGGAGATGTCAGCCTTTCGATGTTGAGAAAGGTGCCATTGGTGTTTCGCCGCGCACGGATCGCCAGTTCTACGGCGCCTTCGAGAATCGCGTCCGCCTGTGGCTGGCTTACAATAAGATCGCGGGTTTCGCCGCTTGCTGTGACGTCGAAAAATCCGGCAAGTGGTTCGACGGCGAATTCTGTGGTGAGTTCAGCGGCACCGCCAAGGCGGCGCGCTGCAATGCCCGAAAACGCGGACAGATCCGTGGCTTGCGTGACGGCGCGTCCGGCGATTTTCGGGCCATTTTCGGTGAAGTTTACGGTGGCATTCCCGTTGAGACCGTAGCTTTCGCCGCGCACATCGAGCGCAGTGAACCGAAGGGGTGCGCCGCTTGTCCAGTCGATGTCGAGGCTGCCTGTGACGCGTTCACCCAGAGCCTGTTCTGCATCCGGGTTGCCGAGATCAAGCGCGGTTGCGTCAAAACGCAATGCTGCTGTCACGTTCTGGGGCGCAGTTGCAACGATCTGGCCGCTGCCGTCCAGAGTGAGAAATTCCGCTGAGAATCCCGGTCGATCGAGGCCTGCGATTTCAAAGCGTCCGGTCCAGAGGTCATCTCTTGCAGCGTCAAAAGAGACATCGAGGTTAACGGTGTCCACGCGCGTTTCGGGTCCGGCAAGAGGCAGCAGGACGGCTTCGTCCGTACGGCTGGCGACTTGCCCCGAGACATTGATTTCGCGGGGAAGTCCACCTTGAGCCAGTGAGATGCGTCCGGCGAGTGTGAGGCTATCGGCGGTGACCGCGAGGTCCGAAATGTCGGTGCGTCCATCGTCGAAATTGGTAACTATGGCCGAGAGCGCCACGTCGGGTCCAAAAAACGGCTGATAGGCAGTATCGAAAAGCGGCGCGATGTCACCCTGAAGCGTGGCGCGGGTCTGGCGTGTTTCGCCTGCATCAAGGTTGGTGGTTGAGGTCGAGATGCGCCCCGTGAGACGGTCTTGACCGTCGGTCGCAAGTTGGATGTCGGCCGCATAGTCGGATAGAGGTGCTTCGCCTTTGATTGCAAAGGTCAGGGGGGGCTTACCCGGCAGGTTGATCAGATTTGCGACGATCCCGTCGGACGCCTCGGTCAGCGACAGATCAAGGGCGAGGATGTCGGTGGCGTTGCTGTAGCCTGCGTCGAAGATAAGGGCGCCGTCGCCTTTCAGGCGTTGGATGTCGAGTTGCGCGGATCCGTCGCCACCATCCAGTTTGAAGGCACCGGATAGAGAGGCCGCCGTTTCAACCCCGAAAACCGGCGCGCCGATGTCGATGCGCGTGATGTCTATTCCCGCGATCGAAACAGAAACGGGCAGTTCGGGGAGCTGGAAACCGGAGGCTTCTGGTGCGGGTGCTGTGTCTTCGGCCGGGGTGGGCAGGCGCGGGAGCGCAATGCTTTGTGCAGACAATTCGGCGACTTCGATGCGGCCGCGCAACAACGCGCCCCGGTTCCAGTCGATGACGACGTCTGTGAGTGTCAGCCAGACGCCGTCCGGGTCCGAAATGGTGAATGTCTCAATTGTACCACGCCCGCCAAGCGCGCCGGAAAACCCGGTGATTTCTACGTCGCGGCCTTCACCGGAGAGATTGTCCTCGATCAGCCGTTCGAGAAAGCCGCCGGGGTCTTCGGTGGCGTCTTCGGTGTCGGATCCGCCAAAGATGCGGTCAAACAGGCCGGGGGCTTCCTGTGCAGCGAGCGGTGTGACGGCAAGGGTTGCCGCAGCAAGGGTAAGGGCGAGAGGTTTCATCAAAATGCCTGCCCGATTCCAACATAGATGTAAAAATCCGAGGCATCTGCTTCGCCGCTGACGGGCGTGGCAAGGTCTAACCGGATCGGCCCGATGCCGGTGTTGTAACGCAGCCCAAGCCCGGCACCAGAGTGTGTATCGCCACCGCCATCTGCAAAACTTTCGGCTGCGATAAAACCCCAGTCGTAAAACGCAACGGCTGTGATGGCGTCGCTCATACGGACCCGGGATTCGGCGGAAATACCCACAAAGCTGCGGCCTCCGGTTCTGTCGCCGCCAACATCGACCGCAAGAGACTGGTAATCTTGCCCGCGCACGGTTCCGCCGCCTCCTGAGTAAAATCGGTAAAACGGAGGGCTTTCGGTGAGACCGGGGCCAACAAGCGAGCCAAGCTGAAACCGCAGTGCCGCGGTGACTGGAACGGTGTTGCCGAAGGTGCGAAAGCCACGCGCATCCAGTTTGAATTGCGCACCGCTTTCCGTGTTGCCAAGGCCATAGAACGGTGTGGCTTCCGCTTTGAGGTAGATGCCTTTGGTCGGATCAAGGATATCGTCCCGCCGATCAAGCGTCGCGCTGAGCGGGAGCGTGATCAGAGAATACGTCTCGTCGCCAAAGTCGTCCTGCACTTCTGAATACAGATAGCCAAGGCCGAATGTCACAATCAATTCGTCAGTGGCATAGCGCGTGAAGCCCAGTGTGAATTCGCCGGTTTTAGATTTGAAATCGGGTTCGTCGAGACGCTCGAAGCCTATTTCCGCAAAGAGATCCACGTCGGCGCGGGGAGTGGCGGGGCGTTCGTAGCGCAGGTCCACGCCGTAATCGATGCCGCCGGTTTCGCCTGCGATCCCGGCTATTTCGCTGTCGATGCGAAATCGCTCTGCGCCGCCGAGGAAATTGCGGTGGAGCCAGAAGCCCGTCAACCGGACGCCGTCGATGGTGCTGTATTCGCCCCCAAAGCCAAATCGGCGCGGCGTTTGTTCGGACACTTCGATTGTCAGAGGCAAAGTCGCATCCGGGGTTGCGGTGTCTGCTTCGGTGATGACCACAGAGCGAAAGCTGCCGGTCCGCCGGAGGCGACGTTCGGCGCGCGCGATTTCATCGGGATCAAAGCGTGCGCCTGGTTCAAGGCCTGCGATGGTATTGATGCGACTGGTGCGGACGTCTGTATTCCCGGCAATACCGATGTCCCCGAACGACAAGACAGGGCCTGGGGCGACGATCAGGTTTGCCGCGATCTGGTCTTGGTCGTGGCGTGCGATGATTTGTTGCTGCGAGATTTCGGCAAGGGCATTTCCATTTTCGCGCCAGCCTGTGATGGCGGCGCGGGCAGCGTCCCGAATGTGTCCCGTGCCGGCAATACTGCCACGGCTAAAGTCTTCGGGTATTTCTGTAAGCGCGGCGAGTGGGCCGATATTGGCTTCGGAGAAGCGATAAACCGGACCCATGTCGATCCTGAGGCTGATCTCCTTGATCTCATCGGGCGCGTTCAGTGGCAGGATGTCCGCCGCTTCGCGGCCATCAATTGTGATGGAAATTACCGCCCCAAACCGGCCCGCATCATAGAGAACCGCAAGAAGGCGCTGGTAGTCAGCGCGTGCGGCGGCCAGCAATTCCTGCGTATCGGTCGTTCCGTCGCGTTCGGCCTGCAAAACAAGAGACGTCGCGATGAGATTGCTTTTCAGATCTTGGCTTGAGGCCGAGAATACGGCCGTGATTTTCGTCTCGGCTGCTGCTGCTAAAGTCGATGCCAGCAGGCACACGATGGCAAGCGATCTTATTCGAAACCAAGGTTGCACGATCAAACCCCCAAACACTCAAGCTTATTGGAATATAGGCATCGATCAGCAAAGAACAGGGGTTCAGTCGGAAGTCGCCGCAACGTGACCATCGCCCAGCATCCGGACCTCGCGTTGGGGGAAAGGAATGGAGATGTTGTTCTCCTGAAAGATGTCCCAGAGGGCCAAATAGACGTTTCCGCGAATGTTGGTGAGCCCTCCGGTCGGATCGGTGATCCAGAAACGCAGGATGTAGTCGACTGAACTGTCCCCAAAGCCGGTGATGTGGCAAACCGGGGCCTTGGTTGCCAACACCCGTTCCACGCCCTGCGCCGCTTTTATGGCGAGCCTTCGTACCACATGTGGATCATCACCATAGGCCGTGCCGAAATGGATATCGAGGCGCACGAAGTCATTGGAGTGGGACCAGTTTACGACCTGCCCGGTGATTAGATCTTCGTTTGGAATGAGGTATTCACGGCCATCGCGCGTGGTGATCGACACGTAGCGCGC
This sequence comes from Boseongicola sp., assembly GCA_029287375.1. Taxonomy (GTDB): domain Bacteria; phylum Pseudomonadota; class Alphaproteobacteria; order Rhodobacterales; family Rhodobacteraceae; genus Boseongicola. The sequence goes on along the minus strand of JARFRG010000156.1, from coordinate 18,321 downwards.
GCCAAGCGCGTTGATCCAGCCAAAGGTGTCCCCAATGGAAATCACATCGCCGGGTTTGATCGATTTATCGAGAAGAATGATGATGCCTGACACAAGGTTCGAAACGACCTTTTGAAGGCCAAAGCCGAGACCGACGCCGATAGCACCCGACAACACTGCGAGGCCTGTGAGGTCGACGCCAACGATTTTGAGGCCGAGAAAAAAGGCCGAGCCAAACAACAAGACCTGCAAAAATTTGACCGCGAGAACCTTCATCGACGGTGAAATTTCGTCGTTAGTCTGAATGCGGGACGTGGCAGTCGAGGTCGCGAGGCGCGCAAGCGTGAAAAGCACGCCGATGGCGACCAAACCCTGCAGGATAATCAGCACTGAAATCCGCATTGTGCCAAACGACAGTGCGAGACTGTCCAGAAATTGCGTAATTTCGTCGATAATACCGAGGTAGTAGAGGGTGACATAAATCCACAGAAACCATGTCACGATCCGGCGCAGGAAACTATTGTGTACGAGGCGGGCGGCAAATCCTACCAGCAGAATTGCCAGTGTGATCGTGCCGACAAGTTCGAGCAGGAAGCGGCGCGACAGGAAGGGGGTGATTTCCGCCACAATGGTCGCCGCGATCCAGATAAGCGCGGTGAAAATGAGCAAGCCAAGGCGGCGATGTAGGACGACGAGGACGCGTAGTTGCCACTTTGGGCGGCCTTCGAGGGTGCGCAGCCATTCGTGAAAGCGTGGTTTGAGCCAACGGTTCAGGGTCCATGCCAGAACGATGCAGAGCGCGAGGATGCCGATCTGCCAAAGACGCGACGGCAGCAACAAAAGCGCGCCCTGCGACATGGCCTGTTGCCACAGGTTGTTGATTTGCACCGTAAGGGTCTCGAATTGCTCCATTACAACAGGATGCACATTGCAGCGCCGGGCAGCAAGGCGTGTCGTCTCACGACGGCGGTGACAGGGCCGCCGGTGAGAACAAGACACCGAATTGTTCGCACCAGATCACAACGGATTGGAAGGATGAGACGTCGATCTCTGTTGGGACTGCATAGGCTTGGTCGCCGACATTGCCTTTCAGCTGTCCAAGCGCGACCCATGGATTGTCTGAGACATCTGACGATTGAGCCGGATCGGGGTGCGCGGAGAGCCAGACTTCGAGATCGGGTCCGTTTGTGACCTGGAATTCCGAGAGCTGGATTTCCAATGTGCCGCCGGGCAGAGACACAAGTGTGGCAACGCCAGAGCCCTGGTGCGCGCGGTCTGCGTCGCGAAAACTGCCGGTGGAGATGATTTGTGCCTCGGCCAGCGTTTCGACCACAACCTCGTCGAAGAAAAGCGGCGAGAAGGCATACCAAAGGAAGGCCCCCGCAGGTGCGCCAACAATGGCGCCGGCAACAAAGATCGAAAGTGTTCGCAGCATATTCTATCCCCCGTTTGTTGCTGAGTGTGCGGTGGACGGAACCCAGATGTCGATGGTTTATATTTGGGGCAGTGACGGGAGAGGGGCGCTGCCCCTCGGCGCATGTGCGCCTCACCCCGAGGTATTTTGGAAAAGGTGAAGGTCTTGGCCCCGGTGTCTTGGGCGGTTGTCGGTTTTATGCGATGCGATGTCGGATGGACCTGACGCGGCCACGCTTTATGGGTTTAAATCCCTGCGAACACACGGAGGATTCGTCTTATGAAGACCCATGTCAAAGCGCTTGTTGTTGGTGGCGGTGCTGTCGGGACGTCGGTTGCCTATCACCTTGCGAAAGCGGGTTGGGACGATGTGATGTTGCTGGAGCGCGACGAGTTGACGTCGGGATCGACCTGGCATGCCGCAGGATTGTTGCCGCTGTTTAATATGTCCTATGCGACCACACATATCCACAAATACTCGGTTGATTTCTACAAGCAGTTGGAGGCCGAGACGGGATTGAACGCGGGGTTTTCAGTCGTAGGTAACTTGCGGATGGCGCAGACGAAAGACCGCATGGACGAGTATATGCTCTATGCCGCCACGGCGGAAACCTGCGACGTACCGTATGAGTGGATGTCCCCCACCGCCATCAAAGAGCGTTGGCCGTTGATCCGCACGGAAGACCTTGAGGGTGCGATTTATCATCCGACAGACGGGTATATCAATCCGGCCGACGTCACCATGGCGATGGCCAAGGGGGCGCGACAGCGGGGTGTGCTGATTGAGCGAAAATGGCAGGTCGACGGGTATCACTGGACGGGTGATCATTGGGATGTGACCTGCATGAAGATGGCCGAAAAGGGCGGCAATCTGGTGGCAACGGATGAGCAGGTCGTCATTCATGCCGAACACGTCGTGACGGCGACGGGCAACCATGCGCAGCGAACCGCCGGACTGCTGGGCATCAAGATCCCGGCAATTCCTGTTGAACACCAGTTCATCGTGATGGATCAGGATCCGGCTTTGGTGGAGTGGCGCAAGACCAACCCCGAGCATCCTGTGATCCGGGACGCGGATGCGCAGTCTTATGTCCGTGAAGAACGCGGGGGCTGGATTCTGGGTGTTTATGAGAACGGGGCGCCTGCGCGGTTTGAACACGGTGTGCCGGATAGTTTCCGGGCGGATTTATTCCAGTTGGATCTGGAGCGGATCGAAGAGCAATACACTGCAATGATCCATCGTATCCCGTCCTGTGAAGACTGCGGGCTGAAGGACGATTTTAACGGTCCGATTTGTTACACACCGGATGGTAACCCTCTTGTTGGCCCGGCGCCCGGGCGGCGCAATATGTGGCTGGCTGAGGGCTTTAGTTTTGGGATCACGGCTGCGGGCGGTACGGGGTATTATCTTGCGCAGATGATGGTCGAGGGCGAAGCCGAAATCGACATGGCGAGCCTTGATCCCAAGCGGTACGGCAATTGGATGACGACCGAATATGCGGCACGCAAGAACGAGGAATGTTACGCGCATGTCTATGTGGTGCATCACCCGGACGAGGAGCGTGCGGCTTGCCGACCGCTGAAGACGGCTCCGTCCTATGATCGGATGAAAGCGCGTGGTGCGCAATTTGGTCAGGTGAATGGCTGGGAGCGGCCGAACTATTTTGGCCCATTGGATGCGTCTGATAGTTTTGATCATGATGCACGGTCATTCCGGCGCGGTGGTTGGTGGCAATACGCCGTCGAGGAAGCCACGGCGGTCCGGTCAGGTGTCGGAATGGTCGACGCCACGGCGTTCACAAAGCACAAGTTACGCGGGCCGGGCGCGACGGCGTTTCTGGATTGGTTCACCTGCAACAAATTGCCTAAGGTTGGCCGGATCAATCTGACCTATGCGCTGACATCGCATGGAACGACGCGCACGGAATATACGATCGTGCGGCTGTCTGAGGATACATATTACCTGGTGAGCGCCGGTGCGTGGCAGGCCTATGACAGCGACTATCTTGCGCAGGCGATCAACGAGAATGTTGGGCGCTTTGGTCCGATGTGGCTGGATGACTGCACGGGACAACACGGTGTTTTCGCAATTGCGGGGCCAAAGTCACGCAATGTGCTGAAGGGCCTGATTGTTGATGCGGACCCGGAAACGGCCCTGTCGAACAAGCGGTTCCCGTGGCTGAGCGCGCGGCGGATCGAGCTTGGGATGTGTCCGACGAATGCGATCCGCGTGGCCTATACGGGCGAGTTGGGCTGGGAGTTGCATCATCCGATGGAGATGCAGAATTACCTGTTCGACCAATTGATGGCAGCGGGCGAGACGCACGGTCTGAAGCTGGTTGGGGCGCGTGCGCAGAACTGGCTGCGACAGGAGAAATCCTATCGCGCGTTCGGGACCGAGCTTGGTCGGGATGCAACACCATTAGAGGCGGGGCTTAGTCGGTTTGTTGATCTGGAGAAGGATTATTTCGGTAAGGACCGGATGGTCGAGACCGGCGTTCGGTCGATGTGCGTGACGCTTTTGATTGACGGGCCTGATGATGCGGATCCCTGGGGGCGTGAGGCGCTTTATGATGGAGAGACGCGCGTCGGGCGCTTGACGTCGGGCGGCTATTCGGTGGCGTTCGGCAAATCTATCGGCATGGGGTATGTGCCAGTCGACAAGGCGGCGCCGGGGACCAAGCTTCAGGTGAAAATGCAAAACCGACTTTGGAATGCGGTCGTGACCGAAGACAGCCCGTATGATCCCAAAAACGAAACGATCCGCAAGGACGGTTAGAGGTTTTGGATCACGACGGGGGCGGGTTTTTCGCTTGGTCGTAGGCGCTCCAATCGGTGATGTCGGGGTAGAACTGACGGCGCCATGCGCGCCGCGCGGGTTCATGGTGCGCATCCAGAGCGGCGGGATCAGCGCCATTGTCGTCATCACGGCGTACCCGCGAGGCAGGTGCGGGGCGTCGCTTTCGGGTGGGGTTTGCAGCAAGGCATAGGGCCGAGCCGGGCTGGTGTGGTGATCGGAATGTCGCGTGACGTTGATCAGTAGGGCCGACGTTGCGGCATGGGCCGAATTCCAGCTGTGATGCGGTTTTTGCGACTCGTAGCGCCCATCGCCAAGATGTCTACGTGTCAGGCCATAGTGTTCGATGTAGTTCACCAACTCGAGCTGGAAAATCGCGAAGCCGGCGGAGATCATGAATAGAATGACGCCACTTTGGCCGCCGATTGCGTAGGCAAGGCAAAGGAACGCGACCGCACCGCTGACGTAGCGCCAGAATGGATTGCTACAGTGCCATACCGGCCTTTCGCGCCGGGCGAGTATGGCTTTTTCCGCGTTGAAAGACGACAGCAGGCTCTGGACAAGCACGCGTGGATAGAACTTCCAGAAGTGTTCACGGAACCGTGCCGACACAGGATCGCGAGGTGTTGCGACGTATCTGTGGTGAACGAGAAGGTGTTCGGAGCGGTAGTGGCCGTACAGGACCATCGCAAGCTGCATGTCTCCGAGGAAACGACCTAAGCGGGACGACCGATGGATCAGTTCGTGGGCATAGACGAGGCCGATGGTGCCGTTCATCAGGCCGACGCCAAAGAACAGAGCGACCCGTTCCGTGGAGGATAGGTGATCGGCGCTGGTGGCATAGGCAAGAAGGCCAAAGGTCGTGGCGAATTGAACGAAAGGCCAGATCGTAGTGATCAATTGGTGCCAGCGTATGTCAGTCTCGGGGGTTTCGATATCCGGGTTTCGCGGATCGATTCCGATGACTTTATCGAGAACCGAGAACGCGCCCCATGCGTATATGGGCAAAAGCGCCAACGTCCATCCGCCATAAATTGCGCCGATCCAAGCGACTGGGACAAGCGTCAGAGACACCCAGAATGGGAGGGCTGGTCGGATGTGATTTGCGTAGGTGGTTTCGGCCATGACTCGGATCACATTGGGGACGTGTGGACTATACAGGCACCTGCGATGTCCTCAATCCGATGCGAGAACGGGGGACGCAAGGTCAAATGCTTTGCGCATCACTGTCGGCAGGTCCGAGGGCCGAAAGTCTGCGTGTGGGACGAAGCGGCCATGAGATATGGTCGTGTCTGTCGGGAGCGTCGCCACGCGCACCGAGAGTATAAGATGGAAATGGGTAAAGGTGTGGCGGACTTCTGCGCCCGGGTTGCGCCAGTTGCCATCAATGGGGGGTGTTTCGTCGACGGCGTGTTCCGACCATTCGGTGCCGGGCCAACCTAGCATGCCACCAAGCAGGCCTTTGTCGGGTCGCGTTTCCAGTAGCCATGCGCCGTCTTCGCGCCGTGCAATATAGGCAATGCCTGTGCGGATTGGTTTTGCTTTCTTTGGCGATTTGCGGGGGAGGTCTGACGCGATCCCTTCGGCGCGGGCCTTGCAGGCGCTGATCCACGGGCAGATACCACAGGCAGGATTTCGGGGCGTGCAGATCGTGGCACCGAGATCCATGACGGCTTGGGCATAGTCTCCGGGGCGGTGTTGAGGTGTCAGATCGGCGGCAAGTGCGGTCAGTTCAGGCTTGGCGGCCGGGAGTGGCGTTTGAACAGCGAAAAGGCGGCTCATGACGCGTTCGACGTTGCCGTCTACCACGGTTTCGGGGTGGTCATAGGCAATAGAGGCGATGGCAGAAGCGGTGTAGGGGCCAATTCCGGGTAGCTTAAGCAGTTCGGCGTGAGTGTCAGGGAATACGCCATCGTGGTCCTGCGCGATTGTTCTTGCGCACTTCAAAAGGTTGCGGGCGCGGGCGTAGTATCCGAGGCCGGCCCACTCGCCCATAACTGCGGCGTCGTCGGCCTGAGCAAGATCGTTGACGGTGGGCCAAAGCGCTGTAAACCTGAGGAAATAACTGCGAACGGCTGCGACCGTGGTTTGTTGGAGCATAATTTCCGACATCCAAATGCGATAAGGGTCGGGTCGCACGCCTGCTTTGCGATCAGCGGGACTGGTCCGCCATGGCATGTCGCGCGCGTTGGTGTCGTACCAAGCCAACAGGTCCGTCGCTTGTGGGGTCTCACACAATGTTTATGTCCCTGTTAGCTGCTTTAGAGTGGCGCATGCCTCGTGCCGCATTAAGATGAGGGAAGGGTTATGGAAGGCAAGGCTTTGAAGCAATTTCGCCGCAAGCGCGGTTTTGAGCGCGCGTCCAGTCTTGTTGCGAGCCGCGTCCGCGCGGCGGGCGAGACCCGTGGCTTTGCCGTATCAAGGCTTTTGACCCATTGGGATGATATCGTTGGGGCAGATTTGTCGGGCATGGCGCGCCCCATTGAAGTCACTTACGGAAAGAGCCTTGGAGCGACTTTGACGTTGCTGGTCAAAGGTGCCGAGGCCCCGATGGTTGAGATGCAAAAAGAGAGCATTCGCGAACGCGTCAATGCTTGCTATGGCTACTCTGCGATCAACAGAATTCGTCTGACACAAACCGCGCCGCGCGGCTTTGCGGAACCACAGGCTGCTTTTGAGCCAAAAGCGCGGCATGACATCTCGCCTGCGGATTGGCAAAAAGCGGCACAAACAGTTGAAATTGTGGGCGATACGTCGCTTCGCTCGGCCCTTGAACGTCTGGGTGCGAATGTCCTATCTCAGTCAAAACAGAAATAAAGGTATTCTTGTTATGAACCGAACCGTCACGGCCTTTTCGGCCACACTTTTTGCCATGATTGCAGCGTTGTTTTTGGCGAGCCAGCCTGTTTTGGCTCAGGATGCTGCGGATATTGATACATCTGACATCCCTGAAATGGTCCTGGGTAATCCCGATGCCGAAGTCACAGTGATCGAGTATGCGTCGTTTACCTGCCCGCATTGCGCGTCTTTTCACGCCGGTGCTTTCAAGGATCTGAAGAAAGATTTTATCGATACAGGCAAAATCAAGTTCATCTATCGCGAAGTTTATTTTGACCGCCAGGGACTATGGGCCGCGATCGTGGCGCGCTGCGGTGACGGAGCAGAGAATCGCTATTTCGGCATCGCGGATATGATTTACGAAAATCAGCGCGGCTGGGCGCGCCAGGAGAGCCCTCAGGATATTGTCGAAAGCCTGCGTCGGTTTGGCAAAACTGCCGGGCTGACGGATGCGCAACTTGATCAGTGCTTTTCCGACGCGGACACCGCGCAGAAACTTTATGCACGCTATCTCCAGCAGTCTGAAGAAGATGGTGTGACATCAACGCCGACATTCATCATTGATGGCACGCTTTATACAAACATGCCCTACGATGAGATGTCGGACATTATTCGTGCGGCTATCGGTGAGTAATGTCGCCGCTTCAAGGTCTCAAGGTTGTTGAACTTGCGCGTGTTCTGGCTGGCCCCTGGGCCGGTCAGACGCTTGCTGACCTTGGTGCGGAAGTTGTCAAAATCGAAAGCCCCAGCGGTGATGACACACGGGGATGGGGACCTCCGTTCGTCGAACATGATGGGGAACGGTCGGCGGCATATTTTCATTCGTGCAATCGCGGAAAGACGTCTGTAGCCGCCGACTTTCGCACCGAAGAGGGTCGGGCTTTGGTGCGCAAGCTGGTCGCTGACGCGGACGTTTTGATCGAGAACTTCAAGACCGGCGGGCTGGCGAAATATGGGTTGGACTATGACAGCCTTGCGGCCCTAAACCCCCGGTTGGTGTATTGTTCGATCACAGGATTTGGCCAGACGGGGCCTTATGCACATCGCGCCGGGTATGACTACATCATTCAAGGCATGTCGGGGCTGATGTCGTTCACGGGCGCGCCCGACGGCCAGCCGATGAAGTCTGGAGTGGCGATCACCGACCTGTTTACAGGCCTTTATGCGGTGATTGCGGTGCAGGCGGCTTTGCGGCAGCGCGAATTTACCGGACGTGGCCAGCATATTGATATGGCCCTCTTTGATACCGCGGTCGCGATCACGTCAAATCAGGCGTTGAATTATCTTGTGACGGGCGTGCCTCCGGGCCGTCTGGGCAATGCGCATCCCAACTTGATGCCCTATCAGGTTTTTGATTGTGAGGACGGATGGATCATTGTCGCGATTGGCAACGACGGACAGTTTCATCGTTTTTGTAAGGTGCTGGGCGCCGATGGTTTGGCCGATGCGCCGGATTATGCGACCAATGCCAATCGTATAGCGCATCGGGATACGTTAACGGCGACTTTGACGGCCATGACGCGGGGCTGGTCCAAGGCGGATCTGCTTGCGGCCTGCGAAGGGGCGGGGGTTCCTGCCGGGCCGATTAACGATATGGCCGAAGTGTTTGCTGACCCACAGGTCGTCGCGCGTGGCATGAAGGTTGAAGACGACGGCGTGCCGGGTGTGCGCACGCCAATCGTGTTTTCCGACGCGGAACTTGCGCCAAGTCGCGCAGCCCCGACGCTTGGGTCCGGCACAGGCCGCTTTACGGAAGAGTAAGGTGCGAAAAGGCTGTCTTGAGCGCCTGTTCGTCGTCAAATCGGAGCCGAACCGGAAGAGTCAGAACCTTTTGGCGAAAGCTCGTCGGAAGGCGTACGGCGTCTTTTTCGGTTGTTACCAATTGAGCAGAGAGGGCCATCGCCTCAATTTCGAGCCGTTTCATGAGGGCGTCGGTCAACGGCTGATGATCGCTTAGCGCTTCGGCGCGGATAAGATCGGCGCCAAGGCCGCGCAGAGTGGCGAAAAACTTTTCAGGGTGACCGATCCCGGCAAAGGCCATTACGCGTTGTCCGCGCCAATCCATCCCGGTTTCCAAGGGTTCAAGCTGCGCAGTCAAATGGGGGATGGTGATCGATGGTCCCCATGCCTTGCGAAAGGTGTCTTGTGCCGCTGGGTCGCCGATACTGAGAACGAAATCGGCGCGTTTCAGGCCAGTCTTCACTGGTTCGCGGAGTGGCCCGCCCGGAAGGACGCGGCCATTTCCAAACCCAAGGGATGCATCGACCACAATGATGCTGAGTGTTTTCGCAACGGACGGGTTTTGAAAGCCATCATCAAGAAGGATAATGTCGGCACCAGCGGCTTGTGCTGCGCGGACCCCGGCTGCGCGATCTTGCGCAACCCACGTTGGGGCGAAAGCTGAGATGAGAAGGGGTTCGTCGCCGACGTCCGCGGCCTTGTGGGTGCGTTCGTTGACTTGAAGCGGGCCTGTCTCGCGACCGCCATAGCCGCGTGAGACCACATGAACACGGCGTTGCTGCAAAAGGTCGATCAAAGCAATGACAGTTGGCGTCTTTCCGGTCCCGCCTACGTTCAGATTTCCAACACAGATTGTCGGACAATCGGGCGAAATGGCTGCTTGCTGGCGTAGGCGACGCGCCGTTCCGTAGGCATAGAGCGCACTTAATGGCGCAAGAAGGCGTGCCTGCCATCCCGGTTGGGTCGGGGTGTTCTGCCAAAATCCGGGCGCGCGCATCAAATCGGTTCCTCGCCATCAAGGGTGCGGCTGATCATGTTGACCAGGGCCTCGACAGCGGGCGCGCCCTCGGACGTGATGGCCCAGCCGGCGTGTGCAAGTAACGCGGCTTTGTCTGGTGACAGCAGGCTGAAGACGGCATCGCCAAGTTCTTCGGTTTTCTTGACCACAAGGCTTGCGCCAGACGCCTGGAGTCTTTGAATGCGGGGTACGGCGCCGCTGACTTCTGGGCCGTGCAGAATAGCCGAGCCAAGCGACGCGGGTGCAAAGGGGTCTGAGGTCGGCAGATCAGGGTCGAACGACCCCCCGAGATATGTGATTGGAGAAAGCCGGTACCAAAGCCCCATGCTATCGCCTGTGTCGGCAATATAGACCTGCACATTCTCGTCGGGTATTCCGCCGGACGAGCGAAGAGCCGTGCGCCAGCCATGAGTCTCAAGCGAGCCTGCGATTGCGGTGCCGTCGTCCATGTCTTTTGGCACAATGATCAAAAGTAACCGGTGGGCCGCGCGGATGGTGCGTCTTTGCGCGGCTTCCAAGGTGGGAATTTCCGAGGCAGAGACATCTGCCGCGAGCCAGACCGGACGGCCTCCGAGAATGGCAGAGAGGTCCGCAACCTGATCGTCTTGGCAGGGTGGTGCCAGCGCGGTGTCACGAATAGCGCCCGCGACTGCGATGCGCGAGGGGTCTACGCCTGCATGTAAAAGCGCCTGCTTTTCCAATACATTGCTGGCCAGAACAGCATTGAATGTATCAGAAATTGGCACCGGAGGTATGGTGACTTTGCTGGCCGGAAACAGCGGTGAATCGCTTGAGGCGGCCAGGAAAATCGGGATTTTGCTTGTCTTGGTTTCGGCCAGAAGGACGGGGCGCTCGGGTGTCCCGGCAAAGATGGCCACATCAGGCTGCCAATGATCCAGGAAACGCCGCACTGATCCTTTCGTGTCGCCTGGCACAAGTTGATGGATTGCAGCGTCCTTGACCGCACTGAAGGTTGCGGCGTTTTCCGAAGACGTGACAAGCCCAAAGATGGGCTCGTCGCGCAGTGAGGAAAGCTCTGCCGTGAGCGCCGCTATGCAACCAGCGTCAGCAGGATTGTTGACGTGAAGCCACAACAGGCATCCCCGCGGGCGCGCCACTGTCGGATGCCCCAAACGCTCGGGTGCGCGCTCGGGGGGGGCGGGGTTTTCGCGGTGGAGTGTGCGGTCTGCCAGGCGCGTGGCAGCGTAAAAGAGCCGTGAGACAAGGCGGGGTCTGGGCGATGTCAGTTGCCCAGCTCCTCGGTGGAAGACGCCGGGGCCTCTTCGTCGCGCAAACGGTGCAGATGAGCGATGAAATAGCGCATGTGAGCGTTGTCGACGGTGCGCTGGGCTTCGGATTTCCAAGCATTGTAAGCCGTTGCGTAGTCGGGAAAAATCCCGACGACATGAATGTCATCGACATCGCGGAAAATGTTGGTGGAGGGGTCTGTGAGTTCTCCGCCAAAGACGAGATGCAGGCGTTGGGTCATGGGTGTCTCCGGTGTTTCAAGGGCTAGGGTAAACGCCTGCTGCGTGGGGTCAAGGTATCGTGGATTTGGGCGATTTTGGCTTGTCGGTAACGCGTCGGTATTACGTCGGTATTGCGTCGGTGCGCCCGTTCGGTGGTTTAGGGATTGGGTAAGGGGTATGAGCGAGCTTGCGAAGGGTCATTTCGCGTACTTTGGTTCTGCATCCTGGGCGGTATGTTGGGCTTTATATGATCTCGTCTTCGTCAAACAAAGGGGCCTCTTCCAGCTGCGTCGCCAGATCATCCACGGCGGCTTCTGCTATGTCGCCTGATTTCACCGCTGCGATGTGAAAAAGCGCGTCGCCTTCGTGGGCAATAGGCATGACGGCGCGTCCGACGATAATGCCCGCATAACGCGTTTTGACCTCAACTTCGCCTTCCCCGAAAGGATCGGAAATTGCGGCAACGATGTCACCCTGCGAGACGACGTCGCCTTCGGCTTTGAACATCCGCAAAAGGCCGCCCGCCGGAGCGCGAAGCCAATTGCTGTCCGAACATAACAGCGGTTCTGCCTTTGGCTTTGCGATACCTGCTTTGGGCAACATTTTGATCTCTTTCAAAATGCGCAAAATCCCGGCCACACCTGCGCGGACGGACATTTCATCAAATCGCATGCCTTCACCGGCCTCGTAGAGAAGGACATTGACGCCGATCTTCTTGGCTTCTTGCCGCAAGCTTCCGTCGCGCAATGCGCTGGTCAGAATGACAGGTGCGCCAAAGGTTTTTGCAAGCCGCAATGTTTCGCGGTTGTTGGCGGATACGCGGACTTGTGGGAGGTTCATCCGATTGATCGCCGCTGAATGCAGATCAATGCCAAGCGAACAGCGCGATACGATCTCGTGGAGAAAGATATGCGCAAGCCGAGAGCCAAGAGACCCGTTCGGTGAACCTGGAAAACAGCGATTAAGATCCCGGCGGTCAGGCAGATAGCGCGAGTGATTCAGAAATCCGAAGGTGTTCACAATCGGCACGACAATCAGGGTGCCATGTAAAGATTTCAGATTGGACCGCAGCAATCGACGCACGATTTCGACCCCGATCACTTCGTCTCCGTGGATGCCCGCACTCACGAAAACCGTAGGGCCATCGTTGCGCCCGTGGATGACATGGGCAGAGAGAGTGACCGGGGTGTGATCTGACAGCATGCTGACAGGGATTTCGATGGTTTTGCGGGTGCCAGCCTCGACAACGACACCGGAGATTTCGAAACCAGAACGCTTTTTCATCCCTTGCCTTTGGTCTTTGTTGCGTTGGGTTTCGCATGTTTTTCGATGTATTCGATGATCTTGCCCGCGATGTCGAGACCAGTTGCCTTTTCGACGCCTTCCAGACCAGGAGAGGAGTTTACTTCCATCACCACCGGGCCATGATTGGCGCGTAACATGTCGACGCCGCAAACATTGAGGCCCATCGCCTTGGCTGATCGGATGGCCGTGGAGCGCTCTTCGGGTGAAAGCTTGATCAACTCGGCGGACCCGCCGCGATGCAGGTTCGAGCGGAAATCGCCTTCTGCTCCGGTGCGTTTCATTGCCGCGACGACTTTGCCGCCGACCACAATGGCGCGGATGTCTGTGCCGCCTGCTTCTTTGATGAATTCCTGCAGCAAGATATTTACACCAGCGCCGCGAAAGGCCTCGACGACGGATTTCGCGGACCGTTTTGTATCGGCCAGCACCACACCGATTCCTTGCGTGCCTTCCAAAAGCTTGATCACAACCGGTGCGCCGCCCGCAAGTTCAAGAACTTCGTCGGTCTGTTTGGGGTCATGGGCAAACGTCGTCACTGGCAACCCAATGCCATCGCGCGCCAAGAGTTGCATTGAGCGCAGTTTGTCCCGTGAGCGGCCGATTCCGACGCTTTCGTTCAAGGGGTATACGCCTTGCATTTCAAACTGGCGCAAGACGGCCATTCCGTAAAATGTGATCGAAGCTCCGATGCGCGGGATCACGGCGTCATAACCGACCAGTTTTTCGCCGTTGTAGTAAACCTCGGGTCTGCGCGATGCGATGTTCATATAGCACCGCAGAGTGTTGATGATATTAAGCTCGTGCCCGCGTTGTTCGGCCGCTTCTTTCAGACGCCGATGCGAGTAAAGCTCGGCATTGCGAGCGAGCATTGCGATTTTCATAGTTATAGACCTTTTAGGTTGGGCTTGGCGCTTACCAGGTAGGATTTTCCAGGGTGAACGGCGATGTTGCGGCGGCGAAGGGCGCGTCGCCCCAGGATCAGCGGAAACTGCATGCTTCCACGGTCTGTGAGAGAGACGTCGATTTTCCAGCGACGCCCAGCAAGGACCATCGGTGTGCGGATCACGATCCGGTTTTCTGGCGACCCACTGGTGTTGGTGATGTCGCGTTTGGTGAAGACCGGAAATTCGCAGGTTTGCGCGGGCGTGCCGAGAATGGAAGGTGCAGTAAAGCGGACCCATTTGTCGCCATCTCGTTTGAACAATTCGATGTTGTCCGCGTGAAGGGCTGTCGTTTTCGCGCCTGTGTCGACCTTTACGGCAAAATCCAGCAGGCCCAATTCGGGCAAGCTGATACATTCATGCCAGCCGATCACCAAAAGGGGCCGTTCTTTGTGGCCTGAAACATTCGTCATTCAGAAATTTCCGTGACTGCACGAGGAAGGCTTACATTGCGCCATCTCAGTGCGAGTTACCAGTAAACGGTGAGACCCGCCGCTGCGGGTGGGGCAAGCGCAGGCTCATCACGCCAGTTGATCGATTACAGCCGCATGCACGTTATCGCCCGCCGCCACCACCCCCGCCGATTGACGACTTGGGGTGTTGAATGTGAGGGCATTGCCCCGGCGATCAGTGGCCTGGCCGCCTGCTTCGGTGACAAGGAGAGCGCCTGCAGCAATGTCCCATTCCCAGCTTGGACGAAGTGTCAGCATGCCGTCGAAACGGCCTTCTGCAACGAGGGCGAGGCGGTAGGCAATGGAGGGTCGGAAGTGGCGCTCGAAGGTCGGAGGCGTGGCTTTCCAGAAGTCGGGTTTAAGCGTGACTTTGGGAGTGAGAAGAGTGGTTTTGTCGGTGAGTTTCGATGCCGCGGCGGTGATGGGTGTGTCGTTGAGCGTCGCGCCGCCGCCTTTCGTTGCGAGGTAGAGTTTATCGCGCACGGGAAGGTAGACACAGGCGGCGATGGGCGCGCCGTTTTCGACGATGGCGAGAGAGTGAGCCCAGGTTTTTTCGCCTGCGACAAACGCCCTTGTGCCGTCGATTGGGTCGATGACGAAGACGCGGGAGGCTTGGAAGCGGGCAGGGTCGTCTACGGTTTCTTCGCTGACCCAGCCATAGTCCGGACGCGCGGCGAGGAGAGTGGTTTTCAGGTGGGTATCAACGGCGAAGTCGGCCTCGGAGACCGGATCGTCGCCGCCTTTGTCCCAGACCTGCGGGTCTTCGCGCCAGTATTTTCGGGCGATTTCACCGGCCTCGACGGCAGCGGTTTTCAGGAGGGCGAGGTCAGGCGCCAGCAATCGTCATGCTTTCGACGAGGAGCGAGGGGACGACGCGTGACAGGTGCGCACGGGCGTCGTTGGCGGGAATGAGTGATGCGAGCATCTGGTGGAGGTTGCCGGCGATCGTGCATTCGGCAACGGGGTAGTTGATTTCGCCGTTTTCGATCCAGAAGCCGCTTGCTCCGCGCGAGTAGTCGCCAGTGGTCGGGTTGATAGTGGAGCCGATGAGGGATGTCACAAGGAGACCTGTACCCATATCGCGGATCAGGTCTTTTCGGCTTTGTGAGCCTTGGGTTAGGGCGACGTTGCCGTTGGATGGGCTTGGCGGGCCGCCAGTCCCGCGCGCGGCCGAGGCGGTGCTTTGAAGGCCGAGTTTTCGGGCCGTTGCAAGATCAAGGGTCCAGCCCATGAGGATGCCGTCTTCGACGATGTTGCGCGCTTTGGTGGCGAGGCCTTCGGCGTCGAAGGGCTTGGAGCCGCCAATCCGGGCGCGATGGGGGTTTTCGGCGAGGGTGAGGCCTTTTGGCAAAACCTGTTCGCCAAGGCGGTCGCGCAGCCATGAGCCGCCGCGTGCGATGGCGGCCCCATTAGCGGCTTGAATGAGGTGGCCGATGAGGCCGGTCGAAATGCGTTCGTCGTAAAGGACGGGAAAGGTGCCGGTGGGCGGTTTAGTGGCCCCGGCGCGTTGCAACGTGCGTTCGGCGGCGATGTGGCCGATCTCTTCGGGGGACATGAGATCGGCGGCATAGATGCGGCTGTCGCCGAAATAGTCGCGCTCCATGTCGGCGCCTGTGCCAGTGATGGCGACACAGGACAATCCATGCGATGTGCGGGCATATCCTCCGGAAAAGCCATTCGTGGCGGCAAGATGGATGGCATTGCGGCTATAGCCTGCAGCAACACTGTCGGCCTGTGTGATGCCTTTGTGCGAAAGAGCGGCGGCCTCGGCGGTGAGGGCTGCCTGTTCGAAATGCGCGGCAGAGGGTTCAGGGGCGTCTTCGGCCAGGTCGAGGGCGTTGGTATCCCAGGCCCTGGCGATCTGGTCGGGGTCGGCGAGGCCGATGTGCGGGTCTTCGGGCGCGAGGCGGGCCATGGCGACGGCGCGTTCGGCCATTGTTGCGATGGTGTCGGGGGAGGTGTCAGAGGCGGAGACACAGGCTTGGCGTTTGCCGATGAGGACGCGCAGACCGATGTCGGTGCCTTCGGCGCGCTCGGCTTGTTCGAGGGCGCCGTTCAGCACATTGATTGTGACAGAGGTGCCGTGGGTTGCGATGGCGTCTGCAGTGTCTGCACCCGCCTTCTTTGCGGCACTCAGAAGGGCGTCGGTCAGCTTGGCGAGGTCGGTCATGCGGCATCCTTTGGCGGGGTTGCTCAGGAGGTAGTCCGCGACGCGCGACGTCGCAAGGTCTGGGGTGAGCCAAATGCAAAAGCGGCGCCCTGGGGTGGGACGCCGCTTGGGTCGAGGGATCTGGTCTGTGTCAGCGGATGCGCTGGCCGTTGGCGAGGATTGAGCCGTCTTCGTTAAACTCGATGGTCGATTCCAGTGTGTCTTCGCCTTCTCCCGGGCGGGCGAAGAGGCCGAGCATCATGCGTGCGCCCATGGCTTGCTCTTCCGGCACAAGGCCCATTCCAACGAGGGTGTCGAGGAGGCCGTTGCCCCCCGTAAGCATCAGGTTGGCGACACCGACCGGAGCGGGCATGCCCATGGAATTGTCGAAAGTGAAGGCCCCGTCGCCGATGAGTTCAGCGCCCGCGATGGAAAGTTTCAATGTGTTGACGTTCAGTTCTTCGATACTGCCGGGAACGGATGGTGTGCCGCTTTCCGCATATTCGGGAGCGGTGAAATCTTCGGTCACGATGACCTTGCCGCTGGTATCAAGCATGAAGGTGATCGGGTCGCGTGGAAGCGCGCCTGCCGGGTCGATCATACCCCAAAGCATGTTGTCTATTTCGAGGCCAACAAGGCTGAATGTCATTGCGAAAGTCTGTGGGTCTTCGCCCGGAATGAGCGGGATCGCAAAATCTCCGCCGGTTTGCGCCATGCGGAAGGTCAGTGGCGGAAGCGGAATCGAAGAGCCGCCAATGGACATGGTGACATCGTTGGTGACGCCGCCGTAGGCGATGCCTGTTTCCGAGAGGTTCCCGTAGATTTCGCCCGATGTGGCGGCGGCTGCCATCTCGAAACTTCCGTCGGGGGTTACGACGTTGAGTTCGTATGTGACCTCACCGTGGGATCCGGTGCCGGTTTGTGACGTGCCGTTCTGGATCAGTTCTGAAAGGGACATGTCTGCGCTGACGGTTCCGATGGTGCCTTTCGCGGTCTGCGTCAGGTTCTTCATCATCAGGTTGAACGTGCCTGAGCCTTCTTCGTCGGTTTCGCCCTGAAAATCCATGATCATGGACAGAAGTCCGATAGTTGAATCGCTGCTATAGCTGCGAACGCCCGCGCCTTCTAATGCGACGAATCCTTCGAGTGCCGAGAATGCGAACTCGAATGTGAGGGGAATGCCTTCTGGTACATCAGGCCCTTCGATCGTGAAGTCAGTCATCCCGACGACCGGATAATTGAAATCGTAGTGCAGTTTGTCGGGTGTGCCAGAGGCGACGAGCTGTGCGCCGGGTTGGTTGATCGTCATGCTGACCGCACCTTCTGCGCCATCAGGGCCATTGACTTCGACAGAAATCGGAATGTCGTCTTCCATCTCGATTGTGACGCTGCCGTCGCCGTTGTCGGCAAATGTAAGTGTGCCAAGTTCCATGACTGACGAGCCGTCGACCACAGGGAAGGTGGCAGTCAGACCGATGATCGAAATTGAATTTCCGTCGTTGCTGGTGCGTTCAAACGACAACTCGGAGCCGTAGTTCGCAAGGAGCGATTGCCAGTCGTCCCAGACCTGGGTCGGGGTCAGATCGGCAAGGGCCGGACCAGCGGAAAGAGCGAGAACAGAGGTGAGTGTCAGGGTGCGAAAGAATGGCATAATATCGATCCGGTCCAAAATTCGGGGGTAGCAGCACAATCCGTTGTGGGTCGAGGGGCGTCAAGGCAAGGGTGTTGCCCGGATGAGGACTGGGGTAAGCGTGGCCTTGGTAACACGCAGTATGGCACAAATGAGGTCTGAGATGTCTGTTAATGGCAAAACCGTGATGATCACGGGAGCAAGTCGCGGGATCGGTGCATCGGCGGCGGCGGTCTTCGCTGAAGCGGGTGCGAACGTTGTTTTGGTGGCACGCAGCAGCGATGCCATTGCGGAATTGGCGGCGTCGATTGGGGGTTCCGCCTTGGCGGTGCCTTGTGATGTGAGCGATTTCGCGTCGGTTGAGGCGGCTGTTGCAGCGGCAGAGGCGGCCTTTGGTCGGGTCGATGTGTTGGTGAACAACGCGGGCATGATCGAACCCGTTGCGCATTTGGCGGCGATTGATCCGGCGGACTGGGATCGGGTGATTGATGTTAACCTCAAGGGCGTTTTCTACGGGATGCGGGCGGTTCTGCCGGGGATGATTGCGCGGGGCGGTGGCTCGATTTTGAACATTTCGTCGGGGGCGGCGA
>JARFRG010000109.1 GCA_029287375.1 Boseongicola sp. | reverse complement strand
CAGACCTGCTTCGGCAACGCGAGATCTTGAGGTGATACAATCGACTTGTGCATCCCCTGCTTTGACCGCGCTGATGGATGTGCCCTTCACGCCCGCCTTCATTGCAATAATTTTCGTTCTTCACCCATCTCTCGGTTTGCTCGCTCTTGCCGGGGGCAGTGTTCTTGTTGCTCTGGCTTGCACAAACCAAATTGCTACCTATCGGCGCATAGGCCGAGCGCACATGGCCTCATCAGAAGCACATGGGTTTTCAGAGTCCGCTGGGCAACGCGCTGAACTTATCCGGAGCCAGGCAATGGTTGACACGATTGCGGACCGGTGGATGGAACTGCGCAATGCGTCACTGATCCAAGCAATGAGAGCCTCCGACTGGAACAGTGGCCTTTCAACGCTGACAAAGTCATTCCGATTGTTTCTGCAGTCATTGATCCTAGCGCTAGGAGCTTGGCTTGTTTTGCAGGGGCAGCTCACACCGGGGGCAATGATTGCCAGTTCAATCTTGTTGGGGCGCGCTCTGACACCGCTAGAACAACTGCTGTCCAGATGGCCGCAATTGGTTCAGGCAAGACAAAGCTGGGTTTCCCTCGCAGGCCTTTTGGAAACAACAGGTAGCCCTGCCAATCCGACAAAACTTCCGCAACCCTCAAGCCAATTGATTGCAAAAGGGCTGACCATTTCCGGTGGCCCTGGCACTCCGCCAATCCTCTACAATGTCAGCTTCACGATCGGTCCGGGTGAGGCACTTGGTGTAATCGGCCGCAGCGGGTCAGGGAAAACTACAATTGCAAAGGCGCTTTTGAATCAGGCGCGGCTAACCGTCGGAGAAGTGCGCCTTGGCGGGGCATCATTGTCGCAATACTGCCCTAACGCTCTGGGTACATACATTGGATATCTACCGCAGGAAGCCCAGCTTCTAAGCGGAAGTATCGCTGAAAACATAGGGCGAATGGCACAAAATCCGGACAGCCAACTCGTCGTTGCAGCGGCGCGAAAAGCGCTCGCACACAAGATGATCCTAACCTTGCCGAACGGTTATGACACCCAGATTGATGATCCGAAAATTGGACTGTCAGGCGGGCAACGACAAAGGATCGCACTGGCACGCGCACTTTTCGGAGATCCGGTTCTCCTCGTGCTGGACGAACCAAACTCGGCCCTCGACCAAGAAGGGACCGAGGCCCTGAACGCTGCCATCAGAGCTATGAAATCAGAAGGGCGTTCCGCAGTCGTTATGACGCATCGGCCCATGGCAATATCCGAATGCGATAACCTGCTTGTACTTGAGGCCGGCTCGGTCAAAGCAATCGGTCCGCGCGACAGCGTCTTGAAAGCAATGATGAAGAATGCAGGTGATATCCGACAGGCATTCGCAAATGGCGGTCATTCGTGACACTCCTGCCTTCCTGAGAAGCTCCTGGAGCACAGAGATCAAGACACTGATCGGGTTTATCGCCCGTGTCTATTGTTCACCGAAATCGATTTACGCTCGACGCGAATCCAGTCCCTCAGAGTAATTTAGGCAGGCAGGATGGCCTGGGCTGGCAGCCTGAAAAGGCTTGATTGCAATGTTTTGCGCCGAGCGTGCTGGTTGAAGCAGTTCTCAACACTGAGAGGCGCACTTCGCTATCACATGCAACAAAACCAGTTTCGGACTTTTCCGTGCTCTTTAAGAGTAAGCGATGATTTTAAGCGACCTCACCAGTATCGACGATATCAAATGTCTTCACTTCCTTCCCAGCGACCCAATTGCTCACATCTGCCGCAAAGGATTTAAAATGCGCACTGTCGTTGTGCAGATCAAACGCTGCGGAATCTTCATACAACTCGTAAAGAAAAACCGTGCCGCCTGCTGCGCTTTGGCTGCATATATCGAAACGATGACAGCCCGGCTCCAATGTCAGGCTATCGTGCGCCTGTTTTTGCATCCGCGGCATAAATTTTTGCATTTGTTCTTTCCGAATTCGAAATGTGACGCAAACAGCGAACATTGCAGGTCTCCTTGTTAGGTTTTCGTCGGAAAGCGTCTTTTCAAGTCCGCAACTTGTTCGCCGGTCAGCGGTCGCGTCCGCATCCCCTTTAACGCAAGGAACAGCTTTGCGGTTTCTTCCAGTTCTTCGGTCGCATAGATCGCGTCTTCCAATGACACGCCCGCAACGACCGGACCATGATTGGCCAGTAATACGGCATGATGGTCCGACGCCATCTCTGCGACCGCTCGCGCCAAATTAACATCGCCAGGTGGGAAGTAGGGAATCAGCGGTAAGACGCCAATACGCATCACAAAGTAAGCGGTTAGAGGCGGGAGAACATTCTTGGGATCCACATCATGTAAACAACTAGCTGCCACTGAATGTGTTGAATGCAAGTGAACGATTGCGCCTGCGTTCGGACGACACTCGTACATTGTTGAATGAAGAAACGCCTCTTTTGTTGGGGCATCGCCGCCAATATGAAGGCCCGTCGCATCGAGACGAGAAATTCGCGATGGATCGAGATTCCCTAGGCTTGACCCAGTGGGCGTCATCAGCCAACCGTCCTCAAGTCTGACGCTTATGTTCCCGGTCGAGCCGAAGGTAAGGCCGCGATCAAACAACGAACGCCCCATTTCTGCGATCCGATCTCGGAGCTGGTTTTCATTCATCCACTTGATCCAATGTTTTTGAGCGCCTGCGCACTCTGGTCAGGCAACATCAATTTGCGCAAGGATCTCTTTTGTGACGGCCTTCGTACCCATGTCTCCGCCAAACTCCATTGGGCGTATCCGGTCCTGAGAAAACCCTTTTTCTACTGCATCGTTGATAGTCTGGCCGGCAGCAGCATAAGCCTCGTCATCCAGTTTTTCGGCAAGGTATTCAAGCATCAAAGCCCCGCTGAGAATGGCCGCCAAAGGATTGGCTTTGTCTTGCCCCATGATGTCCGGCGCAGTTCCGTGGGCGGGTTGAAAAAGCCCGTGATCGTCACCGATCTCGGCACAGGATGCCATCCCCATGCCCCCGACCAGACCACCACCAAGATCAGAAAGAATATCTCCAAACATATTCTCCATTACCAAGACGTCGCTTTCCCACGGTTGCCGTATGAGATTCAGGGCCTGCGCATCTACATATGCGTGGTCATGATCGATAGAGGGATACATCGGCGCAATCTCATCAAAAATCTTGCGAAAGAACGCCATCGAGTTGAAGACATTTGCTTTATCGACGCAAGTCACCTTGCCTTTTCCACCGCGTTCCTTTCGACGTGTCGCCAGGCGAAACGCAAAATTATGAAGCTTTTCTGTCGTCGTTCTGGTGATCCGAAGGATGTCACGCGCCTCGCTGTCTCCAATAATCTCGCCGCGCCCGTGTACCGCGGCCGAATAAAAGAGACCTTCGGTCGACTCGCGCAAGATGATCAGATCGATACCCGCAGCCCGTGGATCGGCTAACCTCTGCGGTGCGTTTGGATAGGCTTTCACGGGGCGCACACCCGCATAGAGCCCGTACCGGTCTCGGAGTCTCAGATGCGGCGCGATCTCGGTTCCATCGGGCCTGCGAACTGACGGCAATCCAATCGCCCCCAACAGGATCGCATCCGCGTCCCCGGCCCGCTCTTCACCGCTGACCTCAATATCCAGACCGGTTCGCTGATAAAGACCGGCACCTGCTTCGATGGGTTGATAGGTGAGGGCAGTCCCGCCCATTTTCTTTATGGCAGCATCAACGATGACGGTTGTGGCATCGGTTACATCAACACCAATTCCGTCACCTTTGATCAAAGCGATAGTCGTAGGCCGGGTCATTGGCGGCGCTCCTGTCTTTTAGATCGTCGCATCAAAGTTGCGGCAGTCTATAGTTTTCTAAGATTGCGATTAGCTCAGAGGACGTGCGCTCTCGGTGTCGCCTGAACGCGTCGCGCGTTCCATCGACGTCTCCACGACGCAGAAACTCAAGGATAACGCGGTGTTCAGCGGTCGAGATAATTGGCGGCTCACGCAGTCGAAGTGTCACCATGCGTGCTCTGTGTGATTGATCAAAAAGTGATGACACAAACTGCGCAAGCCGCCGATTTCCGTGCAACCTGAGCAATGTTTGATGAAAGCGGTCATCCGCCGCCGCCCAGGCGTCCAAATCGCCATCCTCAAGGGCCGCAGTCATGGCATCATTGGCAGCATCCAAGGGAGCAAGCGCCCTCTCGTCCGGATTTTGCGCGGCCAAACGTGCGGCGGCTTCGGGCTCCAGCGCTTTGAGAATTCCGTAAATTTCGCGCATATCTTCTGCGCTGATAGGCAAGACCCGAGCGCCCCGGCGCGGAACCAACTCGACCATTCCCTCCGCCTGAAGTCGGATCAGTGCCTCGTGGACCGGGGTTCGTGACATGCCCAACCGTGTGGCGAGTTCCGGCTCTGGTTCCAGGTATCCGGGCGGCATTCTGTTCTCGCGAATATCAGACTTGAGGCGCGAATAGGCTTCATCCGCGCGACTCTTTCCTGACAAAACGTGCATGACAGCCCTTCTCTTCCAGACCTCATTTAGACGGCTTACGCACGTTTAGTCAAATACTTTAATGTATACATTAATTTTGCCAACATCCGACTGGCAAGCAATTGCCTTCAGAGACAGCTCTTAAACGATGCCAACATCCCGCTCAGCAGCTCCGAATACAGCTCAGGGCCTGGACTCAGGCCGACACCAATAGGGTCCAATACCCGAACTGGAATCTCAAATTCTTCTGCAATTGCCGACAGCAGAGGCGAAGAGATTTGCGCTTCCAAAAACACACAACCTACTTGTGACGCTTCAAGTGCCGTTCGGATCTCGCTGACGCGCGCCGCACTTGGAGCGGCGGCATCGCTTTCGGAAATCGCACCAAGCGCGAATAAATCAAACCGGTTCTCAAAGTAGTGATACCCGTCGTGCAAAACCACAAACTGCATCTCACGAACTGGCGCTAGACCAGTATAAATGCTTGCGGCTAAATCTTTGATTTCCGACGCCGCTGCCATGGCGTTCGCTTGATATTTCGAAGCGTTTTGAGGATCGATCACGGACAATTCTTGCGCAATTGCCTCAAGCCATTGCCCCGCGTTTTGCGGATCAAGCCAGGCATGCGGATCTGTCCCAGAATGGTCGTGATCTTCATCATGGCTATGATCATGACCGTTGGCGTGAAGGTCGGCTACGCTGTCGGTTTGAAAAACGGAGTCTTCTCGGAACTCAAGAAGGAATGTACCCTCGACCTCAAGCATCGACATCCGACGCGCACCCGGTGCCAGCGAAACAAGCGTTTCTCCCAACCACGGCGTAAGCGCGGCCCCAACCCAGAATACAACGTCTGCGCCCTGAAGGCTGCGCGCATCGGACGGACGAAGCGCGTAATCATGAGGCGATACAGTCGCCGGGAGCAACAATTCAGGTACCCCGACGCCTTCCATGACTTTAGAAACGAGCGCGTGAACGGGCGCGATGTCAGCCACAACATTCGGCACCTCTGCCCGCGCCTCGATCGTGTATGTCACAAGCGCCAGAACGGCAGAAGGTACGAGCATTAAACGCATGATAATTCCTAACGGATGTACGAACGGCGGCCTTGATAGTTGTTATCTTATAACATATCAACACCCCAATTAGCCGCAAAGGAAATTGCGCATGCCGCCCCTTGGATTTGAGCAGCACGACCATTCGTCTTGCATCTCTGAAGCTGTTGCACGTGCGGACGAATACTGTCGCGATGCCGGACTTCAATTCACACCTGTGCGGCGACGGGTTCTGGAGATTTTGCTCGCCGAGCATCGCGCGATTGGCGCCTATGATATTCTTGACAGACTTCGGGACGAAGGTCTCGGCTCACAACCTCCTGTTGCCTATCGTGCCCTGGATTTTTTGGTCGACAATGGTTTCGCCCACAAAGTTGAAAAGCTTAACGCTTTTGTCGCGTGCGGACATTCTGGGCAAGAGCACACACCCGCCTTTTTGATCTGCCGAAAGTGCGCGACCGTCGCTGAAACCAATACCGAGCCAAAACGCGGCCTCATAGGTCGAACGGCAAAGGCCGCTGGCTTTCGAATAGAAAGCACGGTGGTTGAAATTGAGGGTCTCTGCCCCGATTGTCAGGAACCGGCGCGTTGAGCACACTTTTCACAACAGAAAAAATGTCAATTCGCCTTGGCGGACAACGTGTGCTCGACCATGTAGATTTGGTGGTCCGCAGTGGCGAGATCGTTACAATTGTCGGGCCTAACGGATCGGGGAAATCAACTCTGCTGAGGGCCATCATTGGCGCAGTCTCGATCGAAAGCGGTGGCCTGACCCTCAAGCCCAATTTGAGAATTGGCTACGTTCCGCAATCGCTTCACATTGATCCGACGCTACCCATGACGGTTCGACGTTTTCTTTCCTTGCCATCCAGGGTCTCCGACAGCGCGGCCCTGGCAGTTCTGACGCTTGTTGGTGGCGAAAGCCTTGTTGCCAAACAAATGTCCGAGCTTTCGGGGGGGCAATTTCAACGTATACTGCTCGCACGAGCGCTCCTTTCGAGACCTGAATTATTGATTCTGGATGAGGCAACTCAAGGTTTGGACCAGCCTGGATCGGCCGCATTCTATCAGTTGGTTGCGAGTATTCGTGACGAAACCGGCTGCGCCATTTTAATGGTTAGTCACGAACTTCACGTGGTGATGGCCGCGTCGGATCGAGTGATCTGTTTGAATGGGCATATCTGCTGCGAAGGCCATCCGGCGCAAGTCGCAAGTGCGCCGGAGTACCGCGCACTTTTTGGCACCGGAACTGGCGGAGCCTTGGCACTTTACCAACACGACCACGACCACGACCACGACCACGACCACGACCACGACCACGACCACGACCACGACCACGACCACGACCACGACCACGACCACGAAAAAGGTAAACC